>CAYZME010000029.1:10833-23596 GCA_964479435.1 uncultured Oscillospiraceae bacterium
ATGGGCGGTCAACGAGAAAGCCGGCCTGGAAACCGTCATCGGCGCCAGCATCGCCGGTGTCCGCGCGATGACCTGTATGAAACATGTCGGACTCAACGTCGCGGCCGACCCCTTATTCACCGCTTCGTACACAGGCGTGAGCGGCGGGTTGGTGATCGTGGTCGCCGACGACCCCGGCATGCACAGTTCACAAAATGAACAGGACAGCAGACACTATGCGCGGGCGGCCAAACTGCCGATGCTGGAACCGGCGGATAGCCAGGAATGCGCGGATTTCACCCGCGCCGCTTTTGAATTGTCGGAACGGTATGACACGCCGGTCATGGTGCGCCTGACCACACGCGTGGCCCACGCGCGTTCGCTGGTCGCCTCGCGCGAGGCGGTTGCCGTCGCGCCGCGACCGTATAAAAAAGATATGGCCAAATATGTGATGATGCCGGCGATGGCGACGGCGCGCCACGCGGAGGTAGAGAAGCGCCAGGCCGCGCTGGCCGCGGCTGTGCCGGATCTGGCTTTTCATCACGTGCACCGCGGACACGCAAGCCTGGGAATTGTGACATCCGGTGTGGCGTACCAGTATGTCCGCGAAGCCCTGCCGGAGGCCTCGGTCCTGAAGCTGGGGATGGTCTGGCCGCTGTCGGTCGAGTTGGTGCGCGCCTTTGCCGCCACCGTCGAACGGCTGGTCATCGTGGAGGAGTTGGATCCCTTTTTGGAGACAGAAATCCGTGCGGCGGGAATTGCCTGCGAAGGGAAAGATTTGTTCTCGCTGTTGGGTGAATACAGCGTCAGTCAGATCCAGGCCGCGCTGGGGGGCCGTGCGCCCGATACCGCCATGAGCTGTGACGTCATGCCGCAAGCACCCGGCCGTCCGCCGGTGATGTGCGCAGGGTGCCCCCACAAAGGATTATTCCTGGCGCTGTCTCGACTCAAAGCGGTGGTCATGGGCGACATTGGCTGCTACACGCTGGGCGCGCTGGCACCGATGAGCGCGATGGACGCCTGTGTTTGCATGGGCGCGTCGGTGGGGATGGCCCACGGCATCGCGAAAGCGGGCGTACCCGAATTGGCGGGGCGCACCGTCGCGGTGATCGGCGACTCCACATTTATTCACACGGGCATCGCCAATTTGATCAACGCGGTCTACAACCGCAGCGATGTGACCGTAGTCATCCTCGACAATTCAATCACCGGCATGACCGGGCACCAGCAGAATCCGGCGACCGGATTGGATATCCATCTGCAGCCCGCGCCGGCTTTGGATCTGGAGGCTTTGTGCGCGGCGGTCGGCGTGCCCAGCGTGCGCGTGGTCGATCCGGCCGATACGTATGCGTCACAACGTGTACTGGCGGAAGAGATGAAAAAACCCGGTGTCTCCGTGGTGATCGGCCGCCGCCCCTGCGCGCTGATCCCGACCGGCAAAGGCACGGAGTGCGTGGGGGTCGATGTGGAGAAATGCACCGCCTGCGGCGCTTGTTTACGCCTGATGTGCCCCGCGCTTACGCCGGGCGCGGATCAAAAACCCGTTGTCGATCGCGATGCTTGTAACGGCTGTGGTTTGTGTATAGGCGTGTGCCGGTTTGACGCGTTGAGTAAGGAGAAAAAATGATATGCAGATCAGCGGCAAGAGCACATTGGACATCGTTCTGGCGGGCGTGGGCGGTCAAGGCACGTTGGTGGCGGGCCGTTTGCTGGGCGCGGTTGCCCAGGAACTCGGGAAGGATGTGAAAGTCTCCGAAGTGCACGGCATGTCGCAACGCGGCGGCAGCGTGATTACTTACGCGCGCCTGGGTGACGCGGTCTTTTCGCCGACGGTGGAGGCCGGGCGCGCGGATTTTCTTTTGGCGTTTGAGGAGTTGGAAGGGTTGCGCTGGGCGTCGCTGTTGCGGCGCGGCGGGGTGGCGCTTCTGAACAACCAGCATATTCTGCCCTTGCCTGTCAGTTTGAAACAGGCAAGCTATCCCCAGCACATCGCTGAAACCATGGAACAGGCCTGTGGCGGCAAGTCGCGCGTCATCCGCATGGACGCGCGGGAACTGGCCGTGGAAGCCGGCAGTGTGCGCGCGGTCAATGTGGTGATGCTGGGCGCGATGGCGGGCTTGCTCACCATTCCCGTGCCGGTTTGGACACGCGCGCTGGACACCGTATTACCTGAACGGGTACGCGAGATCAATCAACGCGCTTTCCAGGCCGGATATGGCGTGACCGGCGGATCCTTGTTATGATGATCGTATAAAAATGGCCGGGGCCCGCACACCCGGGAACTGGCCGACGGGACGGAGGTGGCCGGATGTTGGTCGAGCAGATTTCGGTGTTTTTGGAGAACAAATCAGGCCGGCTGGCGGAAGTGACGCGAACACTGCACGCCCACGAGATCGACATCCGCGCGTTGTATATCGCGGATACGGCGGAGTATGGTATCTTGCGGATGATTGTCGACAAGCCGCACGAGACCGTTCTGGCGCTGGCGGAAAAAGGATTTACTGTAAGTTCCACCCAGGTGATCGCGCTGGCGCTGGAAGACGCGCCGGGCACACTGGATAAGGCGTTGTCGCTGCTCAGCGACGGCGGCATCTCGGTGGAGTACCTCTACGCGTTTGTCGGCCGCGCGTCGACGGACGCGGTGGTTGTGATTCGGGTCGAAGATCCCGATCAGGCAGCCGCGGAACTGGCAAAAGGCGGCATCCGCCTGATGTCATCCAAGGAGGTTTACGGTCTTTGATTTTTACCGACTATGAGCCGTTTGGGGTGGATCCGCTGACTTTTGAACTGGGGCGGGAAGCGGAAGCGTCTTTGGCGGACTCATTTCTCACGATTGAGGCGATACGCGAAACCAATCAGTTGCGCGTGTTGGCCGCGTTGCAAGCGACGCGCCTCTCTGACAGTCATTTTCACATGGGCTCAGGATACGGCTACGACGACAGCGGACGCGATCGCATCGATCAGGCGTATGCGGCTGTTTTTGGCGCGGAAGCGGCCCTGGTGCGCGTGCAGATCAGCTCGGGGACGCAGGCCATCGCCGCCTGTTTGTTCGGCGTTTTGCGGCCCGGCGATGTGTTGTTGTCCGTCACCGGGCGGCCCTATGATACGTTGGCGACGGTGATCGGATTGGCGGGCAAGAGCGGGGGTTCACTGGACGAGTTTGGCATTACCTACCGCCAGGTCGAGCTCCTGCCCGACGGGCGTCCGGACCTGGCCGCGATTCTGTCGGCGATGACACCCGATGTGCGGATGGTTTTTGTGCAAAAATCCCGCGGCTATAGTGCCAGGCGTTCGCTGCTTTCCGCCGATATCGCGGAAATCGTGGCCGCGGTCCGGCTCTCTGGCAGCAAGGCCGTTGTGATGGTAGATAATTGCTACGGCGAGTTTGTGGAAACCGTAGAGCCTTGCGGTGTGGGTGCCGATCTGTGCGCGGGTTCGCTGATAAAAAATCCCGGTGGCGGGATCTGTCCGACCGGCGGCTACATAGCGGGTCGCGCGGAGCTGGTGGAGCTGGCGGCCGCGCGATTGACCGTGCCGGGTATCGGCGGCCAAATCGGCCCGACATTGGGGTTGAACCGTGCCGTGGCACAAGGGTTGTATCTGGCGCCGCATGTCGTGGCGGAAGCGCTGAAAGGCGCCGTTTTCGCGGCTCGCGTTTTTGCGATGGCCGGATATGAAACCACGCCGTCCGCGCATGAAGTGCGCGGCGACATCGTGCAAACGCTCACATTTGGCGCGCCCGAACCGCTGTTACGCTTTTGCCGTGCCATTCAGGCGGCCGCACCCGTGGACAGCCATGTGACACCCGAGCCCTGGGCGATGCCGGGTTATGACTGCCCCGTGATCATGGCGGCGGGCGCGTTCGTGCAGGGCGCGTCGATCGAGCTGTCGGCCGATGGGCCGGTGAAGCCGCCATTTACCGCATATATGCAAGGCGGCCTGGTGTACGAGAATGTCAAACTGGCCTGCCTGATGGCGCTTGCCCACGGAGGAGAACGGGTGTGACGGCCAAGCGCACGCGCCGGCCGGTCCGCAACGCGCCATCGCGCGCTCGCCGCCGTCCCTCCCCATCCGCCCCGCCCGGGCCGCGCGAAAGACTGCAGGCGATCGAACGGCGCAAAGCACGTAGCCGCACCTTGCGCACCATTTTGACTTTTTCGCTCATCACCACCCTGACGCTGATTTTGATTGCCGCCATTTTGCGGCGCAACCAGCCGCCGCCCCGCTTCCAGTTCATTCAGACCGGGCGGATCGAGCGGACGGTCGAAGCTCAAGCCTTGATTGTGCGCGATGAGCGGGTGCTGGTCTCTCCGACGGACGGGCGGCTCAAACCGATCGTTGCCGAAGGCGTCCGTGTCGCCGCGACAGACCGTGTCGCCATGGTGATCCGCGCGGGGATGGAAAACACACTGGTTGAGCTGGAGAATTGCGAACAACAGATCGCGCAGATCCAACTGGAGCTGGTCGAGCGCGGGCAGATTCCGGCTGCCCAGGCGGTGTATACCGAGACCAACGGCGAGATTTCAGCCATTGTCCGGCTTGTGCGCCGCGCTTCCTCGTATGGTTCGCTGGCCGGCGTCAGCCAATACGGCTCATCCTTGGATTTGCTGATCGAAGCGCGTGAAAGCCGCTTACAGGACATTGACTTCAAAGACGCACGCCTGGATCAATTGGCCAGTCAACGCGGATATCTGACGAGCATCCTCGGCGAGAACGCCGGCATGATCACGGCACCGGCGCCGGGCATTGTCTCGTACCGGGTAGACGGCCTGGAAGAACGCCTGGACCAGGCCTTTCTGGACACGCTGACGCCCGATCGTTTGCGCACGACGTTGTCCGCCGCGACCGGATTCCGCGCGATCGCCCTCGATGTCGCGGCGGGCGCGCCGATCGCGCGCATCTCCAATGGGCTGGTGCAACAATTGGTGATGTTTGTCCCCAGCGCGCGGGCGGATTGGTTTGAGGTGGACAACACCCACACGGTCCGCATTGAATCCGAGGGTATCGTCGTCGAGGATGCCCGCGTTACGCGCGCCGAGTCGTCGTCCGGAGGTTGTTTGCTTGTCCTGGCGACCGATCGGCAGGTGGCGCGCCTTTTTGACCATCGGGTCGTGGAGTGCAGCGTCACCTTGCCGCAGCAGACCACGGAAGGGCTGCTGGTCCCTATCACCGCGCTGATCGAGGAGGGCGGGCAGACCTTTATCATGCTCAATCATTCCGGTTACGCCCGCCGCGCCGCTGTTGTGGTACTCGACACGGACCGGACCCGGGCGATCATCGAGCCGGACGCTGAAAACGCGTACAAGATCCGCGCGTCCTCGATTGTCATCGTCAACCCGGAATCGGTCACGGAAGGGGCGAAAGTAGGATGAAGCTTCCCGGCCCCGACCCGGTTGCGAATTACCGCCATTTTCAAGCGCGCCTGCGTGAAATCTGCCATGCTTGCGGTCGCGATCTCAATGAAGTGACGGTGGTCGCGGTCAGCAAGAACGCGGCGCCAGACGCGGCCCTGGCAATCGCCCGGGCCGGCGCCCGGGATCTGGGCGAAAACCGGGTGCAGGCGTTGTTGGCCAGACAGGCGGCGTTTACGCAAGCCGGATGTGCCGTGCGATGGCACCTGATCGGGACCTTGCAAACCAACAAAGCACGGCAAATCGTGGGCAAAACGGTGTTGATTCATTCGCTCGACCGCCCCTCGCTCGCGGTTGAATTGGGTAAAAGATCGAAGGCCGCTGGCATCGTAACCGATGTTCTGATGCAATTCAATCTGGCACAGGAGGAACAGAAGCACGGCTTTGCGGCCGCGCAAGCGCGACAGGCGCTGGCCCATTGCGTTTCGATTCCGGGGATTGCGGTTCGCGGCATCATGGTGATGGCGCCTCTGGCGGGCGGGCGCGACGCGGCCAGGCGTACATTTGCGGACGCCCGCGACTTGTTTGAGCGGCTACGGGCGGACGGACAGGTAGAACCCCGGCATTTTTGTGATCTTTCCATGGGGATGAGCGGAGACTATGCCGAGGCGATCCAGGCCGGAGCGACGATCATCCGCGTGGGCAGTGTGTTGTTCGGACCGCCCGCGAATATTTCCCCCGGGTAGGATCAGATCCTGCGCTTGTTACAGGTCATGGTGTCCGGCGCCGCATTGTTTCCACCCCGTTACATCGCGCTTACGCCTTGCCCGATGCCGTTGAAGTGCCTGTTTACACCCTCTATAATCGGCATATCGGATCAGACGCGAACAAGGATCGGGGGTAACGGTATGACAAGCTTTCTAAAGAATATCGTCAATAAAATCAGCGGATATGAAGAATATGACGCATATGAAGACGAGCTGGAAACCCAGGATGAAGTGGTTTACGAGGAAGAATCGGCCGACCCGGCTGCCTATGGCCGCGCCAATCCGTTCCGGACCCGGTCGTCCAGGGTTGTAGACATCAAAGGCGGACAAAACGCCTCGCAAGTCGTCGTTTTGCAACCGGCTGATATCGATACCGCCAAGGAAGTCAGTAATCATGTGCGGGCCGGGCGTACGGTCATCTGTAATTTCGAAAAGGTTGAGCCCAAAGTCGCCCAACGGGTTGTCGATTTTATCACCGGCGCCGCTTTTGCGCTGGATGGTCAGGTTTCACCGGTGTCCAATTCGATTTTTGTCATCGTACCCCGCAGTGTCTCCCTGCTGCAAGGCGCGTCCGAAAGCGATTCGGCGATGGACTATTTGCGCCACGCGCGCGGAATCTAACAGGCTTTTTGTCTCAAGCGAGGGCCTAAAGAGTTCAGAAGCAGAGGTTTTCCGGAATGGAAAGCCTCTGTTTGTTTTCCGTCCGCGCGTGCCGGTATGATATAATTTCATATGTTTTATACGGGGACAGGTGGGTAGTCATGGGTGTTCTTGTTGGCTTGGATATTGGCGGCAGCACCACCAAAATCGTCGCGCTGCGTGAGCGGGAAGTGATCAGCCGGGAGCTGGTCGTCGCCGCGGATCCGGTCACGTCCGCCTATGGCGCGGTGGGCAGATTGCTCAACGATCATCGTCTCCCCCTTGCGGCCATCGATCAGATCCGTGTGACCGGTGTAGGCGCCGCTTATGTACGCGACGGCGTGTTTGGCATTCCGACCCACAATGTGCCCGAGTTTGAGGCGGTCGGGCAGGGGGGGCTTTTTCTCGCCTCCTTGTCGCGCGCCATCATCGTCAGCATCGGCACGGGGACAGCCATTGTCCTGGCTGACACGCACGGGGTCAACCATGTGATCGGCTCGGGTGTGGGGGGCGGAACGCTCGTCGGGTTGTCGAACGCGATGCTGCATGTCCGGGATTTTTCGACACTGGTCGATATGGCGGACAGCGGGGATCTGGCGCATATCGATTTGTTGATCCGCGACATCTCACGTGCCCCCATACCCGGCCTCAACCCCGACACGACGGCCTCCAATTTCGGCAAGATGGAAGACAATTCCGCGCGCGAGGACATCGCGCTGGGTATCATCAACATGGTTTTCCAGGCGATTGGGACGATGGCCGTTTTGGCCGCGCGCATTCACAACGTGGACGATATCGTGTGCACCGGCAGTGTCACGCAGGTGAGGCAAGGGCATCATGTGCTGCGTGGCATGTCGGATCTGTATCAGACTGAATTTCACATCCCGGAAGGAGCGGAATTTGCGACCGCGCTGGGCGCGGCGCTGCACCCGGTCCCGTAACCATCGAATGATAAGGAGTTCATGACGTATGAAGATTGCCTTTTCCACTCTCGGGTGTCCCGATTGGTCCTGGAATGAGATTTACCCGATGGCCAAAGACCTTGGCTTCGACGGCATCGAGATCCGCGGTCTCGGCAATGAAATTTACGCCTATCGCACGCCGCCTTTCGCGCCGCAAGCCATCGCGCGGACCATGAGTGAATTGTCGGAAATCGGCGTTGAAGTATCCTGTTTTTCATCCGCATGCTGTGTGAAAGACGCGGAGCATATCCGCTCCACGATGGCGGAAGGGCTGGCGACCATCGATCTGGCCGCGCAGGCGGGTGTTCCCTACGTGCGGGTGCTGGCGGACCGGCATCCCCAGGTCGAAGGTCCAGTTGACGACCAGGTCGTCGCGGCGGCGCTGCGAACGCTGGCGGAGCACGCCGCCGCGTCCGGCGTCACGGTATTGATTGAGACCAACGGCGTATATGCGGATTCAGCGCGGATGAAATCGCTGTTGCGGCGCGTGTCCCATCCGGCGATTCGGGTTTTGTGGGACATCCACCACCCCATTCGTTTCTTTGGTGAACAACCGGCGCATACCTACGCGGTGCTGGCGGACGAAATAGCCTATGTCCATATCAAAGATTCGCTGCGCCTGCCGGATGGGAGCATCCGTTACCGCCTGTTGGGCGAAGGAGATCTCGGTGTGGAGGCCGCCTTAGAAGTGCTGCATCACGCCGGATATCAAGGCTACGTTTCTCTGGAATGGGTCAAGAGATGGAGCGGCGATCTCGAAGACGCCGCGATCGTATTCCCCCATTTTGCTCATTATATGAAGCGGTTTTTGAACGATCGCGGCCGGCGCGAGACGAGCGTCGAGCCGCCGCCGGCGGCAACGGGAAAGACAGTCCCCGCCGTCACCGCGGGGCCGATTCCGTCAACCGCCGGATTCCGCATCTGGGAAAAGGACATTCTGGTCGACATCACTATGAATGGTCTGATACAAACCGTCGCGGACTTGTTCCCGGATCAGCCGGCTGTCGCGTATGTCACACAGGACTATCGGCGTACATACGCGGAGCTGCGCGATGAAATCGACCGGGTGGCGCGCGGCTTTTTGGCGATGGGCGCCCGCAAAGGCGATCACATCGCCATCTGGAGTACCAATCATCCGCAATGGCTGCTGACGTTCTTTGCCGCGGCCCGGATCGGCTGCGTGCTTGTGACCGTGAATACTTCGTACAAAATCCATGAACTGGAGTATTTGCTCCGGCAGTCCGATACGCAATTCCTCGTGATGATGGACGCGTACAAAGATGCCGATTATGTCGCCATCCTCAATGAAGTCTGTCCCGAGCTGGCGCAGTCAGCGCCGGGCCGCCTGCAAGCGGCGCGTTTGCCGCGACTGCGCACAGTGGTTAACTTCTGCTCCGACCAGCCCGGTTGCTACACATGGCAGGACGTGCTGCGGCGCGCCGGGGAGATCCCCCCCTCCCGTTTGGACGAAATCGAGGCGACATTGGGCGCGCACGATGTGGTCAATATGCAGTACACCTCGGGGACGACCGGTTTTCCCAAAGGCGTCATGCTGACCCATTACAATATCATCAACAACGGCAAATGTATCGGTGATTGCATGGATTTTTCGACGGCCGATAAACTGTTGATACCCGTGCCGTTTTTTCATTGTTTTGGCATGGTTTTGGCCATTCTCGCCGCGGTCACCCACGGGACCACGATGGTACCGCTGGAATATTTTCAACCGGCCAACGTTCTCAAAGCCATCCGCGAAGAACGTTGCACCGCGATGCACGGCGTACCGACGATGTTCATCGCCACGCTGGAGCACCCCGATTTTGCCCTTACGAACTTTTCTACCATGCGGACCGGTATTATGGCGGGCTCGCCCTGCCCGGTCAAAGTGATGCAGGATGTGGTCGACCGCATGCATATGCACGAGATCACGATCGTATTCGGGCAGACCGAAAGCTCGCCGGGGTGCACGCAGAGCCGTGTGGACGATCCGATCGAGTTGCGGGTGGCGACGGTCGGCCGCGCGTTGCCCGGCGTGGAATGCCGGATTGTCGATCCGGCGACAAACGAGCCTGTGGCGGACGGGATCGCCGGCGAGTTTGTCGCGCGCGGATACAACATCATGAAAGGGTATTACAACATGCCTGAGGCGACGGCCGCCGCGATCGATGCCGATGGGTGGCTGCATACGGGGGATCTGGCCGTGCGCGACGCGCAGGGTTACTACAAAATCACCGGCCGCATCAAAGATATGATCATCCGCGGCGGCGAGAACATTTACCCCAAAGAGATCGAAGAGTTTTTGTACACGCACCCCGCGGTTACGGACGTGCAGGTGGTGGGTGTTCCCGATCCGACCTATGGCGAAGCCGTGTTGGCGGCGGTCATCCGCAAAGAAGGGGCGACCTGCGGGGAGGCGGAGTTGCAAGCGTATGTACAGGGGCATATGGCCCGGCACAAGACCCCGCGTTATATTCTGTTTGTCGACGAGTTCCCCATGACGGCCAGCGGCAAAATCCAAAAATACAAAATTCGCGAATGGGCGATCGAGCATTTGCATCTGGAGGAGGCTGCCGCGATTGAAACCGCCTGAACGCGCGCCCGCGGATCGCAAAAAGGCGCCTGATCATCGGGCTTTTGAGTTGGACGCGCTGCGCGGCCTGGCGATTGTGCTGATGATTTTGCACCATTTCGCGTTTGATTTGCGTTATCTGTTCGCGATCCGGGTTTTCGCGTTTCAGGAAAGTCTGTGGTTCACCCATCTGTTGCGCCCCCTGTTTGTCGCGCTGTTCCTGGTGATCTCTGGAGTTTGCTGTACGTTTTCGCGAAACAACCTGCGGAGGGGCGCGCGGATGTCCATTGCGGCGGCCGCGCTGACGCTTGTGTCGGTCGCCGGTTCTTTGTTACTGGACGAGGGGCTGTATATTTTCACCAACGTCATCCATCTGGTCGCGCTTGGCACCCTGTTGTTCGCCGCTCTCGAGCGGCGTGATCGGCGAAACCTGTCACGCCGCCCCTGGCGCTTGCCTGTTTCCCTGCTGTTGGGGGCGGCGCTTCTGTATTGGGGCGGCATCCTGCCGGCTTTTGCCCCGGTGAAGACGGATTGGCTTTTACCTCTGGGGCTGGTGACACAGAGTACCGCGGAAACCATGGCGGATTACCTGCCGATCCTGCCATGGCTGGGCTTTTTCCTTACCGGCGCCGCCGCGGGCCTGGTATTGTACCAGGACAAGAAGACGTTGTTCCCGCTGGCATCCGCCCGCCTGTCCCGGCCCCTCGCGCCCCTGACTTTTGTCGGGCGCCACGCGCTGGTTTTCTATGTGGCGCACCAGCCGGTTCTGCTCGGCGGCTTGTATCTGTTGCGCGCGGCGCGTGTGATATGATGGGGGGCACGCGGAAGTGTTGGCACGCCGGCTATTTAGGTGCATAGAATGAAACGAGCAAAAAATAGCGGCTCACGCGTCGGCGCCGCGCCGTGGGCCAGGTATATATTGTGGATCGTGCCAGCCTTGCTGGGGATCGGGATCCAGCGCGTCGCGGTGGCCCACCCGGTCTGGGCGGAGCGGTATCTGGCGCGCGGTCTCTTTCGCGTGTGCGCCTGGCCCGTAGCACGCGTTTCATCGTGGGTGCCGTTTTCTTTGACCGAGCTGGCGGTGGTGGTCGGGATCCCGTTGGCACTCGTTCTGGGCATCCGGTCGCTGGTGCGCGTCTGGCGCGCGCCGGCCAAACAACGCCGGGAACACCTAGGCAAAACGACGCGGCGTCTGCTCTGGGTGTTGTCGTGTACGGTCTTGTTATTTATGTTGTTTCACGGTTGGAATTATACGCGCCAGCCGCTGGCGGACACCCTAGAATGGACGATCCGGCCCCGTTCGGCCGCGGAACTGGCGCGGGCGGCGCAAACGCTGGCGCACGAAACGTCAAGACTGCGCGAGCAAGTGGCGGAGGACGAAAAAGGCGTGATGCGCCTCTCACGGGGAATAGAGGCGACTTTGCGCGCCGCGGCGGACGTCTTTGACGCCGCGGCGGCTACCTATCCTGTGCTGGCAGGGGCACCCGTGCGGCCCAAAGGGGTCCTGTTATCCCATTATTGGTCATATACAGGGATTACAGGCATGTACTTTCCCTTTTTTGTCGAAGCCAATGTCAACGTCGACGTCCCCGACAGCTCTTTGCCAGACACGATCCTCCATGAAATCGCCCACACCCGCGGATTCGCGCGGGAAGATGAGGCGGGGTTTCTGGCTTTTTTGACCGGCAGCCTCAGCTCAGAAGTGGATTTTCAATACGCGGTAACGTTGCAAGGTTTCCTGAGCCTGGCTGAAAGATTATACACGTACGACCGGCCTGCCTGGGAAGAGAGCTGGGCTGGGATATCGGCGGCTGTCCGGCGTGATTTGGCGGCCGAAAGCGCGTATTGGCAGGCATTTGAGGGGCCGGTCCGCCAAGTCTCCGAGCAGGTCAATGACACGTATCTGCAAGCGAATCTGCAGCAAGACGGCGTTCACAGCTACGGGCGCAAAGCGGACTTGATTCTCGCTTATCTCGACGCGACCCATCCCGAGTGGCAAGCTCAACCGGCCGGGGCAAACTGATGCGCGTGCGCTTGTGCGGTCACCAGCATATCTACCCGGTCACCGATGTCATGCGGCAATTCTATGGTGCCGTACAAAAAGTGAGCCATGACACACTCGCAGCGGCGGACGCCGCCGGGGCGCCTGCGGGAAGCGTCTGGAGTGTTGTCGAGGATTTACCCGGAGGGACGGCGCGGGTACGCACGGAGCATCATCCTGACGCAGGGTACCCGGAGGCGGCGCTCCAACAGGTGGTGCCGGCCGCGGAAGTCAAACGTGAGGTAAAGAGGCAACTGTACCGGTTGTTCACGCGGGTGTGTGATGTACGGTTCCCGTGGGGTTCGTTGACCGGGATTCGCCCGACACAGATCGCGGGGGAGTGTCTGGCGGCCTTTGACGGGGATGGTGCGGCCGCGGCGCGCTGCTTGACCGAACGCTATGATGTGGCTGCCGACAAAGCGGAATTGGCCGTCCAGACCTGGCTCGCGGAGTCC
>CAYZME010000030.1:0-16312 GCA_964479435.1 uncultured Oscillospiraceae bacterium
AGTGCCGCCTCTTCCACGTCCGCCTCCACCGCGGTTGTCGCCTGTGCTTTGAGATACTCCTTCATATATGCGTAATCGCGGATACGTTTTTCGATCCGGGTTTTGTATTTGCGGAATTGTCCTTCCAGCACATCGATCGCCTGATCCAGGGCGGTAAAGGCGTCCAGCGCCGACGTTTCCGCCCGATAAAAATGGCTTTGGATTTTTATCGTCACCTCAAGGATTTTGAGCTCTTTTTCTGCCCGGAGTTTGACATGGGCAACCGCGTCATCGCCAAAAAACTTGTCAAATTTTGCCAGTTTCTGCTCGATTCGTTTGCGCAGAGGTTCGCCGATTTTCATTCCAATCCCAGTGATCATGACCTGCATGCGACCACTCCTTCCACACACCGCGAAGACGGTGCCTTCTCAAGCTGCGGAGGACTGTGCGGCCGGGCGTTGCCGATGCGCTCGAGGCGGTGATCGGCGAAGACCACGGCCCCTCGTGGCAGCGCCTCCGGACAGCACCTCCGTGCAACTCCATGTTACCATTCCGCCAAAGCCGCACGCAATCGCGCATGTTACAATCATAGCAAACCGTGCAGGGAGGAATCCGCGATGTCCGCACCGGTCCTATCGGTGGTTGTACCGGTCTACAACGAAGAGGATGTGTTGCCCGAAACCTTGCGCCGGCTGCGCGCGGCGATGCGGGCCATCGGCCTGCCCTATGAGGTGATTCTGGTCAACGACGGCAGCCGCGACGGCACCTTGCGGATCATCCGCGAAGCCTGCGCCGCGGACCCGGATGTCAAGCTGCTGTCGCTCTCGCGCAATTTCGGCCATCAGACCGCCATCACCGCCGGGATGGACCACGCCTGCGGTCAGGCGATCGTGGTGATCGACGCCGATCTGCAGGACCCGCCCGAGGTCATCGCCGAGATGGTGGCGCGCTGGCAGGAAGGGTTTGAGGTAGTGTACGGACGCCGCACCGAGCGGCAAGGCGAGACCGGGTTCAAACGGCTGACGGCAAAGCTTTATTATCGTTTGTTGCGGCGCCTGACCCCGGTCGATATCCCCGTCGATATCGGCGATTTTCGTCTGATCGACGCCAAAGTCCGTGACGCGCTGCTGAGGGTACCGGAGCACAATCGTTATGTGCGTGGACTGGTCTCGTGGCTGGGCTTTCGCCAAACGTATGTGCCCTATGTGCGCGAAAAGCGGTGGGCGGGCACCACCAAATACCCCCTGGGCAAAATGATCCGCCTGGCGGTCGACGGCATCGCCTCGTTCTCCTATAAACCCTTGCAGGCAGGCCTTTCGATTGGCATCGCTTTGTCTGTTTTCGCGCTCTTGTTTGCCCTGTTCATCTTTGTCACCCGCCTGGCCGGCTGGGTGTTCATGGAGCCGGGATGGGCCTCCCTGATGTGCGTCATCTTGTTCTTTTTTGGCGTCGTCCTGATCATGCTCGGGATCATCGGCGCGTACATCGCCCGCATTTTTGAGGAAGTCCAGGCGCGCCCGCTGTATATCATCAGCGAGCGCATCGGCGCCTTGCCGGAAAACCCCCGCGATCCGAGACGATAAAAAACCCCGCCGCGACGTCTGGTCGCTGCGGGGTTTATCACGCCAGGTGGCTGTGCGGGCGCGGGATTACAGCGCGCCGTCTTTTTGCGCCATGAAGCGAAGCAGGTCGACGGTGCGGTTGGAATAACCCCACTCGTTGTCATACCAGGACACGACTTTGAAGAAGCGCTTTTCGCCCGGCAGATTGTTTTGCAACGTGGCCAGCGAATCATAGATCGAAGAGCGCGCGTCGTGAATGAAATCGGTCGAGACCAATTCCTCATCGGTGTAACCCAGGATGTCTTTGAGATAGGTCTTGGACGCTTCCTTGAGCTTGGCGTCGATCTCCTCGATCGAGGTGTCGCGCTCGGAGCGGAAGGTCAGGTCGACCACGGAAACGGTCGGGGTGGGAACGCGGAAAGACATGCCGGTCAGCTTGCCCTTGGTCGCCGGCAGCACTTCGCCGACGGCTTTGGCCGCGCCGGTGGTCGAGGGGATGATGTTGATCGCCGCCGCGCGGCCGCCGCGCCAATCCTTTTTGGAAGGGCCGTCGACGGTTTTCTGGGTGGCGGTATATGAGTGAATGGTCGTCATCAGGCCGGTCTCGATGCCGATGCCTTCTTTGAGGATGACGTGTACCAGCGGCGCTAGGCAGTTGGTCGTGCACGACGCATTGGAGACGACGTGATGCTTCTCAGAATCATACTCGTCCTGGTTGACGCCGATCAGCAGCGTTTTGACACCGCCTTTGCCAGGCGCGGAAATGATGACCTTTTTGGCGCCGGCCTGTACGTGGCCGCCGGCTTTTTCCAGATCGGTAAACAGCCCGGTGGACTCAATCACATAATCCACGCCCAGGGCTTTCCAGGGCAGATCGGCCGGGTTGCGGGCCGCCATGATGCATTTGACTTTGTCTTTGCCGTTGATCACCAGTGTGTCGGGCTCTTCCAGGTCGGGCGCGCTCTTTTCGGTGGTAACCGTGTGTTTGAATTGCCCCTGGGTTGAGTCATAGCGAATCTGATACGCAAAATAATCCGCGTCGGTGGAAACGTCCGCGACCGCGACCACGTCGATCTCTGTCCCGAGGAGACCCTGGTCACAAATCGCCTGGAAAACCATGCGTCCGATGCGGCCAAATCCGTTAATGCCCACTTTGATAGCCATGTTGATACCTCCATATCCAATTTCCCTCTCTGCAGAGAGGCATAAGCTAATGTGTATGGAAAGTTTATAGCATGATCCCCGCTTTTGCAATTGCCTCGCATGTTTTCCTTTCGCCCCGACATCATCGCCTCGATTGACACCGAATGGTATCGGGTGGTAACATTCCTGTGCGCGCAAAAGAGACCGAAATCCGCATAGGACAGTGTTTCACGGAGAGATGGCTGAGCTGGTCTAAGGCGCACGACTGGAAATCGTGTGATGGCTAATACCCATCCGAGGGTTCGAATCCCTCTCTCTCCGCCACCCTTTTCTTCCCCCTATGGAACCGCTTCGATTGGCAGGGGATCTGTGTATCCCTTGTTTTTTTGCCATCCGGGTAGGCGCACGAGCGCAGCAAGGAGCGGGTCGCGCAATGACGGAATCAGTGGCTGGGCTTCTGATCAAACAGACCGCGAACTTCGACCACCGGTTCGACAAACAAAATGCCATTGCCGGGATCCTCGAGACGCAGTTCTTCGAAGAGGCTTTTGACCACGGCATCCACCAGCTCGCTGGGCATCAGAATCATGACCAGTTCTTTCTCCGGCTCAATTTGCATGCCGAATACTTTTTCCGTAAACTCCGATCCCGTCCCCCGGCCGTGCATGATCGTGCCGCCCTTCACACCTGACTTGCGCGCGATCTCGATCACATCCTCCGCCATGCCGCGATTGACGACGACAGTCAACTTCTTATACATACAATCCCCTTCCAACTCCCGCAAGGTAACCCAAATATCTTGTTTGTCATTGATGAGCTTGCTGGCGGTGACCACCGGCGTCGTATAAACGATCCCATGGCCCGGTTTATCCAACTGCAGCTCCCGGGTGAAAAAATCCATCAGTTCAGTGGCTTTTTCCTGCGCGATCAAAATGCTGACAATCTCTTTGCGTTGGCTTCTGATCCCCAGCAAATTTAACGTGGCGCTTTTCACCGTGCCTTTGCCCAATACGACGATGCCACCGCGAATGTTCTTTTCTTTGGCGGCGATGGCAAACTTTTGGCACTGCGACTCGCCCAGGATGAACGTCATCGTCAAAAAAGACTGCGCCGCCGGCGGTTCTATCTTATGGTTATCCATGATGATCTCCTATTACTCTTTCTTTGCACGACCCGTTCCGGATACCTTTCTCGTTTTAGCTTGATAGATTGCTCCCAGCAGCTCTACAGCGAGGATCGGCATCATCGCGACGATCGCGATCATGCCAAAACCGTCCGCGACGACATCGGCCGTTGGGATGTGTGAAGCGATGCCCTGGACAAAGGCGAGAGAAAAGGTCGCTGTCATCGGCCCGGAAGCGACGCCACCCGCGTCGTAGGCCATGCCCACAAACAAATCCGGGACGAAATACGCCAACGCGGCCGCCAGCGTAAACCCCGGTATGACATACATCCAAAGCTGGATCCCGGGTACAAGGATCCGCAGAGCCGACATAAAGATCGAAAGACCGACAGCCACGGAGAGAAAGATCAAAACCAGTTTCCGTTTGACCGAACCTCCCGTGACGCTCTCTACCTGATGGGTCAACACGTGTACGGCCGGTTCCGCCAATACGGTCGTCAAGCCGAGTAGCAGTGCGACAAACAACACCGGCACACGGGAGTCCATCGCGGCCAGCTGAATGCCCAATTGGGATCCCACCGCCATGAAGCCGCCGTTCACGCCTAATAAAAATACCACCAGTCCCGCGTATGTCAAGACAAGTCCCCGGATGATGTCAATCACTCTGCGCTTGCGGTGTTTAAAGACAAAAATCTGAAAGATCGCATACGCAAGAATGATCGGCAGCAAGGTCAAAAAGGACTCCCAGGCGATGTGCAACATTTTCGAAGCGTAGACACTCCACAGGCTGGACGAAGTGATATCCGGTTCGGGTAAGACACCGTTCAGTTTGCCGGTTTTCAAAAACAGGCCCGTGATCAGGACGCCGAGGATGGCGCCGGAAGAAGAGATGCCCACGAGGCCAAAGCTGTCGGCTTCACTGGTTTTGGCATCCTTTTTTACCGCGGAAACACCCGCGGCCAAAGCCAGCATAAAGGGGACGGTGATCGCGCCGGTGGTGGCGCCGGACGCGTCAAAGGCGATCGCCAAAAAGTCCGAAGAAGAAAATATGGAAATGATAAAAATCAAACCATAGGCAGCCGTAAACACATATTTCAAGCGCACATTGCGCAGAATACGCAACATTCCGAGTGTCATCATCACGGCAATCCCGATGGAGACCGCGACCACCATCAAGATGTTGTTGAATTGACCGCCGGTGACGATGCCGACTTGCTTGGCGAGGATATGCAAATCCGGTTCCGCAAAGGAAATAAAAAACCCCAGAACCAAACTGACCGTGATGATCACCGCATAGCTGTTTGAATGGGTAATCGCGTGACCAACGCCATGGCCAATCGGTTCCAAACCCTGGTCGATCCCGAACAAAAACACAGTCAAGCCCAGGATCACCAACACGGAGCCAATCAGGAAAGCAAATAACAGATTTGATTCCAGGGGGCTAATCGTAAAATGGAGTGCCAGTACAATCGCCGTGATTGGCAACACAGAAGCCAGTACTTCTTTGAATTTGCCGGTAACTTCGTCCAACTCATCACCTCTGCAATCAAAATTTTTGCTTGTGCGGATGTGTTCGTCGTCCGATGCGGTTATTTTCTACCCGTAAGGGCCCTGGGCCGCGTGGCCTGGGCCAATGGCCGTGCGGCTACTGGCCGTGCGGCTACTGGCCGTACGGCCTGGGCGTATTCACTTCGATATTTCTGACAGGCTGCCACAGCGGGCAGCAACAAAAACCATCCCTTCTTTCCAAGCGAAAATAATTGTAACATGTAGTAAAACAGAATGAAAGCCGCGGAAAAACGCCTCTCCACCTGCGCCGGCCGGCGCAGGTGGAGTTGTTGCCTCATCTGGCGCAATCCTTGCGGATATGGGAAGATAAAAGCGATGGAACGGGCGCAGGCGTCGCGGGAGCCGAGCATAAGGGGCGGTCAGGGAGACGAGACATGGAGTTTGAATCCTGTATCAAAAATTCATTTTGTGTAATTGGGAAAGAGGGCTCTACCCGCGAGGGGACCGGCTTTATACAACGGTTGTGGCAAGAGGCCAATTCCCATTTTTCCCAGATTTCCGCTTGCGTCAAACGGGACGTGGAAGGCGATTTGTCTGGTATCTGGGGCGCGATGTCCGATCTTTCGCTCGCTTTTCAACCGTGGGAAGACAATCATACGCGCGGGCTCTATCTGGCCGGTTTTGAAGCGGATGAGAGCGCGATCGCACCGCCGGGGTGGACACGCTGGCGCGTCCCTGCGTTCGAATATCTCTATACCCCAAACGACAAGCCCGACTCTTTTGCGCGCGGTGTGTCCGCACTGCAACGGTTGGGATATACACTCGCCGGTGCGGTCCAGGAGTTCACCTGCCCGCAAAGCGGCCGCGGGTATTTGTATTATCCGATCCGCCGCATCGAGCCATGATGCGGAGTCTGCCGGCAGATGCCTGATCACCCCCATACACCAAAGGAGCCCGCGCGATGAAAACGATCCTCTGCTATGGAGACTCCAACACATTTGGTTGGGATCCCGAATCCATGACGCGACTCGCGCCCGGCACGCGGTGGCCGGGCGTTGTCCAAGAACGCTTGGGGGACGCGTACCACTTGATCGAAGAAGGTCTGCCGGGGCGGACGACCGTCTGGGCGGACCCCAGTATGGGCCTGATCAGCGGTGCGGACTACCTGTACCCCTGTCTGTTTTCGCACCAACCGATGGATATGGTCGTCCTCATGTTGGGAACCAATGATACCAAGCCGATGTTTGGCGCCACCCCTGTGGACATCAGCCGCGGGATGGAGCGGATCATTCGGATCATCGCCGCTTTTCGCAGTGAATTCATGCCCGCTCCCCCGCAGGTGTTACTCATCGCGCCCGCGCCGGTCAGGGCCCCCAAAGACCGCTTTGCGCAGATGTTCGCCGGCGCGGAGGCCAAATCGGCCGCGCTGGGGGCGCTGTATCGTGACCTGGCGGCCGCGCACGGCACGCTCTTTCTCGATGCGGGCGCATGGGTCGAGCCCAGTACGGCCGATGGTGTTCATCTGAACGCAAAATCGCATCGCGTATTGGGTCAGGCGATCGCGGAGGTGCTCGCCAAAGCTTTATAAAAAGAAGAAAAACCTTCACTCAGCCGGCCGGCCCGGGCGCGGCGCAAGCTTCTTTCTTGACCCTCTTTTCCTGATACAACCGCTCGTCCAGTTGATGCAAGAGGGTGTCGACATGAATCGCCGGGCCGTTTTCCAGGTTGTACAGGCCGCTCCCCGTACTGAAGCTGAGTGTATACAATTCACAATTCTCGCGGTTAAAGGTTTCAGCCGCCCGATTGACGCGTTCGATCGCGGCTTGTAAAACCGCCTCGTCGCCGGTGTCAAACAAGACAAAAAATTCGTCTCCCCCGTATCTGGCGACAAAATCATTGGCCCTGAAACAGCTGCGCAACACCGTCGCCGCCGACACCAACGCCCGATCGCCCACGGCATGGCCGTGGGTATCGTTGATTTTCTTGAAGGCATCCAGGTCAATCAGAATCGCCGCGAATTTGGTGCGTACGATGCTATTGTCGACGCGGTCCCGCAGCATCGATTCCAGCTTCTGCCGGTTATACAAACCGGTTAAATAGTCTGTGTTGATGCTGCGGTTTTGGATGCTGAAAAAGACGATCAGGACGGATAACGCGGTTCCGTTCAAGATCAGGGACACACCATACAGCCGCGCGCTCACAAAGAGAAAAACGAACGGGAGCACCGGAAAGAATAACAAAGAGAACAAATGCGCGCGCGCGATCCTTTTCCGTTCGTACCACACAAAGGCCTCCGCCGCCAGAATCAACAAAGCCGGCAAGAGGACTGACATCAGATACAGTGGGCCGCGGTGGTACACGTTGTCGGCGTCGATGCGATAAAACCAGCCCGTCCACAAGGTCGCCAAGGTCAGCGCGGCCTGAACAACAAAGATACCGATCAACACATGCTGCAACCGCCGTGTCTGCAGTCGGGTGCGGCCGGTCTGGGCGTGCACATACAATAGCCAAACCATCGCAATCACCGGATTGAGCAAATAAGTCAGAAAATTACCCGCCTGGTTGAGAGGCGCGAACCAGGTGTCGGGTCGCCCGTCCAACCGGCCCATGCAGTCGGCGATCAACATAATAAATAAGATATAGACCGCGTCCATGAACAGCCGGTACGAGCGATCTTTTCGCCCTGTATTCATGCGCGAGTACACCATGATATAAACCAGCACCGCGATCGAATAAAAGTTAAGTAACAGGTTGCCGGCCAGGGTCATGGCGCCTCTCCCATCGTGTGCACATGCATATAGCAAAAAAACGAGAATCAGACGGCTTTAGTATACCGTTTTATGCGTTCACATGACACCATCCCGGACTAGACCAGGTCGACGCGGTCCCCCACTCCCCGCAAGGCAACGCGGTCTCCCAGCGCTGCCACCAGCGCGCACTGGGTCTGCGCGCCGGTGCAGTGGAGTGGAATCAGACGTTTGACATCCGTCTGCCGGAACCATGCCGCCGTTTGCCGCACGCGGTCCGCATCGGCATGCAGCAGATGGGTGCCGCCGATCACCGTGTGAATCGATCGCCCCGGGAAGCACGTCTGCACGCGCAACATGGCGTTGACGACGCCGCGATGGCTGCAGCCCAAAACCACTGTTAGCCCTTCTGCCCGGTCCAGCACCAGCAATTGCTCTTCTTCTATCCAATCGGGTTGTCGTTGTCCGCTGTCTGTTTCGTACTCAAACTCCCGTGGTTTCTGCTCAAAGGACGTTACATACGGAATAGAGGAGATCACATGTACGCCCTTTGCGATTTGCACCCGGTCGCCATTAAGCGCGACTTGTCCGCCGCGGGCGCGGATGTCCTCCGGCTGCCAGCACAAACCGACCGCGCGATCCGCCGGCAGCTCAGGTGTAGGGCGTGAAAATTTGGGACGAAACGCGGCCGGATGCACATAGAGCGGTACATGGCAGGCGGCAAAAGGGAACGAGAGGAGACCGCCGCCATGGTCATAATGCCCATGGCTGAGCACGACGGCTTTCGCATCAGACGGATCGATCCCCAAGTGCCCGGCGTTGGCAAGCCAGTGGTCTGTCTGGCCGGCGTCAAAAAGAATCGGCCCGCCTGCGCAGTTGATCCATAGTGCCAAGCCGTGCTCGGCCACCAACCCCGAACGACGCACCGTATTTTCCATCAGGATTGTAATCGAAGCCATACCGATCTCCCTTTAAACAATGTCCGCTTATCCTCAAGGACAGCAAAGAGACATATGACCGCGCAAAACCACGTCAGCGATTATAGCGGAACCGGTTTCCGGTCAGCTCACGCCAAACGTCATCGCATGCGGCCAACGCGGCCGACGGCAACGGGCCACCTGTAGCCGCTTCGATGTTCTGTTCGAGTTGCTCCAGGCGGCTGACACCTGTGATCACCGCGTCGACGCCGGGTTGGTACGTCACCCAGCGCATCGCCAATTGCAGCAAGGTCAGCCCATGGTCCTGCGCGATTTTCGTCAGTTGCTCCACTGCCCGGAAATTGATCTCATCCCAGTAGCGATCCTCATAATTGCGATTGAGCGCAAAGCGTGTGCCCGCGGTTGGCGCACCCTGGTTGTGTTTTCCGGTCAACAGGCCGCCGGCAATCGGGTTGTAAACCGCCATGCCCAGACGATGCGTGCCGAGAAAGGGAACCAGTTCGTCTTCGACGCCACGCGTGAGCAGGTTGTAGACATTTTGCGTAATCACCGGTGGAGTGAGGTTGCGGCGATCGGCGAGATGTAAAAAGTCGCCCACTTGCCAAGCGGCATAATTGCTGACACCCACATAGCGCACTTTGCCCGCGCGTACCAGCATGTCCATCGCCATCAGCGACTCTTCAATGGGTGTGTGCGGGTCGGGTGAATGCAGATAATATAAATCAATGTAATCCGTTCCCAGGTGCCGCAGGCTCTCTTCACACGCCCGGATGATATGCCGTCGGTTCAAGCCGCGGTCATTCCGGTCCGGCCCGACCGGGTTGTATACTTTGGTCGCGAGAATCACGCGCGAGCGATCGGCGGCGATGCCCTTGCCGGTGATGACCTCGCTGTTGCCGCCTGTATACGCGTTGGCCGTATCGATGAAGTTGATCCCGTGGTCCAGCGCGTGGCGCAAAATGCGCAGACTTTCTGTCTCGTCCGTCTGCCCGCCAAATGTCATCGTCCCCAAGCATAACCGCGATACTTCCAATCCGGTTCCGGTTAAATATTTGTATTCCATTCACACCTTTGCTCCCCCACTCTGCCATTCAGCCAAGCGGGAAAGGCTCTCCCTTCTATTCAATGGCTCCTTTAGTTTATCACGGGGAAATCACGGCAATAGATTTGCCGCAAAATCCCCTGCTACGCCTTTGTTTTTTTATTGTATTTCAAAGACCATTGCGCTATCCTCTATAATCGGGGGAATTTGGGGACTCCTTTCCCAAACTCTCACGTCCAGCGGCACATTGCGGCCGCTTTGTAAGGGAACAAAGCCTTGGGCTTGTTCACATAACGACTGAGGAAAAGGAAGTGACTACAATGGTATGGGTAATGGTCTATCTTGTGGGATTGGGAGTCATCTTGTCACTCATCTTCGCGTACTACAACTTCCGCAAGGGTAGCAAAATGGAACATGGCACGCCGGAGATGAAGGACATCGCGGATGCCATACGGGAAGGAGCCAGTGCCTTCCTCAAGAGGGAATACTCGACGTATATACCGATTCTACTGGCAATCGCCGTATTGTTCGCGATCATTTTCACCCCCTGGGCCGGCTTGTCCTTCGCTTTGGGCATGCTGATGAGTTCCTTTGCGGGACTCGTCGGGATGAGAGCCGCTGTTATATATAACGAGCGCGTGGCCAACGAAGCGCGACTCGGTGTCGAACGAAAAGATCCGGCCGCTTTGGGAAAAGCACTGAACGTGGCTTTCCGGGGCGGGTCGGTCATGGGGCTTTCAGTCGGCGGTTTCGCGATGCTGGGCCTCCTCATCGTTTATTTGATCGTGGGGATGGCTTTTCAATTTGCGAACCCCGATAACATTCAAATCACAACCAGTATCGTCGGGTTGGAATTTGTGCTTTTCCCTCAGGTGATTGCTTGTTATTCGCTGGGATGCTCGGCGGTAGCGGTTTTTAATCGTCTAGGCGGCGGCATCTACACCAAAGGCGCGGACATGGGCGCGGACCTGGTCGGTAAAACAGAGCTGGGTCTGCCTGAGGATGACCCGCGAAACCCCGCTGTGATCGCGGACTGTGTCGGCGATAACGTCGGCGATGTCAACGGGAACGGTTCAGATCTGTTGGAGAGCACCATCGGTGCGATCGTTGCTTCCGCGGTACTGCCAACCGCAATCTATACGGCTGCACTGAACACCGAAACACCGGTCAGCCGCGATCTGGTCAGCCGCATGATGGAATTCCCCATGGCGTTTTTGGGTGTGGGCCTGATCGCCTGCGTTCTTGGCATTCTCTATGTTTTGTTAAGAAAACCAAGCAACAAACTCGCCCGCGAATTGAACATCTCGCTGTGGAGTTCCGCGACGATCATTGCCATCAGCACACTTGCGTTAAGCTATTTCTTTTTTAACGATCAGGATCTCACCGGCGTCAATTTCCGCTTCGGCTGGATCTCCCCCTGGTTAAGCGCCCTGATGGGCATCGCCGCCGGGATTCTGCTGGGTATGATCGCCGAGAGATATACCAGTGAGAAATATAAGGAAACTCTGCATATTGCGGATCTGGCCAAAGAAGGACCGGCGCTCGTGATCGTTGGTGGCACGAGTACAGGATGGCGGAGCTGCCTGCCGGCCTGCCTGACTTTGGGAGGCGCGATCATCGCCGCCAGCTATTTTTCGGGGATCTATGGCTCCGCGATTGCCGCCGTCGGTATGCTTTCATTTGTTGTCTCGACCGTGACGGTCGATACGTATGGCCCCATTTCTGACAATGCCGGCGGCATCGCGGAGATGACAAAACTCGACGCGGAAGTCCGCCATATCACGGACAGTCTCGATTCTCAAGGCAACACCACAGCGGCAATCGGCAAAGGGTTTGCCATCGGTTCCGGTGTGTTGGCCGCTTTGGCCATGATGATCTCTTTTGCCAACGGCGGTGAAGCCGGCGGCGAGTTGGATATCATCAATTATTTCGCGCTGGGCGGTGCTTTCATTGGCGTCGGTGTGATGCACTGGCTGTCAGGGGCGATGCTCAACGCGGTCTGCAACAACGCGGCGCAGATGGTGGACGAAGTCCGCCGGCAAATCACAGAATACCCGGGAATTATGACGCGCGAGACCAAGCCGGACTACAAAGCTTGCATCGATATTTGTGCTAAAAGCGCGATCGCGGAAATGCGGTTGCCGGTTATGGTTTCCCTGCTCGCGCCAATCGTGGGCGGACTGGTGTTTGGGCCCTTGTTCGTCGGCGGCTTTTTGATCGGAACCATCCTCGACAGCGTCACCATGGCAACCTCGACCGCCAACAGCGGCGGCGCGTGGGACAACGCGAAGAAATACGTCAAAAGCATAGAAGCCGAGCTGATCGCGGAATTTGGCGAAGCCCGTTACAAGGAAATACATGACGCGAGCGTAATCGGCGACACCGTGGGCGATGGCTACAAAGATGTCGTCGGCCCCAATCAGGACATCATGATCAAAATGATGGCGACGGTCTCTGTCATCATGCTGCCTGTCATGAGCGCTTTCAACCTCATGTCTTTTCTGTTGAAGTAATTCATCCGGAGACGACAAACAGAAAGGCGGCTTACCCTCGCGAGGGTAAGCCGCCTTTCGTATTACAGGGAGAGAATTCAGGCTTGTTCTTTGGCAGACTGACGTTTCCAAATCAGGATCGCGGCGAATAGGATCATTCCCAACCCAGCAACCGTCGGCCAGGAGAACGCTTCGCCGGTATCGGGCAGCGGGATCTCCTCGTCCGCGATGGTAATCGTGGCTGTAGTGGTCGGATCCGCAGCTGTTTCTGTCGTGGTGCTGCTCGTCAAAGGAATCTCGTCATCTTCGATCACCACCGGCGTGGTCGTTGTAGGAGTGGCTGTCTCGGTCGTCGGAGACGTCGTCGTAGACGTCGTCGGAGACGTAGTGGTCGTCGGAGACGCAGTGGTCGCAACGGTCGTGCTCTCAGCGACTGTCGTCGCGACGGTCGTGGTCGCGGCAGTCGTCGTCGCGGCAGTCGTCGTCGCGGCGGTCGTCGTCGCGGCGGTCGTGGTCGCAGCGGTTGTCGTCGCGGCAGTTGTCGTCGGAGACGTAGTGGTCGGTGCGACCGTTGTTGGTGCGACCGTTGTCGTCGCGACAGTTGTCGTCGCGACAGTCGTCGGGGACGCAGTGGTCGTCGGAGACGCAGTGGTCGTCGGAGACGCAGTGGTCGCGGCGGTCGTCGTCTGTCCCGGGCACGTCCATTTTGTCGTCGGGGACGCAGTCGTCGGAGACGTAGTGGTCGGTGCGGCAGTCGTCGGTGCGGCAGTTGTCGTCGCGACAGTCGTCGGGGGTTTACACTTTGATGTCGTCGTAGCGGCGGTTGTCGTCGGAGGTTTGTGTTTTGTCGTCGTCGCCCATGTGCGCGTGGTCGCCGTCGTCGGCAGTGGCGCGGTGGAACCATAGACGTTGACATGGCCAAAGCTATTGCCGTTGTGCGGCGCGGGCAACCCGACAATCCGGTCACCTGGGTTCAACGTGATATTCAAAATGAATTTCCAGGTCACGTTGCCCTGTTTGGCGGTGAGATAAGTGACGTGAAAGCTCTTGCCAGCGTTGGCTTTCAATTCAATCACACATGTGGCACGGCCATTGACCATCCCGTTGTATGTCACATTGAAAAGATCCTTGCTGGGAGATCCCGCGAATGAAAACCCTCTATTCTTGGAGTACTCGTATTTCGCATACGGCGCTCCATAAGGGTCCCCGTTGTTGGGATTCGGGCCAGAATGTGCTGCATCGGGTACGGCGTTGGCCGGGAACGTATAGACGGTGATCGTCTTGCCTGCCGGGGTGCTCGACCCTAGATCGATAGCCGAGACAGCGACGGTCATCAACCCGACCAGCAGCAACATGACGATTGCCACCGAGGTCACTTTGATTCGTTCGCGCTTTTTCATGTTCTTCCCTCCCTGAATACGAAATACCTTGTGTTCGTTGGTTTCAGTATACAGGTTGTTTTATGCGAACGTAATATCAAAAACGGACAAAACGCCACTTAACATTAGACAGATCAGTAGATAGTTTAGCTGTTTAGTGGTTTAATTTTTGTGCACATGCACACATCGGTAACACTTATCACTACTTTCGTGTCAAAAAAGGAGCTTCTCTTCGCTCTCGCCTTGGGGACACCAGCGCGACAGCAACCAGCGCACGACGCCATCCTCCCGGTTGCTGGCGATGTGGCCGCTCGCGGCCCGGAGCAGGTCGGGATGCGCGTTGGCGACGGCAAAAGTTTCATCACAGGCCGCAAAAAGGGATAGATCGTTGAGGTTGTCGCCAAAGCCCACCACCCGATCCACAGCCAGCCGCTCGCGCAAGTGCCGCACGGCTTGTCCTTTTGAAGCGCGGCTGCTGTGAACTTCCAACATCCAATGGTCGTCCGCGTTGACATCCTGATAAAAGGAGCAGCCAAGCACAGGTTGCTTTTGCAGCGCCGTATACAGCGGCGCCAGCCGATCGTGCGGCCCCGACAAGGATACATAACAGATTCCGCGATGCAAGATCTGCCGGAAAGACGGAACCTGTTCAAAGGGTTTGTCGTACTTGCGCACCCGCTCATCCATGAAAGCGCGTTGGGTCTCGCTGCCCAGTGTTTCGTAATACGTCGTTTGCCGCCCGCCATCCAATCCATAGAGAAACCCGGAGACTCCGTGCTCCGCCAGCAAGCTCAACAGTTCGCGCAAAGCGGAGACCGGTATGAATTCGACGTGTAAATAGTCGCCGCTTGCCTGCTCGTATATTTGCGCGCCATTCATCAGGATCACCGGCACCGGCATCGCAAGCGGAGCCAGAATTGTGCGTACGGACGCCGAGGAGCGCGCGGTGGCGATCGTAAATAACATCCCAGCGTCGAACAGTTGGCGCAAGGATGCCACGGCATACGCCGACAGTTCGGCGCCCGGTTGCAAAAGGGTACCGTCGAGGTCACTGACATACAGTGTGCGCCGCGCCCCGGGCACAGCACCCGCCGCGCTCATAGGCTTTGCCGCGCTCATAGGCGCCACCCTGTCCATGCGGCCAGCACCGCGGCCGCGACCAGGGGGAGCACCAGCCAGAGCAAGTTGGCGACACTGAGCGGAAAGGTTTTCTGTTTGTCCGGCTGGCGCCAAAACACGGCCGTGTTGCGCGCGACAGGCAATGCGGCCACCCCTGCCGCCAACACCCATACCGGCAGCACCGCCCAGATCGCCATGGCGGCCACCGCCAGAAAAGCGGCTCCATAAAGCGCGCCCAGCAAGACCAGTGAACGGCGGTGTCCTAAAAAGTGCGGCAGCGTCAACCGGCCAATCGCGCGGTCGGCCTCCAGATCACAGATGTTGTTCGCCAGCATGATCCCGGCGATGCCCGCGGCCGCAGGCGTGCAGAGGATGCCCAGCCGCACCAGCGCGAGGATGTGGATATCCGCATACAAAACGCCGTTCTGCCAGATCAGCGAAACCCAGCTGTTTGCCGGCGCGTGGATGAAGACCGCCAGAAAAGGGATGCCCACCCCCATCAGCAGGCCGGAAAACACTTCGCCCAGCGGTAGGCGTGACAACGGCAACGGCCCCGCGGTATACAACAAGCCGGCCGCGAAAAAGAGGATCCCGCATATCCAGACCACCGGGCCGTTGCGCACAGCCAACAGGATGCCGCCGCATGCGGCGCTGCCTCCCATCAGCCCGATCAGGACCCGTGTGCGGGTCCAGGTGTAATGCCTGGGGGTTGGCCCCCCGTGTCGGTGCGCGTCCATCGCGTTGTTGACAGCGGTGGTGGTCATGTCAAACAACAGCATCGAGCAAAAAAACAACGCGGCATCCACCGCGTCCAATCGATAACCCAGCGTCGCGGCGTATGCCGTCCCCAGCAGAAACGGCAATATGCTGGCGATTTTGGTGCGTATTTCGACGAATGAAAAAAACCTGCGCATCGTCACCGCCTCTCGCTCACCGCCTGTGCGCCGGTCCGTAAACGGACCGCGCGCTCCCCCACCGCCATGTCGAGGAAGCCGCGCAATCGCCCGCGGCGATCGGGATCCGCGATCTGCTCCAGTTGTTGCAGCGCTTTTTGATAATAGCGCCCGGCCAGCCTCCACGAGTCGTGTAAACCGCCGGCGGTCGCAACGGCCCGCAACAAGGAGGGCAACTCGCCGGGGCGGTCAAACACCGTCCGCGCGGCCCCTCGCAGGTGCGGCTGGCGCGCCAACGCGTAAATTAGCGGCGGCGTGACCACACCTTGTGTCAGGTCGTGCCGCACGGATTTGCGCGTCACGGAGCCGTCATCTTCATAATCCAG
>CAYZME010000030.1:16322-22249 GCA_964479435.1 uncultured Oscillospiraceae bacterium
GCAATCGTCCAGGATTTGGAACAGCATCCCGAACAAAAAACCAAAACGCCCGTCGCGCCGCGCGCTGGTCTCGCTCTCGCCGGCCAGGATGGCGCCGACATAAGCCGACAAGGTAAACAAGGCCGCCGTCTTGCCGGAAATAATGCGCAGATAGCCGCGGATCCCCAGTTCCAGATTGCGGCTTTGTTGCAACTGTTCCATTTCCCCCAGACAGACACGGGTCATGCCACGGGAAAAATCGGCAAAACGCTCGGGGTAGTCGGGTACAATTTCCGCGACCAGAGAAAAACAGCGGCAAAACAAATAATCCCCGCCCAGCACGGCGGCCTTGCGGCCGAAGCGCGCCTGCACACTGGGCTGCCCGCGACGTGTCGGCGCGTCGTCAATGATGTCGTCGTGCACCAACGTGGCCAGGTGCAGCAGCTCAATCGCCGCCGCGGCGCGAATCGCGGCGGCCGGTACGTTCTCATCCGCTCCCGTGGCGCTGGCCAGCAGCAACGCCGCGCGCAAGCCTTTGCCGCTTTGTGTCGCCAGATGGTCGGTCACAGCCGATACCGCGTTGCGTGTTCCAGTCAGGGTCTCACGCAGCAACGCGCGCGCGGCGGTTTGCGCCGCCGCGCGCGCGAGGCGTTCGGATTCGCCGGGGACGCTATGCGTGTTGTACGTGCCGTCTTCAGTCATGATACAAGTAGGTTTTGCGGGCAAAGCGTGTACCGGCCCACTTTTTCTTGAGCCAGGGCATCACATAGTAATCGAGGGCAAAAACGCGGCCGCCGCCAAACAGCATCGCGATCGCGGCGACGATCATCCACCAGGTGCCCATATACAGCCCGGTCGTCATCACGAACATCAGCTGCAGCACCAGCGAATAACCGGCGGCGATGGTGGTGAACAAGCCGCCGAGTAGCGCCGCGCCGATCAGCAGTTCGGACAGCACGATGAAGATCTGAAACACCATCTGCAGTCCTTCGTTGGGGACAATGACGCTGCGGGTCAGCCAGTCAGTCAACACAAAGGAAAGCCGGACCGCGACGTCGGAAGAGGATACCAACAACAGCCGGAACAAACCGAGGATATCCACATGCAGCAGCACTTTTCCGGCCGTGGCCGGCGCCGAGGCGCCCGCGGCCGCGTCGACACCGGCGGTGCCGTAAATGATGCCGTCGAAAAACTGGTTGGCGCCGTCGAAAAATCCGCTCAAACGCGGCGAGGCCAGCCACCCTTCGGAGACCTTTTTGGCGCCCTCATACAGCCAGATAAAACCGAGGAAAAGGCGCAGCGGTACCAGCAGGAAGCTGGGCGAGCGGTTGGAGAAATGGCCGCCGACAAAGCTGCGGCGGTTGCGGATGGTAAAGAATTCATGCCGCAAGTAGCTCCAGACCTTGTTCCATCCCAGCACCTGCACAAAATAAACCATGTTGATCAGGTGCTTGACAAACATCGCCAAAAACGACGGCAATGCCACTTTCTTTCGGGCTCCGCCCACCCAGGCGATCCCGTAGCGGCCGCCGAGGCTGAGCATGGCGCCGTGGAAGCGGGGGCGGTACGGTTCCATCTCGCATTCGCCGGTGGCGACGGCACCGATGTTGCGGGCACAGGTCTCCGAGGACTGTTCGCAGTTTTCCACCATTTGGGGGACCGGGTCGTCTTCCCCTTCGGGGACATAAAACATATTGTCCCCGACCACAAAGACATCCTCGCGCCCTTCGACGCGCAAAAAAGCGTCGGTTTGCACCCGGCCACGGCCGACTTGCGGCAGCTCTTTGGATTCCTTGGCGATGTCGGCGCATTCGATCCCGGCGGTCCAGATCACGGTATTGGTCGGATGGCGTGTGGTCTGCCCATCCCGTTTGAGTTCGACCGAATGCTTGTTCACACCGGTCAGGCTGGTCTTGAGCCAGACACGGATGCCCATCTTTTCCATCCGGCGCTGCGCCTTGGCCGACAGCCTAGCGGGAAAGGTCGGCACGACGCGGTCGAGCAGATCAAAAGCGATGATCTCCACTTCTTCGCGCGGGATCCCGAAATCCTCGCAGAGGATCGGCACCCATTCCGCCAGCTCCCCGGCCATCTCCGCGCCGGTAAAACCGGCGCCGGCGACAAAAAATGTCAGCATGCGGCGGCGTTCCGCCTCATCCGGCTCGCTGACCGCTTGCCGGAAACAATCGAGGATGTGCGCTTTCAGGCGTACGGCATCCTGGTACGACCACAGCTTCCAGCTGTATTCTTCGACCCCGTCGATGCCATAGCAGGCCGGTTGCGACCCGGCGGCCAGGACCAGATAGTCATAGGCGTAGGTATCGCGATCGCCCTTGACCACCCGTGACGCGTAGTCGACCGCGCGGATCGTATCGGTGACAATCTCCACGCGGCGTCCGGCAAAGATGCGCTCCAGGCTGACGCGCACGCTGGTCTCCTCGACGCGGCCGGCCGCCACTTCGTGCAGTTCGGTCAACATCGTATGGTAGCTGTTCTTATCGATCAGGGTGATCGAAATGTCTTCTTTGCCGCGCAGGCGTTTTGCCAGTTTCTTGGCGGTCAATACGCCGGCGTATCCGGCTCCCAGAATGACGATTCGTTTACCCACAATGCATTCCTCCCTGCTTGTCCGGGTTGAGCTGACATTTTTTCATTATACGCATGTCCGCTCTTTTTGTCTGAAGTTTTTACATAAGAACAGCCGCGGCCCGTGCCGCAGCTGTTGATGTACACAGCCGGTCACCCGACGCGTGGACGGGTGACCCGGGTCGATCGGGACGCGGTCAATTGCTCTTGACTTCGTTTTTTCCGGAGACCGAGCTGTCGGCGTCCATCGTAAAGGAATCTTTGTACTCCTGTTTGGTGAAGTACAGATTTCCCTCGATCTGGGCGTCGATCAAGGCAAAGTCGTCGACATCCACAATCACATCACCTTTGAGCGTGCCGTGCTGAATGCTGGCTTTGGGGCTCTGGATGGTCAACTCGGGGATGGTCAGGGTGTAGCGCGCCGTGACATTGCGATCCGCGTCCTGGTCGTACAAAGCGATTTTGCGCTGGATGGTGTCGTTGCCGGCGGCGTCCTTTTTGCCATCTTTAAACGTACCCTTGACCGTGTGCGCCTGCGAGAGCGTCAAATCGCCGGTCGTATAGATGATCCACGCCCCCTGTTCGGAGACCGCTTTGGCAAACGAAGCTTCATCGTTGGCGAACGAAGCGCCGGCGGCGGCGTCGACCGTGGTCGTCGGCGAAGGCGGATTGGTCGGGGTGACAGTTGAACAGCCGGCGAACAGAACGATACCGACGGTCATCATCAGGGCTAACAGCAAAACTCGGGTTTTCATGGGAGACTCCTCCTGTTTTTGACATGTTTGTATGCGGGAGCATTGTAGCACGCCCGTACATGGCAAAAACGAGTCACTTGTTACAATCAAAGGGTCAGAAATGTACCAGCTGGTCGATTTGCACCGGCAAGCCGGTCGCGATCGACCGGTTGGCGGCGATGCCGGTGAGGATGGACATCGCGCCATCGACATGGGAGGCCGCGCGCTGAAAACGGTCGGGCGCCGGGGTGCCGAAAATGTCGTCCAGCAACACCGTATCGCCGCCGCCGTGCCCGCCTTGCCCCTCGTCGACTGTGACCTCATACGGCTCGTCAAACATGGGGAACACCGTGATGCTCTTTTTCTCCAGCGCGCCTTCCATCTCCCCGCTGCCGCCGGCGTTGACATAGGCCTTTTCGATGATCGCGACCTGGATGCGGCCACGGCTGCCGTTGAACGCGACGCGGTACCCTTCCCAGGGCAGGTAGGCGTTGAGCGAATAAGTCAGAATCGCCGTGTTGCGATACCGCACCATCACGCCCATCGTGTCCTCGATGCTGATGCCGTCGCCAAACACGCTCTGGTCGCGAATGTAACCGTCGTCCTTTTCGGCGTCCAGGTACAAAGCTTTGAGCTGGGGGTTGCCCGCCATATCGAGCGCGAAAGGATCGACGCCGACCATCCCGCTGCCGTGCGCACGGGTATAAAATTGCGTGACGCCACGTTTTTCGGCATTTTCCCGCCCATAAAAATTGAGATCACCCATCGCGAAGACCGTCCGGGGCCGCGACCCCAGCCAGAAATTGACTAGGTCAAAGTGGTGGGTCGCCTTGTGCACCAACAGCCCGCCGCTGTTGCGTTTGTCGCGGTGCCAGCGGCGAAAGTAATCGGCGCCGTGTTCGGTGTTGAGCAGCCATTCAAAATGGACGGAGAAGATGTCGCCGATCGTGTCGTCCAGGATCAGCTCGCGCACTTTGGTATTGTGAGGGGCGTAGCGGTAGTTGAACGTCACGCGCAGTTTACGGCCGGTGCGCCGGATCGCGTCGAGAATCTGTTGCGCTTTGTCCGCGTCGGTCGTCATCGGTTTTTCCGTGATGACATCGCAGCCCAACTCCATGGCGCGGACAATGTAGCGGTGGTGGGTGCGATCGATCGACGTCACGATCACCACATCCGGCCGGTGGGCGCGGATCATTTCCTCGAAGCGATCGGGTGTATAGGTCGGCAGCGGCGCCTGTTTGTATTCCGTGGCGAGTACCTGGTTGGCGTAATCCATCCGGGTCTGATTCATGTCACAAAAGGCCAGCAGCTCGGACGTCGCGGCAAAGCGGCCGGCAATGGCCTCATAATACATACGCGCGCGCCCGCCAATCCCCACCTGGACATATGTTTTGCGGTTTACCATTTTGATCGATCCTCCCTATCGTTTGATCGTCTCCATTCTACCGCTTTTGTGTCCATCCGCGCCCGATCTGGCCCCTGGCACAAAAAAGCGGCGCGGTTCCCGCAAGAACCGCGCCGCCTAACCCCATCGGAAGAATGCCCCCCCTAAACCCTCAGCACAACCTGTCTGCTACGAATTCATGACCCTGACAAATCAAAAATTCGTGCGGAAAGAGCATATAGATGAATGACAATTCAACATGGTGTTGACAAGGGCCGAATAATTTTGCGATTTCTCGCTGTAGGCCACCCCGCCATCGAGTACCAACTCGTAGCTCAGAAGGCCCGTTTCGTTGCCTAGCTCGCCTTTATTCACCACTGTAGCATCCATCTGTTTTTTGGTGTTCTTTGTCCAACCAAATTTCATTTCCAGGACCTCCTTACCACTTCGCGGAGTGAATCTATTTGAAAAAATCAGCCCCACTTCTAGGGGTAGCCTGATTTCTGTCCCCATCTTACCCGCAATCCGTTGTTTCATCCGTATCAAACGATACGGGTTTCGGCCCTACGCCGTTGGCGGCCCTACGCCGTTGGCGGCCCTACGCCGTTGGCGGCCTACGCCGAAGGCAACGCCGCTGCCAGGCGGGCGCCATGGTGGGTGAGAATCCGCTGCATCAGCGCGTGCCCGGCCGCGTTGGGGTGAATGCCGTCCGAACACAAGGTGTCCTCCGTCGACATCCGCAGCAGAAACTCCTCCCGCACGGGTACATACAGACTGCCCGTCCGGTGCGCGATACGGGTCACGGCCAACGAATACGCTTCCTGATACTGATAAATCCGCTGCGGGCTGCCGAGAAAGCGCAGCATGTTGGCGCGATCCAGCTTGCCGCGGGCGATGAGGAATTCCATATAACGCGGCCCGTCGATCGGCGGCAAAGACATCAAAACCGGCTGAATTCCGCGCGCGCTCAACAACTCGACCATGCGGGCCAGTCCCGCCTCAAAAGCCGGCATCGGGGTCTGGGGCGCGTGCGCCCGCGTCGGGTCGGCCGAAACCGCGGCCCAGTCAAAGTCACAATCGTTGCCGCCATACTCCAGCAGCACGGCGTCGCAGTCCAACCCGTCGTACAGCGCTTTTTCCAGCTGCTTGAGCCCCTTGTCGACCGTCGACCCGAAGCGCGAGCGATTGACGACCGAGATCCCCAGCGCTTTGGCGGTGATCTGCACACAATTGTCCTTCAGCAG
>CAYZME010000030.1:22259-23171 GCA_964479435.1 uncultured Oscillospiraceae bacterium
CCGCCTTGATGTCGTCAAAGATCACGCCCTTGAGGATCGAATCCCCCCAAATACCGATGGTACGTCCGACTTTTTCCAGCATGGCCAACTCCACCTCTCTATCACACAATACGCTGTGTCGCTTTATGCGATATCGATTATTACATGTCACGCTTTCAATTGCAAGATGTAAAAATAACGCTGATCCACCCCCCGCATGAAGCGGCTGGCAGATCAGCGCGTATCGTTTGTTAAAAAGCACAGAGTAGGCAGCCGGGCAACCGGGCAACCGGCCCGGGCAGGCGTCAGGTTTCTTGCCACAGCCTTTCCAGCAGGGCTTTGCCGTGACCGCGGTACCGTTCGGGGTGCTCGAGGCGATGGCGCACTTCCCGCACCACCCGCTCGGCGGCCGCCTCCAGCGTCTCATGGCCAAATGCCGCCGTCGCGTCCTGGGGCAGCACGCTGCCGATGACGCCGGTCAGCGGTTCCCCGCGCGGCGGCAACGTCGTCAAATCCACGGTTTCGGGCGCGATGGCCATCATGTGGGAGGTCTCCCAGTGGGCGGCGTGGTCGCCGGCGTGTTCATACAGATCGTCGACCTGCAAATAATCCACCACCGCCCAGGGCAGCAGCCGGTCGGGCCTTTTCATCACTCGCTGCATATACTGCAATACCGCCGCGCGGCAGTGGTCGATCAGCGGATAATGCCCGGCGACCAACACCCCGACCTTGAACCCCAGCGTATCGGCTTGCGCGAGCAGATGCAGCAACAGGTGGTTATAAGCCAGCATCTGTTCGGTCGCGGTAAAGGGGAAATAATCGGGCGTAAAATTCTCCGCCGGCAGCGCCATCGCGGCCGCGATGGCCTCTTTGTCGATGGCGTTGGCCTCCATCAGGCCTTCCAGCCGGTTTTCGCCATAATACAGCGGCGGA
>CAYZME010000031.1:0-15976 GCA_964479435.1 uncultured Oscillospiraceae bacterium
AAAAAAGCCAGACCAAGGTATCGCTCATACCGCATCAATTTGTAGTACAGCTGATTGGGCAACAAAGAACCAAACACTTTGGAACCATCCAAAGGCGGGATGGGCAGCAAATTGAATACCGCCAGAATCACATTGGAGGCATACATCTGTACAAACAAGCGGCGGAAGAACAGCGTCAAATCCCCTCCTGCCCCGCCCGCCCGCACGAGTGTTTCCAGCAGGTAAAAGAAAAACGCCGACAGGGTCGCCAGGAACAGGTTGGAAACCGGGCCGGCCAGGCTGACCCGCATCACCCCCGATTTCATATTGACTTCACGCGAGAAACGAGCCGGGTTGACCGGCACCGGGCGCGCCCACCCGATCCCGGCAAATAAAAACATCAATGACCCGATGGGGTCCAGATGCCGGAGGGGGTTGAGCGACAGCCTGCCCTGAATCGCGGCCGTATCGTCGCCAAGCCGGTACGCCATCCAGGCATGTGAGAACTCGTGAAAGGACAACGAGAGCGTCAAAACAAAAACCACGATCAGAAATCCCGCCGGATCGCTGATCAAGTTGTTCAAAAAGCTGGCTAGAACAAAAGGCATATCAGATTCCTTCCGGTATCCGGTCATTGCGGACCAGATCTTCATAGGTTTCGCGGCGAACGATCTCCACCGCCCGCCCGTTTTCACACAACACGACCGCCGGGCGTACATTGCGATTGTAATTGGATGCCATCGAGTAATGATACGCGCCGGTCGACATCACCGCGATCACGTCACCGCTGCGCAAAGACGGCATCGCGATGTGCTCTTGCAACAGGTCGCCGGATTCACAACATTTACCGGCGATGGTGACCGGTGCCTGGCGCGGCGCCTCCACATCATCCGCGCGCAGCATTTCATACCGCGCGCCATAGAGCGCATATCGTGGATTCTCATACATCCCGCCGTCGACCGAAACATACGTGCGCACCCCCGGGATCTGCTTCACCGCGCCCACCGTATACAGCGTCACCCCGGCTTCGGCCACGATGGCGCGCCCCGGCTCGACAATCAATCGCGGTAGAGGAAACGCCGCCGCGTCGCAAACGGAGCGGACAGCCGCGGCAATGGCCGCAAACACTTCATGGGGGGGGCGTGGGCGATCGGCCTCGACGTATCGGACACCGTAACCGCCCCCTAAATTCAACTCTTCCAAAACGAGCCCTGTTTTTTGCGCGAACGCGGCCATGAACGACACCATCACCCGCGCGGCAGCAGCAAAAGACTCCACATTCATGATTTGCGAGCCAATATGGCAATGCAGGCCGCGCACGCGGAGCTGAGGGATCCGTGACGCTCGGATCAAGACGCGCTCGGCCTCCCCCTCTTCCAGAGCCACACCAAATTTGGAATCGATCGCGCCGGTGCGGATGAACGCATGGGTGTCTGCCGCCACACCCGGTTTGATGCGCAGCAGGATATCCGCCGGGCGCTTCAACTGCGCGCAAAGCTGCGCGAGCCGTTCCAGCTCGTCTGCGTTATCGACCACGATTCGACCCACCCCGGCGGACAGCGCTTCAGACAGCTCCCGTGAAGTTTTATTGTTGCCGTGCATGATGATTTTTTCCGCCGGGATCCCGGCGTGTAATGCCGTATAGAGCTCACCGCCCGAAGCGACATCCACCCCCAACCCGGCCGCGTCGACCATTTTCAGTACAGCGGTGACGCAAAGGGCTTTAGAGGCGTAAAACACCTGGGCAGATGGTCCGAAGTGCCGCGCGGCTGCCTCATGAAAGTCGCGGCAGGCAGCGCGAATCCGTCCCGCGTCCAGCACGTGCAAAGGGGTGCCGAACCGGGACGCGAGTTCCAACGCGTCGCATCCGCCAATCTGTAAGTGGCGCGTCACATGTTCATTTTTATTTGTCATATGTCAGCTCTTCGCAACCGCGATGGTCATGTCTTCTCCATTGATCTTCCACGGACGGCCGTCCGCGCACGGTTGTTCACAGCGTTCCAGTCGATCCGCCAATACATCCGCGCAGATCCAGTCGTGATGCTGCTCTACGATGGCGTCAATTACCGCGCTTCCAGTATAACGCACGACAATCCGGTCCATCACTTCAAAATCCGCCTCCCGGCGCATGGTTTGGATTTTACTGACGATCTCGCGAACCATCCCTTCGGCGGCCAGCTCCCGCGTCATAGTCGTATCGAGCGCCACGGTAAAGCGTCCGTCAGCCATGGTCGACAAGCCTTCCGGCTGCACCGTTTCGATGATCAGATCGTCTCTTTCGAGCTCGACATCGCCGTCGGCCAAAGACAAAACCAGGCGGCCTTCTTGATCTAATTGACGCATCGCGTCCCGGCCGTCCAGATCGACCAGCAACCGGGTGACTTGCGGCAAGCGGGGTCCCAGTTTTCGGCCCAGGGTCCGCAGCTGGGGTTTGAAACGGTACGCGACCAACGCCCCCGCGTCGTCCGCGGCGACAAAGGCTTTGACATTGAGCTCCCCCGCCACCAGCGCGCGATACTCATCCGGCAGATCCGCGGCGCCGACCACAAGCATCCGCGCCAGAGGTTGGCGGGTTTTGATCGCACTGGCGTTCCGTGCCGCACGCCCCAGCGCGACAATAGACAACACATCGCCCATTCTGCTTTCCAGGTCGCGGTCGATCCATTGCGCGGCGGCGGTCGGATAATCGCACAAATGAACCGACGTAAAAGCCTGACCGGTTGCCGGCCGCACCAGATTCTGGTGCATCGCTTCCGCCAGGAAAGGGGTAAAGGGGGCAGTCAGGCGCGACAAGGTTTCGAGCACGGTATACAACGTCATGTAGGCGTTGATTTTGTCCTGCGGCATCCCGGGTTGCCAGAAGCGTTCCCGGTTCCGGCGCACATACCAGTTGGACAACTCGTCCACATAGTCGCCCAACGCCCGGGCCGCGCCGGTGATATCATACGCGTCCAGCCGCTGGCTGACCTCGGCGGTCAGCGAGTGCAACCTGGATAGCGCCCAGCGGTCGATGGCCGGCAGCAAATCCGGGTCAAGCGCGTAATTCGCCGGGTCAAACCGATCGATGTTCGCGTACAACACATAAAAAGCGTACGTGTTCCACAAAGTACCCATATAGCGCCGCTGCCCTTCGTTGACCGCGTCTTCGGAAAAGCGGCTCGGCAGCCAGGGGGCGCTGGCGGTATAAAAGTACCACCGCACCGCGTCCGCGCCCTGATGATCCAGCACATCCCAGGGGTCGACGACATTGCCTTTGTGCTTGGACATCTTCTGCCCGTCTTTATCCTGAACCAACCCCAGCACGACGACATTCCGGTAGGGCGACTGATCAAACAGCAACGTGGAAATCGCCATCAGCGTATAAAACCAGCCGCGGGTTTGATCGACCGCTTCAGAAATAAAATCAGCGGGGAATTGGCGCGCGAACAGGTCCTCGTTCTCAAACGGATAATGCCATTGCGCAAACGGCATGGAGCCGGCGTCAAACCAGCAATCGATCACTTCCGGAACTCGCGTCATGAGACCGCCACAACGAGGGCAGTTCAAATGCACCTGATCGATGTAGGGGCGGTGTAACTCGATCTCCTCTGGGCAATCCGGCGACATCTCCCGCAATTCCGCGATGCTGCCGACCGTATGACGGTGATCGCAGCCCGCGCACTCCCAGATCGGCATCGGAGTACCCCAATACCGTTCGCGCGTCACCGCCCAATCGATGACATTTTCCAGCCAGTTGCCAAACCGGCCCTCGCCGATCGAGGCAGGGTGCCAATGGACCGTGCGGTTGTTGGCAACCAACTGGTCCCGCACCGCGGTCATGCGGATAAACCACGAATGCCGCGCGTAATAAACCAGCTGAGTGTCACAGCGCCAACAAAAGGGGTAGCTGTGCTCATAAGGCATCTCTTTGATCAGCTTGCCTTCCGCCGCCAGTTTTTGTGTGATCCCCGCGTTGGCGTCGAAACAGAAAAGACCGGCAAAATCGACCACTTCCGGTGTCATCGTCCCATCTTCGCCGACCAGTTGTACAAACGGCAGGTCAAATTGGCGTCCCACCCGCGCGTCATCTTCACCGAACGCCGGCGCGATGTGTACGATCCCGGTTCCGTCCGTCAATGTGACATAATCGTCCGCCGTGACGACAAAACCGGTCTTGCCGGATTTTTCAACCGTTTCTTCCGCATAGGGCAACAGCGGCTCGTATCGCATGCCGACCATACTTTTCCCAGTTCGGGTCGAGACAATCCGAGCCTTTTCTCCCAAAACCTGCTCGACCAGATCAGCAGCCAGGTAGTAGCGGGTCGTTTTGATTTGGCCCTCCCGCTCCTCGTCGGTTTCCACCAGCGCGTATGGTTCATCCGGGTTGACACAAAGCGCCACGTTGGACGGCAACGTCCATGGGGTCGTGGTCCAGACCGCGAACCAGGTTTCCTCTTCCCCCTGTACGCGAAAGCGGACAAAAATAGACGTGTCTCGCACATCCTGATATCCTTGCGCGACTTCGTGGCTGGATAAAGCCGTGCCACAGCGCGGGCAGTATGGGACCACTTTGTACCCTTTGTACAACAGCCCGCGATCCCAGATCTGCCGCAGGGCCCACCATTCCGATTCGATGTACTCATTTTCATAGGTGACGTATGGTTGCTCCATATCGGCCCAGAAGCCGACCCGGTCAGACATCCGTTCCCATTCGCCTTTGTAGGTCCAGACGCTGCTTTTGCATTTTTTATTAAAAGCTTCGACGCCATAGGCCTCGATTTGCTGTTTGCCATCGATTCCCAACGCGCGTTCCACTTCCAGCTCGACCGGCAAGCCGTGCGTATCCCAGCCGGCTTTCCGCAACACTTGAAACCCTTGCATGGTCTTGTAGCGCGGGATGATATCCTTGATGCTTCGTGTCAAAATATGACCGATATGCGGCTTGCCATTGGCGGTGGGCGGCCCGTCGTAAAAAGTAAACATCGGCGCGCCGTCCCGCCGGCGCACCGATTCTTCAAAGACGCGATGCGCACGCCAAAAAGCCAGAACCTCTTGTTCCCTCGTGACAAAAGCCATGTCGTTCGCTACCGGTTTATACATCCTGGTCTCCTGTTTCCTTTTATGCCGTTGCGCCGCGATGCGCAACGGCCAGTGCCGTGCGGCCAGTGCCATAATACGAAAAAAGCGCCCCCATCGGGGCGCCAGGTCAGCGCGGTACCACCCGAAATTCGGCCCAAGGGCCGACTCTCACATCGTAACGGTACAGCTCCATCCCCGGAGCCTGACCGGGCTTTCCTACCACCTGACACGTTTGGGGCGTGCACGCTTCGTCAGCCGACTCGCGGATGATTTTCGTTTTTCCGCTCTTCCCGCGCTCGCACCTGCTCGCGTTCTCTGTCAAAGCTGCGGATCACTACTGTTCCGGTCATCGTCTTTTATTATGCAATTGTGAAGGAATTATATGCTAGCGCGAAATGCCTGTCAATCGCAGGGAGCCGGACTCAGAGCGAGTCCGGTTGGACCCAGCGGCGCTCCGCGATCGAAAGGTCGACCGCGGCCAGGATCTGTGAGCATTTCATCCCCTCCTCAAAATCAGGGGTGGCCGGGCGATTTTCCGCGATCGCTTGGATCAGCTCGTAGATTTCATGGACAAAGGTATGCTCGTAACCGATGACATGTCCCGCCGGCCACCAATGTGTCGCGTACGGGTGGATTTCCTCGGAAACCTGAATGGTGGTAAACCCTTGCACGCCCGCATCGGCGCTCGCGTCAAAGAATTCGAGCTCGCTGATACGCGGCAAAAAGAAGCGGATGCTGCCCTTTTCACCATTAATTTCAAACGAGAGATCGTTTTTATGACCTTGCGCAAAACGCGTCGCTTCAATCGAGCACAGCGCGCCATTGGCAAACTCACCCAGAAACAAGGTCGCGTCATCCACATCTACGGCGCCACGCGAGGCGTGTTCTGACGCGCGACCGCTCAACCCTGTCATGTGGCCAACCAGCGGGCGCTCTTTGACAAATGTCTGATTGACGCCAATCACCTGGACCAGATCGCCGACCAAATACCGCGCCAAGTCGATGACATGCGCGCCCAGATCGCCCAGTGAACCCGATCCGGCGATGCTTTTGTCCAACCGCCACACCCGTGGAAAAGCAGGATCAATGATGAAGTCCTGCAGGTACAGGCCGCGGAAATGATAAATGCGCCCCAACCGCCCCGCGTCTATCATCTGTTTCGCCAACTGAATGGCCGGCGCGAAACGGTAATTGAAGCCGATCTGGTGCCGCACGCCCGCTTTACGGACTGCAGCGAGAATCTCGCGCGCGTCCGGCAGATTGAGGGCCAGCGGTTTTTCGCATAACACGTGTTTCCCGTTTTGCGCCGCGCCGATGGCGATTTCCTTGTGCATGTTACTGGGGGCGACAATATCGATGACATCGATGTCTTCCCGCTCGACCAGCCGGCGCCAATCGGTCTCATAGGAGGCCCAGCCAAACTTGCGCGCCGCTTGCGCGACTTCACCCGCGTCACGGCCACAGATCGCCCGCATATCTATCTGGTAATCCGGGTCGAAAAACATGCCGATCTTGCGATAGGCATTGCTGTGAGCTTTGCCCATGAACTTGTATCCGACCATACCGACGCGCAATGTGTTTTGTTCTGCCAACCCCTTGCCCTCCGTTATGCCCACCAGATCTCCCCGGTCTGTTCAAAAGGAATCGTCTGCTTGAGAAAGGCGATGGCTTTTTGCAAACCTTCGTTGACCGACATCAGGCTGTCTTCGTGTTCAATGCTGATGACATCGTCGTACCCCACCATCCGCAAATTGGAAAAGATATCGTTCCAGACCTGGTAGCTGTGACCGTATCCGACGGTGCGGAACAACCAGCTCCGATGGATCTCATCGCCATAATGCTTGGTGTCCAGCACCCCATTTTGCGCCCGATTGATCGCGTCGATTTTCGTGTCTTTCGCGTGGAAGAAGTGGATCGCGTCGCCCAGAAGCCGAATCGCCGCCACGATATCGATCCCTTGCCAGAACAAATGACTGGGATCCAGGTTCGCGCCGACCACCCGGCTGGTCGCGGTCCGCAATCGGAGTAAAGTCTCGGGATTATACACACAAAAACCGGGGTGCATCTCAAGCGCGATGCGCTCCACACCGTGTTCGGCACTAAAGGCCGCGGTTTTCTCCCAGTAAGGAATTAAAACCTCATGCCACTGATAATCAAGAATCTTGCCAAAATCATCCGGCCAGGGGCAGGTCACCCAGTTGGGGTATCGCGCGCCCGGGTGATCTCCCGGGCATCCGGAAAACGTCACGACGCGGCTAACACCGAGCTTTTCCGCTAACAGGACGGTATTTACGTAGTCCCGGTGGTACGCATCCGCGATTTCCTTTTGCGGATGAACCGGGTTCCCATGGCAGGACAAAGCGGCGATTTCCAGTCCATGCCGCTCTGCTGTTTCGCGCAACGCGCGGATTCCGCGCGGATTGGCGAGCAATTCCTCCGGATTGGCGTGTGCTTTGCCGGGAAAACCTCCGGTTCCGATTTCCACCGCTTGCACACCCGATGCGGCCAGGTAACGGCAGGCTTCATCAAAAGATTGCTGTCCCAGCAATACTGCAAATACACCCAATTTCATACCCGTACATCCTCCCTATTCATGTGATCGCAAGCCTATAATCCTATTATATCTCACCGATTGGGCTGCGCAGGATCGCGCGACATGACCCTTGGCCGGTCGCGGGGGCTCGGTTTACGGTTGGCTGGCCGCGGCCAGCGTGATCAGGCGGGCGGCCAGTACGTCCATGCGTTCCAACACATCCGATGACAGCCGGGTCTCAAACGAACGGATGGAATCTTCCAGACTGGACATGCGGCGGATGCCGATGACCGGCGCGACCGACGGCGACCGCGACAGCACCCAGGCGGTCGCGAGATTGGCGATCGAGCGACCCATATCCGCGGCCATTGCGGAAAATGACGCCAGCATCTCGTTCACATCCTCGCGCAAACGGGGCGCGAACCAGATGCTGTTTTGCGCACTGCCCGCCGCGGGGACATAATCGGCACGGACGCGCCCGGTCAACAACCCGCGCGCCAGCGAGCCGTACGTGTGTGCCAAAACCTGATTTTTCTCACATAATCCGAGATACGCGGCATCGAAGCCGCGATCGAGGATATTAAACTCCTCTTGCACGGCATCGACCGGCCCCGCGCGCAAATACGCCTCCAGATGCGCGGGTGTCGATTTGGAAATACCGATCGCCCGTATTTTCCCCTCGCGCTTCATTTGCAGCAGCGCCGCCATGGTCTCCGACACCGGTACCCGCTCCGATTGCCGATGCGTATAATACAAATCGATGTAATCCGTCCGCAAGCGCCGCAGACTGTCTTCAAGATCCTGGCGGATCGAGGCGGCGGACAAATTCCGGTATACTGTTTTTCCATCGCGTTCGTATTCGCGCACACCCTCGCTGTTTCGCCAATGCAATCCACACTTGGTCGATAGTACGTAACGCGAACGGCGTCCGGCCAGCGCCTTGCCTAGCAGCTCTTCAGAGAATCCAGTGCCGTACACAGGCGCGGTATCGATGAGATTGACACCCAAATCGGGCGCGGCATGCAAAACGCGGATGTATTCGCTCTCATCCCCGGCTTCCCAGGAGCCCCAGGCCGTTCCGCCGCCCATCTCCCAGGTGCCGATACTCATTCGTGAGGCTTGGATCCCCGAGGTGCCAATCAGAACTTGTTTCACAACAACCCTCCTGTTTCTCTCTTCTTCCGGGTGCCGACGTCGCGGCCCTGGCGGTAGGCGCGCAGAACCTGCAAGGCAATGCGCGCGTTCTGCAATTCGTGCTCTGCTTCATCCAACGCAAACCAACGTGCGGAATCCACTTCGCAAGAAAGGGCAAAGTCTTGTTTTTTGACCTTCACGACAAAGCCCAGCATCAACAAGTCTTTGCGCTCGAAATAAAAGCTGCGCAAATACGTCACGTCGCAAACCGGCAAGCCCAATTCTTCTTCAACCTCCCGGCGCGCGCTGCTCTCAATGGTTTCGCCTTGTTTGACATAGCCGGCTACACAAACATGATGAAGGCCGGATACGTCACTTTGGCGAATCAAAGCCACCTCGTCGGGGTTGTCAGCATTGACAGGAAGAGCGATCACACAGCTATAGGAGAAGCCAAAGCAAGGTTTTTGACAGGGTTCACAATACGGAATTTCCCCTTCGTCGCCAATGGGGCGCAGGACGAGCGACGACCCGCAGTCCGGACAAAAGTGAAATTTCATCGATCTCTTCTCCCCTTTTCAGACCCCGGAGCCAGCTGATCCATGGCGATTCTTGTCGCGATCCCCACCAGGGTGGCACACGGCCGCGCGGCGTAATAGGCTTCGGTCCGCAGGGCGGGTATCTTTGAAAACGCGCAATCGGCTTCTATCAACAGCTCTTTACAACTGGTTGTACCGCACTGGGCGACAAAGGCCTGATCCAATTTTTGGACAAGCGCATACATCTTCTCTTTGGCGGTGATGTCTTCCGGCTCATAGCTTCCTTCTTGGAGACCGGCCAGCAAAAACATCGCTGTCACAGCCCCGCATTTCTCCCGCATTCCGCCCATGCCCCCGCCCATACCGGCGGTCAGACGCAGCCCATCGGCAGCGGGCATGCCAAAACGCTCGCAACAGGCCGCAAACACAGCCTGACAGCAATTGTATCCTGCCAAAAACAACGCGATTGCGCGATCCGCATATACCTGTGATGATTCCATCGATTACCTCCCTATCGGACAATGGAATTAATTGTAGCCGAATCCCCTGTTCACTGACAAATCAAAACCCGCGCCGGCTCCTGTCTTTTCCATCCGGTTTGTTGTGCACGCGGGAGAAATATGTTTTACTTTGTTCAACACATTTTACATTCGCATCCAAAAACCGGTGCGTACATGACATGGCAGGTAAACATGCAAGAAGACAGGATCCGGATCATCACAGATTACTTGCGGACCAGGAGCTCAGCGACCGTAGCCGAACTGGCTACTTTGTTACGTGTTTCTTTGGATACCATTCGGCGTGATTTGCGGTTGCTCGAATTGCGCGGCGTCGTCAACAAAGTCCACGGTGGCGCTGTGCTGGCCACTTCCTATGAGCGGGAGAATATCTTCCCCATCCGTCAAACCAGCAGCATCAAGGAGAAAGATGAGATTGCCCTCAAAGCTTCCGCATTGGTGCAGGAGGGCCAGTTTCTGGCGCTCAATGCCGGGACGACCGGCAGCCAGCTTGCCAAGCGATTGGTCTCGACCATGCGCCTGTTGACGGTCTTGACCAACAGCCTGCAGATCGCGCAAATTCTCGCCACCAACCCCGGTTTTTCGATCATTTTATGTGGCGGGGAGCTCAATGCCACGGAAAACTCACTGGGCGGACGCCTCGCGGAACACGGCTGCGCGCAATATTACACAGACATTGCCTTCATCAGCATCAACGCCCTGGCGCTCTCCAGCGGGCTGACTGACTTTCGCACCTCTGAGGTCGGCGTCATCAACACCTTGCTGCCGCGGGCAAAACGCGGCATGGTCATCGCTTCGTCCTCCAAGTTGGAAAAGAAGTCCCATATTTTTGTCGCGCCTTTAAATGCCATCGATTCGATCATTACGGACAGCCGTGTCTCGCCTGAGATGGTCGACCTGTATCACAACAGCGGATTTGATCTGTTGTTTTAAACCCGCTCTTGTACTCGTCGGAATTACGCGCCCAGATCGCTGAGAATTCGTTGCATTTCCGCCTCGCTCAACCCGCCGACGTGTGCTGTCAACACATGCTCGCCGCTCGTCTTTAGCGTGTATTGAATGAACATATCCGCGTAGTTGTCGGGCGGGAGATACGGCTTGCCATCCGCATAAAAAAAGAATTGCGTCGGCACGGCAGAGATCGGGAAGCCGGTGCCTGCCGCGGTATCTTCCCAGACGTCTATGTATTTCACGATCGCTTTGCCCTGGTATTGGCGATTGATCTCGATCAGCGCCGGCTTCATCGCCCGACACGGGGCGCACGATTCGGAGCCAAAATCGATCAGCATCGGCATTTGGCGTTCCTTAAGCGCGTCCAAGTCAAACGAAAAAGTCACATCCAACACATCCGCGACCGTCTCCGGCGGCTTTTCTGTCTGGCGGCCGTCTACCAATTTATAAACCAGCAAAGACGCGACCGCCACCAGGATGACTGCCAAAGCCACCCAGCGGGTACGGGCGCCTGGTCGAGTCGGACGGTTGGTTTGGCTGCCACCGGTCTCCCGGCGATCCACCGGAGGGTTGGTTTTGTTGTCATCCATACGTTCTTCTCTCCTGTTTGCCACGCTTTTTCAACTAATATAGCAGATCGCATTCTACTGGACTTGTCCCGGTCAAACTGTAACAAACGCACAAAGCGCCCAGCCGCGACACCGGCGATTTCTGCCCACACGAAGGCCCGTCCCGAGGTGATATAATGTCTGGGCGGTCAACGGCCCAATCTATTTTCCGGAGAGGTGCGATGAAAAAAGACGCGGCTTTCTATCTGAAATTATTCTTTTCCACCTTCACTCTCAGCGCGCTCACAGTCGGAGGCGGTTATGTGATCGTCCCTTTGATGCGCCAACGGTTTGTCGAGGAATACCGCTGGATCGATGAAGAAGAGATGATTGACATTACTGCGGTCGCGCAATCGGCCCCGGGGCCGATCGCGGTGAACACCTCTCTGCTGGTCGGGTATCGGATGGCCGGCCTCCGGGGCGCGGCGGTGACCATCTTGGGAACGGTCCTGCCTCCGCTCCTGCTGCTCACAGCGATCGCTTTTTTTTACACGCAGTTCCGCGAGAGTCGGTGGATCGACGCCATCTTGCGCGGGATCCGCTCGGCCGTGGCCGCGGTGATGGTCGACGCGGTCATCGGGATCATCGAGTCGGCTTTCAAAAAGGAGCGTTTGTTCCCCGCCCTGATTCTGGCCATCGCCTTTGGTCTGTCTTTTTTGACCTCAACGCCTGTGGCGCTGATTTTGTTGACCAGTGGCCTGATCGGCTGGCTTGTCACGCGGGTGCAAAACAAACGCGCGATCGCGCGCCAAACCGATGACAAGAAAGAAAGCGGTGATTCATGATGCTTTTACTTGAATTATTCTGGCGCTTCTTTCAAATCGGCTTATTCAGTTTTGGCGGCGGATATGCTGTCTTGCCGTTGATCCGCCAGCATTTGGTCGACAGCGCGGGTTGGATCTCTTTGCAGGAATTTACAGATATTGTCGCGATCTCGCAAATGACGCCCGGACCCATCGCTCTGAACGCGGCCACTTTTGTCGGCGTACGCGTCGCCGGGATCGGTGGCGGCGTCATCGCCACGCTGGGATGTATCACGCCGTCATGTATTATTGTGCTTTTGCTGGCGCGTTGGTTCTTCAAATACCGCGATCTGCACCTGATGCAAAGCATTCTCCGGGGATTAAGACCCGCTGTCGCCGCCATGATCACAGCGGCCGCGATCACCATCGTCGCGACCGCGCTGTTTATCAATGTTCCGAGCGGTTGGGCCCTGCCTCACGTGTCGGACCTGGATGGGGTCGCGGTGGGGATCTTTGTCCTCGCCCTGTTTGTATTGCGCCGATATAAGGTCAAACTGCTGCCCCTTATGGCCGCCGCCGGCCTGGCCGGATTTGTTTTTTACAGCTGGGTGGTTTAAACGCAGAGCGGGCGACTCTCATCGCTGGCGTACATCGCCCGGGCGTACGCTAATTCCACTTCCCCCATTGATCCGGCTGGTATCCGACCGTCGCTTGCCGCCCATTGCGGACAATCGGCGTCCGCATACACTGCGGGTGAGCCATCAGTTTGGAAATCGAATCCTGCGGATCGGCCAAGTGACGAATCAGGACGGCCGTTTGGTCATGCGCGTGAGGATCCAGCAGTTTCTGCCAGCCTCCGACCGCTTGGCAAACCGACCGGAACTCGCCGGCACTCAAACCGTACCGCGGCAAATCGATGCGCTGAAAAGGTATCTTTCGTTCCTTAAAATACCGTTCCGCTTTTTGGGTATCGTAGCACTTCGAGCGGCCATAAATCTGGATCTTCATCTCCTTACTCCCAGGCCGGCTTTTCTCCGCGCGGGTCGGGCATACGAAATGGCAGCCAGGCCAATGTGAGCAAGCGTACGCGGATGTTTTGCTTGAGCGGTCGGATTGTGGCTTCCGTCAACGTCTGTTGCTGTGGGTCCCAATTGGCGGCAAGCGCCTCTGTCTCTTTTTGAAAAGCCTCCTCCAGCTCGGATAACTGGGCGTTGAGCGCGGCGACTGTCTCTTGTGAACGCGCGACATCGCCTGTCTTTTTTATCGCCTGGCTGGCGCCCCGCATGGTGGTCGTCGCTTTGCCGACGGAAGTCGCCGATATTTTGCTGCTACCCAAGAAAGAGCTGAGCAAAGTCGCGCCAAACGAAATGGCGGTTTGAACCTTTTGCTGCTTGGCCTGATCCTTTTCGCGCTCAACCGCTTGCTGCGCTTTGCGGATCCGTTCTTCGAGGGCGCTCACCCGGGTTGCGTACTTCTTGCGCAATTCCTCCATTTTCGCGTCCCTTTGCTCGCGCGCCTGCAGGCGGATCCGCGCGCGAAAATCTCCCTCGCTTTCCTCCGGCTGAGAAACCGCTTTTAATAAAGGCGCTTTGTACAAAACGAGCGCTTGAGTGCGGTAAATCCAGTCGGCGAAATCGCGCGCCCAAACGGTGTAATTTTTCGCCGCAGCGGCCTCGTCTGGCAAGCGGGCGTACGGGATCTCCGGCCGCGGCTGCGCATCGAGTTCTTCGACTCCGAATGCCTGCAGTTTCGCCTCATCCCAGTTGGCTGGCAGCGGGCCGTCACGTAGCAGGGTTACGGCTAAAACCGTGCGTGAGGTTTGTATCCCCGCTGTGTTGTCACGAAAGCCGATGTCCGCTACACCGGCCAACGCCGGGCGGTAGACAAAAGGCCCATCGGCATGCCCGCGCAACGGAAAATACAGGGGCTGTATCCCGGATGGCAAGGGCGCGGCTGTCGCGGTGTGCCCGGTCCGTGTCGGCGGATCAGCCGTTCCCGGGTCCCGCGACAATCCTCCCGGACCCGGTTGGACGTCGATCGCTGACCCAATGAACGACTGCCCCGTCGCTTGTGCGGATGACTCCACGCGTGCCGTCGCGTTTTGAGGATCCATGGCCCATAATTCCGGTCGCAGTTCGCGCAGTTTTTCAAAATCCGCGCGCGTCAAGGGCCCGCGCAAATAAGTCATGCACCAGCGGGATTCAAAAACGGTCGGCTGCTCGTCATGCACGTTGTGCATATAAAAAATACGACTGCCAAGGCCCGCCAGAATGCGTTCGATCCGTGCGCGGTCGAATCGGGCGCCCTGGGCGCTGCTGACTCCCTCCAGACCGGCCAATACCCGCGCCCGGTCCCGTTCCGTTTGCAGACGGCCGATAAACCAGGTCCCCGCGTTGCTCAGTCCTTTATAGTCCAAATCGACGGGGTTCTGTGTCGTCAGCATCACACCCAGGCCATACGCGCGCGCCTGGCGTAAAAGGGTCAACATCGGTGTTTTGGACGGAGGATTGGCCACGGGCGGGAAAAACCCATGGATCTCGTCCATATAGAGAATGGCCCGCAAACTGCTGGTACCGGACTGTGTTCGCATCCACGCGACCATTTGATTCAGCAGCAGCGAGACGAAAAACATCCGCTCGGAGTCCCCCAAATGCGCGATTGAAACGATCGATATGCGGGGTCGTCCATCCGGTGTGTGCAGCATCCGGCTGATGTCGAGCGGTTCGCCTTCCCGCCAGGCGGCAAACGTGGGGGATGCCAGCAGGTTGTTCATCTTGAGGGCCAGATTCACGCGGTCGGATGTGGGATAAAAGGCTTCCAAATCCATGACGCCGATCTGCGACATCGGCGGTTGCTGAATCATTTGAATCAAACCCGCCAGATCCAGCGCCATCCCTTGCGACCAGCCATGCAGGAAAAGATGACTCAAGAGAATATGCGCGCGGCTCTGTACTGGGTCAGTATTCTCACCGACCAACGCCAGCAGGCTTGCAGCCATGCCGGCCGCGGTTTCGCGCAGCGTCTCTTGGTCAACCGGCGGCATCGGGAGCGGACTGGCAAAAGTCTGCAAAATGGATAGTGGTCTTCCCGACGTACTGCCGGGTGTATAGAAAGCGAACTCGGCCCCATCCAGCATTCTGCGGATTCGCGCGCCATCCTGATTCCATTGCGCGAGACCTTCGCGCCAGCGGTCGGCTTCATTTTGCGCATATTCCGCGGGCGTCAGCCCTTTTCTTTTCACTTCATCCGCGTCTGTCCAAGGCAGAAAATCCGTCGCGGCCAGCGAGGGGAAAGCCAGCAGCAAGTTGGCCATATCGCCTTTGGGATCGATCACAATGGCGGGGATTCCATCGATGGCGGCTTCTTCCAGCAAGGCCATACACAAGCCGGTTTTACCTGAGCCGGTCATACCGACACAAACGCCGTGCGTGGTCAGATCTTTGGACTCATACAGAAAGCTGCCCGCCCCCGGGACACCTGATTCCGGGTCATATGGCCTGCCTAAATAAAAAACGCCGAGCTTTTCATAATCAACCATCTTTGCCACCCTCCCGCTACGGTTCTGGTGATTCGGGTCGGCCGCGGACGCCTCGTCCGCCGCGTGGGCCAACCCGAAATTTTCCGGCATCTGAAGCGATCTTCAAGTGTTACGCCCGAAAGCGGGCCAGCATCGTTCGCGCGCTCGCGGCGACCATCCCCTGATCCGAGCTCATGACAATCAAGCGGACACCCCGTTCAATCAATGCCCGCGCCGCCTCTCCATCTGCCGCGACGGTCCCGGCAACCCGGCCCGCGCGCACGGTTTTATCAATGACGCGGTCCATGACCTTTTGCACCTGCGGGTGCGAAACCTGCCCGATCACGTCAAACGCCTGGGACAAATCACTGGGGCCCAGAAACACCACATCCACCCCGT
>CAYZME010000031.1:15986-22868 GCA_964479435.1 uncultured Oscillospiraceae bacterium
GATTCCTACGCGTCCCAGCACATCCCGGCACCTCCGCCGGCACCGCCTTCCCCGTCCACCACGTCCACCACATCCACCCCGTCCACTTGCAAAATCTCATCCAGGTTCTCATACGCTTCGCGGGTCTCGCAATAGGCGATAAACATCAGATTTTCAGCGGCACGGCGCAAATACTCGTTGACATCCAGCATGCCGTATCCGCCGGCGCGCTGCGTGTTGGCAAAACCCCGTCTCCCGCGCGGTCCGTAATACACAGACGAGACAACCCGCCGCGCGTCATCCGCGGTGCGCAAGTTGGGCACTTGAACGCCGTACGCCCCCGTATCGAGGGCCTGCAAAATCTGTGACGCGTCGTTTTCTCTCACGCGGATGATCGCGGGCACGTGATGAATTTCACTCGCGCGCACGAGATTTGTCATTGTCTCTTTGCTCATCGCCGTGTGCTCGTTGTCGATGATGACAAAATCGAATCCCGCCTGGCAGACAATCTCCGTCATCGCCGGATCAACTGATTTTATGAATGTGCCAATGACCGCATCCCCCCTGGCCAGCTTTTTCTTGACGCTGTTTTCATGACCCAACATACATACCTCCATCCAAAAAGCTTGTGCGGTCCGACGTCTCACTTATCCGCCCAGGACCCGGATCCAGATCTCACGGTGCCGGGGTCCATCAAATTCAGCAAAATAGACCCCTTGCCAGGTGCCCAGACGCAGGCGACCCTCCTCAACGGGCATCACCACATCGGCACCGACCGCCAGCGCCTTGGCGTGCGCTGCCGAATTGCCTTCGGCGTGGCGAAAGTCCGGCTGTTGCGGATACGCGCGATCCAGTGCCCGCGTCAAATCATGGACGACATCGGGGTCGGCGTTTTCATTGATGGTGATGGCCGCGGTGGTGTGCGGGCAAAATACAAGGCACAATCCGGATTCGACCCCGCTGGCCCGCACCGCTTCATTTACGCGATCCGTAATCAAAATCCACTCTTGCCGGCGCGTTGTGACCACCCGCTGTGTAATCGTCATGTGCGAGTCCCCTCCTGCCCAATCGGTACCGTGTCTCGCGTTCGCTCCCACCGATCAGGCAACGCAAACCCTAACGCGGTGATCTCTTCCAGCAGCGGGATGCGCTCTGACAGCGAAGGCGCCGGCATATATTCGTATAGGCCCAGTCCGGGAATGGCAAAAACATCCGTCACATCCCGCAGGATCCGCAACAACGTCTCCGGCCGCATGCCATCGGGCGCGGGCAGCGGCACATGAGGAAACAACGACGGTTCCAGCACGTCCAGATCCACATGGATGTACACATTCTGACAGCCGGTCGCGCGTAGTGCTTGTATAACCGCGAGCGGATCCGAGGTGACGCGGTCCACACTCAGTTGGCAAAGATCCGATTGCGCCAGATAAGCCGCTTCGGGTGAATCCCAATCCCGCACACCGACTTGCACGACACGCGTGACATCCAGCGGCGCTCCCAACCAGTCGATCATCGCCGGGTCGCCCTCCCCCAACAGCGTGCGCAGCGGCATCCCGTAAAAGCGGTGCGTAGGCGACGTGGCCGGGATGTTGAGATCCGCATGCGCGTCGAGCCACAACAGCGCCAGGTTGCCAGACAGACGATGGTTGAGATAAGCGACAGAGGGCAGATCCGCGTCACAGCCACCGCCGATCGTAAAAACGGTATCCGGCCGCTCTTGTGCGAGAATGCCGCCGGCGGTCTGCATTTGGCGCATAATCACCGTGTATTCGGCAATCCCATGAATCAACTCACCGCTTGCTTCCGCCTGTATCGGCACCGAGCGATACGCGCGATGCGAGAAGTACCGGCGGACCAGATCCCGCGCGCCCGGCAGAGTGCGATCGTCCGGCCAGGATCCCTGCCATTGGGGAAAAACCAGATTCAGGTGCCGTTGATTCATGCGGATCCTCCTGCGAGCCAAAATCGTTCTCATAAAATGATAGCAGACTTTTGCGATCAGAAAGAGCAATCCGCGCGCGAAACCTTTACGTCGCATCCCCGCCCCGGCGCACCCGGTTCACGTAAAGAATCTCGCAAGCGCCATCGCCGGAATCACTGCGGCTCAGACTGGATGTCCACGTCCCTTCCGCAAATTCCACCTGTACCAAATACCCCTCCAGAGTGACCCGATCACCGACGCGGATGCGGCGAAGCTGTACCTCGATGCCCGTGTCGGCGGGGATCAGATGCACATTCGCCGTGTTTTCCGTCAGATAGGACGCGGGTACAGGCAGGTGATCCCGATAACGGATGTAGTACCAGCGGTTGGACTGCGAATAGGAAACCAATGGGTCGATTTCCGCCTGATTCATATCGCCCCAGGCGAGCACGAGGTCCATCGGCGAAACCTGAGAGGCGGTATCACCCACGTAGAATTGCCGGGACTTGACGACTGCCGTCACGCGAAAGTCCGCCAGTAGGCGCATCGTCAGGGGCCCCTTTTTGCCCTGATACTCGATGGATTCCTCGACGATACGCGTCTGTTGCACAGGGGGCGGCCAGACGGTGGTATCCAAAGGCGGGCGCCACGCCACCCGGCCGGCCACCCCCGCAACCAATGCAATGGCCAGCAACAACAACCACTTATCGCGGAGCCAGCGCAAAAAGGTCGCGAAAATCAATATTCTTCGCGTGGTCCGAATTCAGCGGCCTCGACCCATTCTTGCGGCCGCTTCACCAACGTTTCGAGCGTTTCGAACAATTTCAAATGTGCCTGTTCCTGTTTGATCAGGTAGCGCAATAATTTGATGTCATCCGCTTGGCGCGCGTCTTTGAGCATCTCTTCATAAAGCTGAATGCTCTTCTCCTCGATCACCGTCGCCGTACGGTACACATCGACCGGGCCGGCCTGCAGGCCTGGCTCAACCAGCAGTTCCCTGAACCGCTCAAACAGACGCGCCGGATCCTCGTCTTCCAGCGCGGATGTGACCAATCCGGTCATACGATCCCGCAGCAAGTCCGCATGCCGTTTTTCCGCATCGGCTAAAAAAAGAAAGACCGGGCCCATCGGCATGCCTTGATGCGCCGCCGCCTGTTGTGTGTAAAAAGCCTCTCCTTCGACTTCTAAACGGATAGCAAACTCCAAACGGTCCATTGGTCATACCTCCCATGTTGAATCAGCGATGGTACCTTTGATCATACCATGTACAAGCTGGCGCGCGATGTGGCTCACGTGACAGGCCCGCGCGAAAGATCCCGCCTTTCCAGAATGAAAAAGCGGACTCCAATTCGATTTGGAGTCCGCCCTTGGCTGCGGCAAAAATCAATATCGGCTAAAAATCCCGTGTGCGACGGCGCCGCCCATCGTCCGATCCCCCATCCGGGCGATCTGAGCGTTCACGCCGCGGCTCATAGCCGCTACCGGGCCGGCGATCGTTGGGTCGGGCACGCCTTTCATCCCCACGTGGGCGGCGATCTTCACCGCGGGGGCCGCCATAGGGCCGTGCGGAACGCTCGCGGGGCTCGGCTTCCGTGTATCCTTCCGGCTTAGGCAGGCAGTCGCGCATGGAGAGATTGATACGCCCCTGGCTATCAATCTCTGTGACCATCACCTTGACCGGATCGCCCTCGCTGACAACATCTTCTACTTTCTCGACACGGTTCCACGCCATTTTGGAAATATGAACCAACCCTTCTTTCCCCGGCGCGAACTCAACAAACGCGCCGAATGTCATCAGGCGGGTCACCCGGCCTTCGAAAATCTGGCCCGGCTCGGGGTCATTGACGATGCCCTCGATGATGGCAATCGCTTTGCGCCCCATCTCCAAATCCGCCGCCGCGACATACACGCGGCCATCTTCTTCGATGTCAATCTGGGTGCCGGTCTCGGCAATGATTTTGTTGATCACCTTCCCGCCCGCGCCGATGACTTCGCGGATTTTGTCAACCGGCACCTGGGTTTGGAGAATCTTAGGAGCGTAGGCGGATAACTCATCGCGCGGGGCAGCGATGCAGGGCAGGATCACCTCGTTAATGATCTGCAGTCTGCCTTTGCGGGTCAATTCCAATGCGTCGCGCACGATATCTTGTGACAACCCGTCTACTTTAATATCCATCTGGATGGAAGTAATACCTTCGGTCGTGCCGGCTACTTTGAAATCCATGTCGCCAAAAAAGTCTTCGATGCCCTGGATATCCATAAACACCAAATAATCATCTTCATTTTTCTCGTTGATGATCAATCCAGAGGAGATCCCGGCGACGGGGCGCTTGATCGGCACGCCCGCGTCCATCAATGCCAATGTACTCGCGCATACGGCGCCCTGTGAAGTGGAACCATTGGACATCAGCACTTCCGAAACCAGGCGAATGGCGTAAGGAAAATCCTCTTCCGGCGGCAAGACCGGCAACAAAGAGCGCTCGGCGAGCGCGCCATGCCCGATCTCTCTGCGGCCGGGCGAGCGCGCGGCTCTTGCCTCCCCGACGCTGTAGGGTGGGAAGTTGTAATGATGAATATAACGTTTCTCGTTCTCAGGGTCGATCCCATCCAGTTTCTGCGCACTGGACATCGGTGCCAGGGTACAGGAGGTCAAAACTTGTGTCTGGCCGCGTTGAAACAGACCGGAGCCGTGGACGCGCGGCAGCACGCCGACTTGCGCCGATAACGCGCGGATGGCGTTGATATCGCGGCCATCTACACGGCGATGCTCGCGGAACAAATAATCGCGCACAACCTGTTTTTCCAGCTGATAGACCGCTTCGCCGACCCAGGTTACCCACGGCTCATCGATATCCGCTATATAGGCGCGAATTTCATCGGTAAGCGCAGCAACCGCGCCATCCCGGACGCTTTTATCCGCGGACAGCACAGCGGCACGCATTTTCTCCCAGGCGTACTCCCTGACACGGTCCAGCAGTTCCGACGGCACATTCTGCGACTGATACGCGAATTTTTCTTTGCCGACATTCGCGCGGATCCCCTCGATAAAAGCGCACATTTCGCGGATTTCCGCATGGCCCTGAATGATGGCGTCGAGCACTTCCGCATCCGGCACTTCGTCGGCTCCCGCTTCGATCATCGCGATTTTGCCGGCCGTCCCGGCCAACGTGATATGCATATCACTGGCGGCGCGCTGGGCCTCCGTCGGATTGAATACAACTTTCTTGCCTTCCCGCCCGATCAACACACCGCCGATCGGCCCGTTCCAGGGAATGTCCGAGATGGAGAGCGCGATCGATGTGCCAATCATCGCGACGATTTCCGGCGCGTTGTCCTGATCGACAGAGAGCACCAGATTGTTGACGACCACGTCGTTGCGCAGATCCTTGGGAAACAGCGGGCGGATCGGGCGATCGATCACGCGCGAAGTCAACACGGCCTTTTCAGAAGGCCGGCCTTCGCGCCGAATGAAGCCTCCGGGGATCTTGCCGACCGAGTACATCTTTTCTTCGTAATCCACGCTCAACGGGAAAAAATCGATGCCTTCCCGGGGCGAGACCGAAGCGGTCGCTGTCGACAAGATCACCGTATCGCCGTAACGGACCAGACAAGATCCGTTGGCAAATTGGGCGAGCTCACCGATCTCAACGGTCAGCTCGCGTCCGGCGAACAGGGTTTGGTAGATTTTTTTCATAGGTACATACCCTCCAAATGGCGTGCCCCGCCCCGCTGTTTAGTCTCAATCGACCATCGCGGGCCTGGTGCCGACGGACGGTAGCCTGTAGGGTCCCTGGCCGATCCAAGTCTCGGCCGTGCAACCTACGTTCTACGGTCTGAGGGCACTGCCCGCTGCCGGCGGCAGCAAAGCACAATTTGTATTTTATATAAAACAGGGTGGGCGTGAGTTCCGCCCACCCTATTCATACCGGTTATTTTCTGATGTTCAACTTCTCGATGATCGCGCGGTACCGATTGATATCGATCCGGGTGAGATAGTCGAGCAGGCCTCTCCGTCTTCCGACCATGGAAAGCAGGCCCCGACGCGAGTGATGGTCGCCTTTGTGGATTTTCAGATGCTCGGTCAGATGGTTGATCCGCTCCGTCAAAATCGCGATCTGAACTTCCGGAGACCCGGTATCGCCTTCTTTTAAGCCGTACGTTGTAATCAGTTCTGTTTTTCTTGCTTTGTCCATTCTTTCCTCCTCCGATGCCTCTGGCAAAGTAAACGGTCGGACGTTCCGCAAACCTTGCGCATGGCAGACTGCGACAAATTCTAGCATGCCGCGCCGACAAATACAAGAGCAGCGACGGCGCTACCCGGAAAACGTTACCACTCGCTCCGGGTCAAGCGGTGGTCAATACACGTATGTTTGCCCGCGGTCGCGGATGATGACCTCATTATCAGGCCCAGCCGCCGCTTCAACCATACCGATCTCCTGTGCGGCAATCCCATACGAAGCGGCGATGGCACAGATATCCGCAACCGCTGACGCGTCACAATAGATCTCCAAGCGGTGCCCCATGTTGAAGATCTGATACATTTCCTGCGGTTCCACCGCTCCGGTTTCGCGAATCGCCGAAAAAATAGCAGGGGCCGGAAACAACCGATCCTTCACGTAGCGCAGACCGGTACCGAAATCCCGGCACTTGACCTGTCCTCCGCCCGTACAATGGATCATGCCGGTGATTGACGCGCGGTGCTGACGCAAAACATCGCGCACGACAGGCACATACGTCCGCGTGGGCGACAACAACGCCTCTCCGACCCCCATACCGGCGCCTGTCATGGCATCTGAACCCGGCAACGGGGAGGTCAAATGATAGGGGCCGGCATAGGTTTGCGCGACGGCAAGGGTCTCTGAATAGGTTTCCGGGTATTTGCGGCGATAATCCGCGTGTAGCAACAGATGGCGCGCGGCGGTCAGCCCGTTGGACCCGATCCCGCTATTGACTTGCTTCTCATACGTTGCCTGGCCGAAAGA
>CAYZME010000032.1:0-9809 GCA_964479435.1 uncultured Oscillospiraceae bacterium
CGAAACCGCCGCGCACAGGGCGAGGCGGGCGCGCACACGCGTCGCCTCATCCGCCGATAAAATGGAATGGTTGCTGTAATATTTGTTGAAGGCGCGCGCCAGGGCACTGACATGGCGCGTCAGATAAAACGGCTCGTAATCTGCCGCGGCCTTGCGGACAATCGCGCCAAATCCATCCAGCAACCGCGCGATCTCAAACTCTTCGGGCAGATCCAGACAGGCCAAATCTGTGTCGCTGGCAGCTGAAGCCTCCAGACCACTTTCTTCCGCCTTGCGCAAGATGCTGCGAATACGCGCATAGGTATAGAGTACATACGGCGCGGTATCGCCCTCAAAATCCAACATATCCTGCCAGTCAAAGACGATATCCCGCTCGCGTCCATTCTTCAAATACGTATAGATGACGGCGCCCACACCAATTTTTTCCGCGACGCTTTGCATATCGTTGGCCGACAGCAGTTGGCCGCGCGCCTCATTGTTTTTGACGATAATTTCATGAGTCTTGGCGACAGCCTGCTCCAACAGATCTTCCAGCAAAACGACATTCCCTTGCCGGGTGGAGAACTTGCCATCGGCGAACTTGAGCAATCCAAATCCCACGTGAACACAATCGCGCGCAAAGGGGATTCCCGCTTTATCCAAAACCGCGAAGACCTGACGGAAATGCAGGGCCTGCGGGTTGCCGACTACATAAATGTTTTTATAGAATTCATAGGTGCGCATACGATACAGGACGGCCGCGATATCACGCGAAGCATAGATCGTGGTGCCGTCTGACTTGAGGATGATGCAGGGCGGCAACTGGTACTCGTCCAGCCGCACCACTTGCGCGCCTTCGCTTTCTTCCAACAGGCCTTTTTGCCTCAGCATATTCACGACTGCCGGAATCTGGTCGCTGTAGAAGCTTTCGCCATTGTAATTGTCGAACGAGACGCCCAAGCGCCGATAGACCCGCTCAAATTCGCGCAAGCTGAGATCGCGAAAGCGTTGCCATATTTCCTTTTCGCGTGGCGCGCCTTCTTCCAAAAGCCGGAAATGTCTGCGCCCTTCTTCCTCCAGCGCTGGGTCACTGGCGGCTTCCTGGTGAAAAAGCACATAGATGCGGAACAACTCCGCGATGGGATCTTGCTCGAGGGCCTGTTCGTCCCCCCATCGCAAATAGGCCGCGATCAGTTTGCCGAATTGGGTGCCGTAATCGCCCAGGTGATTCATCCGCACCACCGCATACCCGAGGTGGTCAAAGATGCGCGCCAGACTATGCCCGAGGATGGTCGTGAACGCGTGCCCCACGTGAAAAGGTTTGGCGATGTTGGGGGAGGAATATTCCAACAGAACGGTCTTACCCGCGCCTTCATCCGAGACGCCGATCTGCTGGCCGACTGACAGGATGGCACGGATCGTCCCTGCCGTAAACGCGCTTTGGCGCAAGAAAAAATTGATATACCCGCCGTCCGCGCGTACACGCTCCACCGACGCCGGCAGCCGGTCGGGTTCCGCGGCGCGTGCGGCCAAGTCGGCGGCGATGGCTTGCGGCGCTTTTCGCAGCGATTTCGCCAGCTTAAAGCAAGGCAACGCGTAGTCCCCCATACCCGCCGGCGGCACTTCAAGCGCCGTGTGGATAAATGACGACTCCAACCCGGTCAGTTGTGTCAGCAAATAAACAATATCTGATTTCGCATCCATCAATACACTTTTCCTTCCGCCAGGCCGTGCGAGATCTCTTCCGCCAAATCGTACAACCAGCCGAACCGCTCCGCGATCCGCAAAGTGGTAAACTTGGGCCGCACTTCCTTGCCAAACGCGATCGCGTCATATGCTTCTCCAACGGAGTAATCCAGTTGGTCCGGGCGGACCGGGCCGCCGATCGAGGTAATACGCTGCTTGAGCTCAGGCAACAGGGTTACAAAGCGTTGGACATCCCGATAGCCGTACGACTCCATCGCCCGCTCCATGCGCCGCTTCTGCGCGTCCCATTCCGCGCCGCGCGGCGGTTCACTGTCATTCATCGCGATGGCGCCGTCCGCCAGCGCGCCATACACACGGCGCACCTCCCGTTCCCAGGTCTTGGCGTCCATCGTCGGGCGCTGTTCCGGCATCCCTTTCAAAAACATCTGCAGATACATGTACATGGTGATCAAGGTGCCAATGCCGACCTTGTCGCCGTGCAAGCTGCCATGCTTTCCCTTTTGGATGTCCGTAATCTCCAACAGGTGCGAGATGTGGTGTTCGCCACCGGAAGCCGGCCGGGTATTGCCCATCAGTTGCATAGCGATTCCGGTCAACGACAAGGCCGACATCAATTGCCCGTAAGCGGCCGGGCGGCGCGCGGCCAGGTCGTCGGTCAAAACCCGGCACTCCTCCAGCGCCTTGGAAATGATCAGCGCGATCAAAGCGCAATGGTCTTCCCCTTCGACGTCGCGCGCCAACTGCCAATCCAGCAAAGCGATGTACTTGGCCATGACGTCCCCATATCCGGCGGCGCTCATTTTCGCGGGTGCCCGCATCAGCACGCCGGTGTCGGCAAAAATTGCCACAGGCGCGACGCCGTCATATGTGAATTTAAACCCGTCAACGATCACGGGTGTGCCCGTCGAGGCATATCCATCAACCGACGCCGCGGTGCCAATCGAGATAAACGGTACGCCGGTGCGCAAAGAGGAATAACGCACCGTATCGGTGATGCAGCCGCTGCCACAAGCGACCAGAAATCCCGGCTTGTTCACCATCGCCAGCATCACCCGCCCGATCGCGAACGCGTCGGCATGCAGGTCATCGCGGCGGAAAATAAATGGTTCCGGGTGGTACTTGTCCAAACCGGCCAAGACCTGCTCCCCGCACGCGGCATACGTGTTGGTGTCAAACACCACCAGCGGCCGCCCGGTCAGGCCCAACGGCTCCATCCGCTCTCCCAGGGTGGAAAACAAATCGGGCCCGATGTCGAGGATACGCGTATCGGCGCGGTGTGTCCTGCCACACGCGGGGCAGACAAATGTTTGCCCCAAAACTTCGGCGACGATGCTTTGCGTATCCATCTCTTGCCAACGTACCAAATCCGGTTGATATGCCATACAGGTCCCCTTCTTTCACTTGCTCGGTCACCATCATGCGGCCCGGTGCGCGCCGCGTCAAACAACATCATAGCACGAACCGCAAACGGGTTGAAAACGCCGCATTTTCATATGCGTTTTCTCCTTGAAAGCAACCGGTTGTTCACGTAGGATGGATACGCCACGCTCCACGTATACGCGGTATACCGGCGCGTTTACAAGGAGGACGCCCACTTGCTTCAACCGATTCTCAGCACGTTGCTACACGTGATCCTGCCGCTTTCGATACCGGTTGTCGCCGGCGCGTTGCTGGTCCGTTTCCGCAGGCTTGAAACCAGCCACCTGCTCACACTGGTGCTGTACTTTCTGACACCGGTGTTAATCTTTCGCACCTTGCTCAGCGCGCGCTTGACCCTCGGCGATATGCGGGACGCGGTATTATTTAGCTTTCTTAATCTGGCTCTTATGTGGGGGCTGTCCGCCGCCAGCAGCCGCCTGTTGCGTTTACCCGCACACGAAGCGGCCGGCCTGTCTCTGGTCGCGACTTTGACCAACTCCGTCAACTACGGCCTGCCCCTGGTTTCGCTCGCCTATGGGCAAGTCGGGCTGGACAAAGCATCCGTTTATGTGGTTTTACAGATGATCATCGTCCATACTTTCGGCGTCTATTTTGCCGCCCGCTCCCACTTCTCGGTCCGCAACGCCGTTCGCTCTGTTTTTGCGCTTCCGTCGTTATACGCGGCCATATTGGCCGTGATCCTGCGCGTGGCGAAACTCGAGCTTCCGGCCGGTTTGGATCAGGGTGTATCGATGGTCGCGTCGGCATATTCGCCGGTTGTCCTCGTCGTTTTAGGAGCACAGATGGCATATGTCAGCCAGACAAGCAAAGGCCGCAGTCTTGGCGTTGCCAGCTGGGCGGGACTGCTTCTACGCGCCCTGATTTCACCGTTTGCCGCCTGGGCCTGCCTGGCGCTTCTGGGCATCAGCGGCACTTCTTTTTCTGTGCTGCTAATCCTCGCGTCGATGCCCGTGGCGGTCAACGCGGTCATCCTGGCGGAAAAATTCAACGCTGCGCCGGGCATGGTGTCCCGTTGCATTCTCTGGACAACCCTGTCTTCGTTTCTCATCCTGCCGCTGCTGATCGTTGTTCTCAACGCCGGCACGTAGACCGCGCGCGTAAAACAAAAAATCTACCGCCAAAGACCGCACAGTCCTGCCGGTAGATTCTGTCTGGTCGAGGTGACAGGACTCGAACCTGCGGCATCCTGCTCCCAAAGCAGGCGCGCTACCAGCTGCGCTACACCTCGATACGCCCGCTCATTATACGACGGGTATGCACCCGCTTCAACCTCGCCTTTTCATGCTTTAATGGAGACAGACCCTGTGAAGGAGGAATACGAGATGGAACGTAGTTTTCAATTTCCCTCCGCCTGTGACGGACGCCCGGTCCATGTGATGGAATGGTCCCCCGCCGCGCTTCCTCCCCGCGCCCTCGTCCAAATCGCGCACGGCGTGGCGGAGCACATCTCCCGTTACGCCGGGATCGCCCGCTTCCTAAACGGGCAGGGATTTCTGGTTTTTGGCAACGACCACCTGGGACATGGTCAAACGGCGCCGTCCGCGGACGCCAGAGGACATGCCTGTGACCGGGACGGGTGGCGCCATTGGGTCGACGACATGGTCACCCTCATGCGGCTTGAGCGCGCCACGTACCCCGGCGTCCCCGTCTTCCTGCTCGGGCATAGCATGGGGAGCTTTTTGGCGCGTACCCTGTTGATCCGATATGCGGATGAGCCGTTGGCCGGATGCGTTTTGACCGGTACCACGCATATGCCCATCCCGGCCGCCGCTTCCGGCTGGTTGCTGTTCTCACTGATTCGCGTTTTCCGTGGCCCGCGCGCCCGGCCCGTTCGACTGGACCGGGCGCTCTTCGGGTCATACAATCGCCTGTTCCGCCCCAATCGCACAAAAAATGATTGGCTCAGCAGCGACCCCGCGGTGGTCGACGCTTATACATCCGATCCGTTGTGCGGATTTACGATCTCGGCCGCTTCTTACCAATCGCTGATGTCCGGATTGGTGACAATCGCGCGAAAAAGCCGGATTCGCAAGATGAACCCGGCTCTTCCCCTGTTGATTGCCTCCGGCGCACTTGACGCCGTCGGCCGTTGCGGCGCCGGTCCCAGGCGGGTGGCCCGCATGCTGTCCTGCCGCGGGGCGCGCGCGGTCGCGGTCGTAATATATGACGGTGCGCGTCACGAAATTCTCAACGAAACCATTCGCGACCGGGTATATGCCGACATCACGCACTGGTTTGACGATCAGCTCACGACCTGAATCAGAGCATCAGGCGGTACACCGCTTCACAGTCCTTGGCTTGCAACGGAAAAAACGCTCCCAATGTTTCTTCGTCGGACAAGCCCAGCTTCTCAACCATCGCCGGGATATCTTCCGCGCGTGCGCCCAGCCCGGCAAAGTCGATCGGCATACCAAATGAAGCAAATGTCTGGCGCAACCTTTCAATACCCGCCCTGGCGGTACGTTCGGGATGGGCAAAATCCATCGGTTCGCCGAAGACACGATGGGCGAATTGCGCAAAACGCGCGACATCCGTCCGATGGACGTATTCCATCCACGCGGGAAATACGACCGCCAACCCGGCGCCATGCGCGACGTCGTACAACGCGGACAGTTCATGCTCGAGGTTGTGGCTTGCCCAATCTTGCGCGCGACCTACGCCGACAATGTTGTTGTGCGCGACCATCCCGGCCCACATGATATTGGCGCGCGCGCCGTAATCGTTGGGATCAGCCAGGACGCGGGGCACTTCGTGAAGCATCGAGATCAGCAAAGCTTCACACAGGCGGTCGGTCACCTCGACATCAGGAGTTGTCGTAAAGTAACGCTCCATCACATGCGCCATAATATCAACCGCGCCACAAGCGGTCTGATAGGGAGGCAAGGTGGTGGTCAACTCAGGGTTGAGGATGGAAAAAACCGGTCGCAACGCTTCGCCGCTCATACCCCGTTTGAGCATCCCTTCCTCGCGTGTGATGACACAATCCGGCGATCCTTCACTGCCGGCCGCAGGGATGGTTAAAATCGTCCCGATCGGCAAGGCCTCGGTCACCGGTTTGCCTTCGTGAAAATAATCCCAGAAATCGCCTGCGTAGCGCACGCCGGCGGCAATCGCTTTGGCGGAATCAATGACACTGCCGCCGCCCACAGCCAAGACAAAATCCAGCTTTTCCTGCTTACACACATCAATCCCCTGATAGACCAGGCCACACCGCGGGTTGGGCATCACACCGCCGAGCTCACGATACGGGATCCCGGCGGTGTCCAGCGACGCGCGGACGCGGTCCAGCAAACCGCTGCGTTCGGCCGATCCCGAGCCGTAATGGATCAAAACGCCGCGGCCGCCGAACCGCCGCACCATCTCACCGGTCCGACGCTCCGCGTCTTTCCCAAAAACAAAATACGTAGGGCTGTAAAAAGTAAAATCGTTCATCTGTCCCTCCGGTTTTCATGCCATCGCCCGTAGCATCCCGGGTTGCCTGAAGCGATGAAGTCTGTGCATCCCTCAAAGGATGTCACAGGTTTCATCGATCGGTCAAGGATTTCACGCGACCGGTTAACAATCCGGCCATCGCGTGTTCTGATCACACACTCGAATGTGAAGCCGGCACATGATATGATGCGTATTGATATCCATCTGTTATGGAGGGTGAGATGCCAGACCAGCGACGCCGAGCCATCAACACATTTGTACAGGCGCAGGGGACCGTCACCATGCAGGAGCTGAGCGCCCGTTTCTCTGCGGTTTCCGGGATGACCATCCGCCGCGATCTGGAGAAACTGGAGCGAGACGGTGAGCTGGTGCGCATCCGCGGCGGCGCCCGCTCACTCGCGGATCTGTCGCTGATTCGGGAAGCGGCCTATACACAGCGCTCAGTCGAAAACTACGACGCCAAAAGCCGCATCGCTGAAAAGGCCGCCCAGCTGATCACACCCGGACTTTCGTTGTACATCGACGCGGGTACGACATGCATGGCGTTTGCGAAGCGTTTGGACATCGGCCCGCTTTTTGTGCTGACACCGGCACCCAACATCGCGCTCGAATTGGCCCGTAACCCTTTGATCACCGTCATGATGACCGGCGGTCAGTTGAATCGGGACACATTCATGCTGACAGGAATGCACGCGATCGAATACATCCAAACCCTCAACATCCAGCTCGCCGTGATGGGGACCAGCGCCTTTTCCTTGCGCGATGGGTTTACTTGCGGCTATGCCCTCGAGGCCGAGTTGAAAAAGCAGATCGTCAAAAAAGCGCAAAAAACCATCATCCTGATGGATAGCAGCAAAATGGGATATTGCCTGCCTTACACCTTTGCCCGTCTGCCGGCAGTTGACACGGTGATCGTCGATCAGGAGCCGGAGCCGGAGTACCAGGCTGTTTTCGCGCGTACGCGCGTGGAATGGCGATGATTGAAACTGAGGCTCCCGGTCTGGAGCTGGCGTGGGTGCGCTCCCCTTCGCATGACCCCTATCTCAATCTGGCTGTCGAGGAGCGCCTGTTGGAGACACTCGTCGCGGATGGCTGCCAGCGCGCGATCTTGTTTTTGTGGCAAAACGAACACACCGTCGTGATCGGGCGGCACCAGAACGCCTGGGCTGAATGCCGGGTCTCACAGTTGGAGGCGGACGGCGGGCACTTGGCGCGGCGCGGCAGCGGGGGCGGCGCGGTCTATCATGATTTAGGCAATCTGAATTTTTCCCTTCTCACCCCCCGTACCTGGCACGACCCGGTACGTTCCACTCGCCTAGTTATAGACGCGGTGCGCCGCTTGGGAGTGGATGCCATCCAATCCGGCCGCAACGACATCCTGGCGGGCGGACGTAAATTTTCCGGTAACGCGTTTTTGCTCACCCCGACAGCGGGTTTACACCACGGCACCTTGTTGATCGCCAGCGATTTTGAACGCGTGGCAAAATATTTGTCCGTGCCCAAAGCCAAGCTGTCCACCAAGGGCGTCTCATCGGTGCGCGCGCGCATCACAAACCTGACCGCGATTGAGCCACAGGTGACGATTGAGCGGGCGAGCACTGCTTTACTCCAGGCCTTCATTCAAACGTATCAAAAACGGGAAATGGCCGCTTCCGAGACCGTGCGTGCGTTGCGCTTTCAGGATCTCACCGACGCACGTTGCCTGGCGCTGGCGGAAAGAAATGCCACCTGGGAGTGGCGGCTGGGTCGGGCGCTTCCCTTCCAGGCCCAAATGGAAGCGCGGTTTGCCTGGGGGCACGCCCGCTGGGAATTCTCTCTGACGGACGGGATCATCACAGCCCAGGCTTTCTACACGGATCTTTTAGATCCTGATCTCCCCGCCCGCCTTACGGATTGCTTTGTCGGCCGCCGATATGACCTGACCGCACTCACGCGCGCGCTGGATCAAATCAGCAATCCGGATGAGCCAGACGCCCCCTATGGCGTGTCTCGCGCGCGAGTTCTGGATGACCTGCGCGGCCTTCTGATCGATCAAATGACGTGATCCCCGGCTTCAGACACCGGCGCGGGATTGGACGATCCGCTCGAACCGCGCCGCCGCTTGATCCCAGGCCGCGCGCGCGGCCGGATCTGGCGTATACGTGATACAGTCGAACGAGGCGCGAATGATTGCGCGCGCTTCTGCCAACGAATCCAATACACCGGTCGCCAGCAATTGCACAGCGATGTTGCCCAATGCTGTCGCTTCGACCGGGCCCGCCAATACGGGGATGCCGATGGCATTGGCTGTAAATTGTGTCAGCATGGTGTTTTGAACTCCGCCGCCGACCGCGCGCAGGCAGGAAAAGGGATGATCGACCACTTCCGCTGCTTCTTGTGCCACCCGGCGATATTTCAGCGCCAGGCTCTCATACACACAGCGCACAACTTCCCCTACATTCCGCGGAACCGGTTGGCCTGTCTCGCGGCAGAAGGCCCGGATCCGCGCGGGCATATCCCCCATCGCGGCAAATGTCGGGTCATCCGGGTCGACCAGCGAGCGGAACGGCTCCCTGTTTTGCGCCGCCTGTTCCATTTCCATGTATGACAAAGAGGTACCTTCGCGCTGCCATTGTCGGCGCGTTTCCTGAATCAGCCACAACCCCATGATATTTTTGAGCAGTCGTGCTGTGCGTGCGTAACCACCTTCATTGCTGAAATTATAATGACTGGAGCGCTCATTGATGACAGGTTGCGGTCTTTCCACACCGATGATCGACCAGGTGCCACTGCTCAGAAACAACGAGTTCTCGCCCGGGATCGCGGGTACGCCGATCACGGCGGAGGCGGTGTCGTGCGACGCGACCGCTATCACGCGCGCCGGCGGCAGCGACAGTTCTTGTCGTACGTCCGGTGCCAACTCGCCCAATACAGAGCCGGCTTCCATCAGCGGCGGAAACCATGCGATGGGAATGCCGGTCGCTTCGGCCAGTTTTGGGGACCATTGACCGGTAACGGAGGACAAAATGCCACTGGTCGAGGCAACCGTACGCTCGGTGCGGGCGATGCCGCTGAGAAAATAATTGAACAGATCGGGGATAAACAACACCTTGCTCACACGTTCATAGGTCTGGGGATATCGCGTCTTAAGTGCGTACAGTTGGAACAACGTGTTGATCGGCATGGTTTGGATACCGGTCTCCCGGTAGATTTGCTCACGCGGAAACCATTGGAACACCTGCTCGGAGACCCCTTCGGTGCGCGCGTCCCGG
>CAYZME010000032.1:9819-21343 GCA_964479435.1 uncultured Oscillospiraceae bacterium
CGGTAATGGACAGGGTTTTGCAACAAGTGCCCGTCGTGATCCAGCAATCCAAAATCGACCCCCCATGTGTCGATCCCGATTGTATCGAAGCCTCCCCGATCGCGGGCTATGATCAATCCTTGCTTTACCTCGTGCAACAAACGCAGAAAATCCCAATACAGCGTGCCGCGCATTTGCACCGGCTCATTGGCAAAACGATGGATTTCCTCCAGTGTGATGCGACCGTCGCGCAAACAACCCAACATCGCCCGGCCGGAAGATGCGCCCAAATCAAAGGCCAGCGCGCGTGCTTCTTTCTTACCGGCAGTCTGATCCATATCCATCTCCTCGCGTGCCCCGCGGTTGATCCTGTGACGCCACCTGGCGCCGATAGGCTTCACTTTCCCAGCCGGCAATAAAAGACTGTGCCGCCGCGGACATCGGCTGCGGTGTGATCCCCGCACGGCTTTGTGCCTGGTGGATAAACATCACGGCGCACAGGGTCTCCTCGATGGCAGCCGCTTCTACCGCGCCGCATGTATAGATCACCTCGCCGCTACCGGTATCGATATGACACACGGCTTTCGCGTGGTCCGCGCCGGCACGCGCCAATTTCCCTTCCAGATAGACCATCTGGTCCGGATAAAGCGGTTGCCGGGTGAAAAAGCGGACCGGATCCGGGATCTTGCGCAGCTGTTGTTGCAACCAGGCCGTTTGCGACTGGAATCCCGTGCCGCACGCGCGGACTGCGATGGACGGCCGCGGCCAAGCCGCGGGACTCAGACGCAAGACTTCCATCAAACGGGTGTTGACCTGATGATGGACTTCCAGGCACGTAGACACATCGGCGGCGCTGACGACAACCCCATGATTTTGCAGAAATAAAACCATAGGATCCCCCTCTCCCGATTCATGCAGCCGGGCAACTTCTTTGGCCACCGCGAACGTCAACCGCGTCCCCGGGTCGATATAGGGAACCATCCCCCATGCCAACCCGAGCGGCGACATCACTTCCTCTGTCAGGCTTGTGAATTCCGAGGAACAGCAAACGCTGTTCACATAGACGGAGTGGGTGTGCAGGACACATGTCCCCAATAAGGCGTGAAAACCCGCTTCGACGGATGGACGCAAAGCCGCCATCCCCGCCACATCAACGCGTGCGTTCTCAACCGCTGCGCGGCCCGCCGCTTCCACTTCCCGGTCCGGCGTGTTTGCTTCCGCGTGGGCGAAAAATGCCCGCAGACGGCGGTAATCCAACACGGCAAAGGCCGAGTCCTGTGTAACCTGCGACAGGCAGTAGCCGGATGCTTTGACCGCCATGTATGTCTCGTCCAATTTGATGGAGGTGTTGCCGCCCCCGCCTTGTACATAATCGGTGCGGGCTCCTGTTTCGGCGGACAAACGGGTAAACGCGGCGATTTTGTCCGCGTACTCCTGCTTCCAATCCATCTGATTCATTTCATCCCGTTCTCCTTGCTGCGCATTCGGATTTACACGCGGTTGGCCAATACGGTGCGTTCATAATGCGCGATCTCTTGCAGGTAGCGATTGCCGGGCGGCACGCCCCGGCTCATACAATAATAATCCCATACCGCGCCTACAGGAGCGGTGCGCTGCTCATCCATCCAGGACAACCGGCCGGCATAATCATGAGCCGCTTCCAGGGCTCTGATCTGCGCGACCGGCTCCAGTAACGCCGCCAGAACCGCCTTGCGGGTGGCCCGGACGCCGATCGTCCAGGCGGCAATGCGGTTGATGCTGCCGTCAAAAAAGTCTGTCGCCAGCCAGACACGGTCAAACCCGTCGCCGGCGATGGTGGGTGGAATGCGCGCGATCTCCCGCATCGCTTCCAGCAAGGGGTCTTCGGTGATCACCACAAAATCGCTGTCCCAACGGACACCGCGCGAAACATGCACCAGCAAGTCATTGTGATAAAGCAAAAGTGCCGATATTTTGTCGGCGATGGTTTCGGTCGGATGGAAATGACCCATATCCAAAGTGAGCATCAAGGAGTCGTTGCCTTTGGCGATCGCGTGTGCCAGGTATCCCAGGTAAAACTCGTGGGAGCCAACGGTATAGCTCTCCAGGCCGATCCCGAACAGTTTACATTCGATGGCATCCATGACCTGCGTACGCTCATATCGTGTACGCAATACCAGATCCAGCGCGTCGCGCAACCGCTCCCGGTACGCGTAACGGTTGGGTGTCAAATCTTTCATCCCGTCTTGAACCCAGTGGTTGACCACACATGTGGAACCTTGACGGCGTCCCATATCAGCGGCAATTTCCCGCGCGGCGCGGAAATGGTCGATCCAAAATGCGCGTACGGACGGGTCCGGGTGCGACAAAGTCAAATCATCTGCCGCCTGGCTATGCCCGAAACTGGTCGGGTTGAAGTCAAGCTTGAGACCCAGATCCGCCGCCCAGTCCATCCACCGCGCGAAACACGAGCTGTCGTACCGGTCGCGGTCACGGCCTCCATCTGTCGGCTCTGCGTAGCTCGCGTGCAGATTGAGGCGCTGCGGTCCCGGGATCAACCGCAAAGCGGCCTGGATATCCTGGCGCAACTCATCTCCATTGCGCGGTTTGTACGGGTAGTTGCCGGTTGACATAATACCGCCGGACATCCCACCTTCCCGCGCCTCCAGCCCGGTCACATCGTCGCCTTGCCAGCAGTGCATGGAAATGGCGATCTGGTCCAATCGCCGCAACACGGCTTCCGTGTCCACCCCTCCTTCTGCGTACCACTCGCGCGCAGCACGATAAGCGTTGCCAATTCGACTGTGTGACATAACCGCGTCCTCCTTGTGATCAAATCCGGTGGTTACAGGTACGATGTACGCGCCCGTTCGGCGAACAAGCGAATCCGTTCGCTCAACAGCGGGTGAGAATGGCAAGCCTGAGCGGATAGCAAGCCGCGCCCCGGTTCTTCGGTTACCGCTTGTTCGTGGCCGATCAGCGCCCACGCCGTGTCATACAGCGCCGCGAACGAGGGGTGGCGCATCGCACGGCACACAAACGGTTGTGCGGGTTGATTGATATCTTCACCACTGATCTCAAGAAACCCGTGTTGACGACACAGCGCGCGCACGCGTTCCAGTTGTGAACGTGTATTGCGGCTGGGCATGTACGTGACCGCGCGGATACCCAAATCATGCAACAAAACAAATAGTTCGTCCAGATAGGCATCTTCAAAGCGCTGGGCCGCCTTGTCCCCGGTCACCGAATGCTCGATATCCCCCAAATAAGGGTACGCGGCAATCAAATCGTATTTTTTTGCCAACGCCACCGCGCCTTCAATCGGCGTCAACTCTTGTGTCGCCGGCTCATAGACGCGGGGTAACAGGGCACTCTTGAGCAAGCCGAGCAAATCGTACAGAAAATATAGATTGCCCGGGTCCACGATGGGTGCCACACGCGGCTCGGGGATCACCAAATCCCATCGGCTGTGGATGGCGGCAAGGACAGCCGCGCGATCGGCGAACGTATGATCGAGCTTTCGCGCCAACGCGTAGAGGAGGTGGCGTTCTGTGACCGTTCCGCCCCCCGCGGATTCGGTTAAAGGCAATACGTCTTGATCATAATCCAGGGAGCAATCCACCGCGCGTGCCAACCGGTCCAGACGCGCCGCCATGATACGATTGCGTTTTTCACGTGCCGCGCGCACCGGTTGAAAAAACGCGTCCACTGCTTCCAGATGCACATCGGACAACGCGTGTAACGCCAGATAAGCGGCGCCCTCCTGGTCGGGGTGATTGATGCGGCGCCGCTCGAGCCCGGTTCCCGCAAAAGAGACACGCATCTCGACACCGGCCGTCACCGGTAGCCGCATCAGGCGGGCGGCGGAGCGGAACTCAGGGGTACCGGCGGCTGTATCGTGATCCATAATCCCGGCCATGGCCAGCCCGGCACGTCTGGACTCCCACACGGCGCGGGCCGGTGAATAGGGCGAGAAGGAGTAGGTCGTATGGATGTGATTGTTGACATCCGACCCGGCAGGAAGGGTCCGTAACGGATCGTGTCGCTGGGCGAGCAGGCCGGCCGCGCGCAAACGGACGGTCGGGTCACGATCATCCAGCTGGCTGACCCGCTTTACCATCCAGTCCTTCATACGCCGGCTTTCCCTCTGCGCAACATTTCACCTGTCGTAAACCGCTGGATGGGTGTGTACCCGGGCAACGGTTTCATGCGCTGGTGGAACAGATCCAGAAACCAGCCGGGCTGAGGGAAAAAAGCGTCTTCCAATTCGTATGCCGGGGTAATCCAATTGCGGGAGCCCAAAACCGCGACCGGCGCGTCCAGATCATCAAAACACAGTTCCGCGAGATTGCGTGCCAGGTCATTGAGAAAAGAACCGCGCTCGCAGGCATCCCCGGCCACCATCAGGCGACCGGTTTTGCGGACAGAAGCCACCACCAATTCATAATTAAACGGCACCAACGACCGCGCGTCGATGATTTCAGCCTCGATGCCAAACGAGGACGAGAAAATCGCGGCGGCATCGATCGCTCGGTACAGCGTCGCGCCGATGGTCAATATCGTTAGATCGCTCCCTTCCCGCTTGATATCCGGTTCTCCCAACGGGATTTCATAGGAGGAAGACGGCACACCCCCTGTATGGAAATGCTCGCCCATATCATACAGGCGCTGGCTCTCAAAAAAGACGACGGGATCGGTTCCGTTGAGCGCCGACGCCATCAGGCCTTTAGCATCATATGGGGTGGCCGGAAACACGACCTTTAGCCCGGGTACGTGCGCGCAAAGCGAGCTCCAATCCTGGGAGTGCTGGGCGCCATATTTGGAACCAACCGATACGCGCAGTACAACCGGCATGCGCAACTGCCCCGCCGACATGGCCTGCCATTTGGGCAGCTGGTTGAACACTTCGTCGCCAGCGCGGCCTAAGAAATCACAATACATCAGCTCGACCAACGCACGGCCTCCGCACATGGCGTAGCCGACAGCTGAGCCGACAATCGCGCCTTCTGAAATGGGCGTGTTGAACAGGCGATGGTATGGCAGCGCTTCCGTCAGGCCACGATATACTGCAAACGCGCCGCCCCAATCCCGGTTCTCCTCGCCATACGCGATCAGAGTCGGATCCGTATAGAAGTGGTCGAGAATCGCTTCAAAAATCGCGTCCCGCATGTGGAAAGTCTTATTTTTGGCGAGCGGTTGGCCGTCCTCATCTAGGGCAAAGCGGGACTTTCTGGCGATTTGCCGTACGCGCGGATTGTCCGCTTTGACGATTCTGGTTTCGCAGGGGCGATCATCCAGCGCCGGGACGCGCAGGTTGGAAAAAATCAAACGTCCAATCGCGTCGGGATGAGCGGCCAGATCCATCCGCGGCGAGGCAAGGGGGTCAATCGCCCGCGCATACGCGGTGCGTATCCGCTCTTCGATTCTGTCCTCCATGGCCTCCAGTTGCGCGGCGGTCGCAACATCGGCCGCAACCAGTTCCCGCCGGTATGCGGCGATGGAATCCTGCTGTTGCCAGACTTCCTTTTCTTCCGCTGTGCGGTATGAATCGGCGTCCGAAGGCGAGTGGCCGGCGTATCGATACGTCAACACATCCAAAAGCACCGGGCCGTCGCCCCGGGACAAGATCTCCTTTTTGCGCGCCATCGCGTCGATCACCGCCAATGGATTGTAGCCGTCTATCCGCTCCGCGTGCATTTGCCCGGGATGCAATCCGGCGCCGATCCGGGCCGGCATCGCCAGGCCCATGGTTTCACCGGCCGGTTGCCCACCCATCGCGTATTGATTGTTCATAATTGAAAATATCAACGGCAGGCCGCCGCGCATCTCTTCGTCCCACAACGTGCGGAACTGGTCCATCAGAGACAGTTGAAAAGCTTCCCATACCGGGCCACAGCCCAACGCGCCATCGCCAATATTGCATACCACGATCCCCGGTTGGCGGTTGATTTTTTTGTACATCGCCGCGCCGACGGAAATATCCGCGGAACCGCCGACAATGGCGTTATTGGGATAGATGCCAAACGGAGTAAAAAAGGCGTGCATCGACCCGCCGAGGCCGCAATTAAACCCTGTTTTTTTTGCGAAGATCTCCGCCAGCGCACCGTACAAAAGAAAATCCACTGCCAAATCGCGGATATCCAGCGGCTCCGGAGTGCGCGCCGGCAGGAGGATCCGCCAGATCTCGCCGGATACGGCGTTTTGCATCACCGCGGTCAACTCGGCAGTCGGCATTTTGCGAATCGCCGACAAACCTTTGGCAAGTATCTCGCCGTGTGAGCGATGGGAACCAAAAATAAAATCGCCGGCGTCCAGATGAAAGGCCTGCCCGACCGCGGCCGCTTCCTGCCCGATCGACAGATGCGCCGGCCCCGGATACTCATAGGGCTGGCCGTCATATCCGCCGGTCGTTTTGACCGCTAACAGCATCGACTCAAACCTACGCAATAGGAGCATGTCCGTATATATTTCGAGAAGGCTGTGACGCGGGTATCGTGTCGCTTCTTCGCCAAAACTGCGGCGGTACTGGTTCACAGGGATATCCGCAAAGGCGATGACGCCTGGTTGCCGGACCGTGGACGGATCGATATGCAATTGCTTTGCCATGACAGGCTCTCCCTTTCTACAAACGGAAAAACGCTTCGCGCAGGACCTCGCCGACCGTCGGATGTGGAAATACATACTCGCGCAGCGCCTCGAGCCGGATTTCCGATTCGATGAGAATACCGGCTGCCACGATGATCTCAGAGGCATATGGGCCCACAATATGACACCCCAACAAACGCTGTTCGATCGAATCGGCCAGCACCTTGCAAAATCCGGTCTCGCGATGGGTTTCGGCCAAAAATCGCCCGCTCACACCCATCGGCACAGTCGCTTTGAGCACACCGCCCTGTCGCCCGGTACATTGCTCCTCGGTCAATCCAACAGATGCGACTTCGGGCTGCGTGTAGATGACCGAAGGCATCGCGTCATAACGCATACGCGTATGCTTCCCCAGCATATGGGCGACTGCTGTCTCCGCTTCACGATATGCGGCATGCGCCAACATCCATTTGCCGTTCACATCACCGGCAGCATAGACGCCCGGCACATTGGTCATGCCAAAGGCATCCGTCGGGATCCGACCCCGATCGATCACGACTCCGGAATGCTCCAATCCATATCCTTCCACCCGGGGTTTGCGCCCCGCGGCCAGCAACAGGGTTTGCGCCGTCAACACCCGCTCTCCATCCGGGCCGGCGACCACAATCTCCTCATCCTCTTTTACTTGCGTGACACGGCTATCGAGGTGAAAGCGGATGCCGCGTCTTTCATATTGCCTGCGCAAAGCGGCGGCTGTTTCCCGATCCATCGCGCCGCCGATCTGCCCGGTCAGCTCCACCACGTCCACTTCGGATCCGGCCGCGCGGAAAAACCCCGCCATTTCCAATCCAACCACACCCGCGCCGATCACCAGCAAGCTTTCCGGAACGGATTCGATGGACAAAGCCTCCCGGCTGGTGATCGCAAAACCACGCCGCAAAGCTTCCGGCAACCCGGCGATGGGTGGGAAAATGATTTCGGATCCGGTCGCGATCAATACCCGCTGAGCGGCGAACGATTGCCCGCCCGCTGCGACATAAACGACCCCATTTTCTATCTTTTGGATCGTGGCAGGGCGCATGATGATTTCCGCGCCCGCCGACCGGACCGTGTTGTGGACGCCGGTGGTCAATTGTTTGACGATTTTTTGTTTTCGCGCCATCACAGCGGGAAGATGGAAACGGACATTTTCCACCTCGACGCCATAGGCCGCGCCGCTACGCGCGTGCTCCAGGATCTTGGTACTATGGAGCAACGTTTTGGAGGGGATGCACCCCTCGTTGAGGCATACGCCGCCCAGGGCGCCGGCTTCGAACAAGATGGTTTTCAGTCCGGCCTGCGCCGCCAGTTCAGCGGCACGGTACCCGGCCGGGCCGCCGCCCAGTATTAATAAATCGTGCATACAGTCCTCCGTCCTAATGTCATTACATCTGTACGTCCTGTCTCATATGTAGGTTTCATCGATCGCCGACAAACGGCCACACAAATCCTGCAGGAAGCGCGCCGCGTCCGCCCCATCCATGACGCGGTGATCAAATGTCAAAACCAGGGGGATCGCCGGATACGTCGCCAAAGAACCGGACCCCACGGCAGGGTGTAGTCGAGTTTCTAACGCACACACGCCGAGGATAGCCGTCTGCGGCGGATTGATAATCGGTGTGAACGATTCGATACCCATCGCGCCGAGATTGCTGACCGTGAAGGTGCCACCTTGCAACAAATCGGGGGCGATCGCGCCGCCAAGCCGGCAAAGGGCGGCCAATTCCCGCACGCGCTGGGAAATCTGGCGGCAATCCATGCGCTGCGCGTCAAACAGCGTCGGGACCATCAGGCCACGGGGCGTATCGACCGCGACTCCCAGGTGGACCGCCTCGAACAGCCGGATGTGATCATCGGCGCTATGGGCGTTTAGCAAAGGATGCCGCATAAGCACCCGTGTCACCGCAAACAAAATCAGGTCGTTGATGGAGGGGATCCACTTGGCGTCGTCTTGCTGGCCCGTTCCACCGTCCGCCGCTTGCAACTGCGCGCGCAATGCCATCAAGGCACCGGCGTCAAAAGAAGACTGCAGCGTCAACTGAGCCATCTGCGCGAGCGATTGTGTCATCGTCGACGCAATGATCTGCCGCATCCGTGTATACGGGTGCGGGACGCTGCCGTCGGAGTGTGTTGTGTCGGAATCTTCCGGGTCCGCGCGTTTTACGTCTTCCGCGCGGATCACGCCGCCGATCCCGGTCCCGGGTGCGCGGCTTCTCCCGCCTTGCGCCAACAGGAGGGACGCGGCTGGCGTCGGAATCGCCCCCGCCATGCGTGCCGCGCGGATGTCGTCGGCCAAAACCCGGCCGTCCGGCCCGCTGCCGGGCACACCGGGCACGGATTCCAGCCCCCACCGCGCGGCCAATGCCCGCGCGCGTGGGCTGGCGTTTGCCGTTTGCGGGCCCGGCGTTTCCCGGGAAGCAGCCATGCTCACCTCAGGTGTGGCCGCTAGCCCGGGTTTGGGCCGCTCGGGCGAGGTGCGCTCTTGTGTGGGGGTTCGCGTTTGCGTTTCGCTGTTTATATATGCGGGTTTGAGAGCGGATGAATCTTCGCCCGCTTCCCCGATCACGCAGACCGTTGTCAGAACCGGCACATCCTCCCCGACTTCAAAAAAGCGCGCGAGCAAGACACCCGCGACCGGCGACGGTTCATCAAACACGGCTTTATCTGTTTCGTATGTAAACAACTTGTCGCCCGCCGCGACCGCTTCGCCCACTTGCCGGTGCCACTCACCGATGATACAACTCTCCACAGACTGGCCTTGCCTGGGCATGATGACTGGAGTCGCCATAGAAACGTATCGCCTTTCTAAAATGGAATCGCCCGCCGCCGGATGCGATCTGTCATCCCAACATCACCTGTCCGCCCGTTACCGGCAAGGCCTGTCCGGTTTCATACTCCTGCTCCACCAGATAAAGAATGCTCTTGACCACATCGGCCGGCAGACAGCCGCGGCCCAGCGGCACTTTTCCTTCATAATACGCGCGGATGTCTGATGGGGTGCGCGCGCCCGGGACCTTCCCCGCCCGCAGGTACTGAACAAACAGACCCTGTTCCGGATCACTCCACAAGGGGCCGTCCAAATAATTGCCGGGGCAAACCGCGTTGACCTTGATCCGGTCGGGGGCCAGTTCGAGGGCAAAACTCTGCACCAGGCCGATTCCTCCAAATTTGCTGCCGGCATACGCGAAGTTGCGGTTGGATCCCTGCAGCCCCGATTTCGAATTCACCTGCACCACATCGGCGCTATAGCGCGGATTGGCCCATGCGGCTGCTTTCATCGGTTGGCAGGCATATTTGGCACATAAAAAAAATCCCGTGTAGTTGACGGCGGTGACCCGCTCAAAATCTTCCCGCCCCACCTCTTCGAGACTGCCGGCGCGCAAAACACCAGCATTGCTGACCAGCAAATCCAACCCGCCGTAGTGGGCCACGGTCTGGTCGATCAGGTCGCGGACGGATGTCTCCACGGTCACATCGACCGCGATCACACGTGCCACATCCATCCCTTCGCGTTGATTGATTCGCGTGGCCGCATGCCGGGCCGCGTCGACCTGCAAGTCGGCCACTATCACCCGCGCGCCCTGTGCGGCCAGCCCTTCCGCGATCCCCAGCCCAAACCCTTGCGCCGCCCCTGTGATCAGAGCCACCCGTGATTCCATGCGCCGGCCCCGGTTGACCGGCCAGGTCACCGCGTAGCGTCCGACATCTGGCCAGTGAATCAAAAGATCCGCCTGCGTATCCGGCGGCGGTATTTGCCGCAATTGTGCCGCGAGCACACGCGTATCATCCGCTTTTTCCAGCAGATCCGCGCCACGGGGTAGAATCACGTCGGCAGATGCCGCCCTTGTCGTGGAGACGTCCCCGGTGTCCGCCTCAAAGCGGACACACGGCAACAAACGCTGGCCATCCCGGTGATCACCCATCAGCCAGGCGCGAATCAGCGGCGCGGCCCGCAGAGCTTTGTGTTGGTGCGAATTCCGGCTCATGAGCGCCCCTCCCGTTGTCATGGACCGATCGGTTTGGCGTGTGCCAGCAAATAGCGCTCCGCCTCCAGATTCCAGAGGCCGTTGTGTTTGGCGACCCGTTCCGCCAACGGCGCAAACAACGGGTTTTCATGTGCGCGGGTGTTGAGCTCCGCCAAAGGTGTCAAGGGCAGAGAAATCTGTGTATAAATCAGCTTCTTGCCACCCGGAATGTGCGGCAAACGCAGGGTCGTTTCCACCACACTGTCCAGACCGCCAATGTGCGTAACCATAGCGGCTGGATCGATGCGGCCGTCGGCCATCAGGCGCAAGGATTCGATCAGGTCATCGGTATTGCCGCCGCTGTTGCCGGCCACATGCGTCGCATGATAGTGCACATCGTAGAAATTGATGGACGCGGTAAAAGTCGGATCGGTAGGACCGGCAAAAAAATTGAGGCACCCGTCATAGCCGAGAATCGCAGAAGCGATTTCGATCAAAGCCGGTACGGGCGCATAAACATAGACGTCATCATACCCGTCGCCATCGTTTTGTGCCCGCAAGAGCGCGGGTACATCGGCAATGCCCGCTGTGTCGAGATAGATCAGCCGCACCCCCCGTTCGGCCGCCCACGCCGACGGAAAAATCGATGCCGCCCGCGCCAGACGCGCGGCGTCGATGTCGGTGACGACCAGCAAGGCGGGGCGCCGCGGACCGTTTACAGCATAGTCGATGGCTCCCAGTCCCATCGGGCCCGCGCCGGCCAGGAGTGCCATCGCGCCACCCTGCACAATTCCCATCTGATGAACGTATGTCCCCGGTTTGGTGTGGTAATTGGCGTGAAAGCCACCGATGATGCATGACATCGGCTCGGCAAGCGACCCGTGGAAAAAAGCTTCCCCCTCGTAAGGCAACAGACATCCGTACTCCATGACCTCGCGGGGGATGACGATCTGCGTCGCCGCGCCGCCAAAATACGG
>CAYZME010000032.1:21353-22568 GCA_964479435.1 uncultured Oscillospiraceae bacterium
CCGAGCGACAGCACGCTGGTCATCACGAACTGGCCCTGCTTGAGCACGTCGACCTGCAGGGAGGCGAGCTCGAAGAACTGGACGTCGCCCTGGACTACCGCCTGCTGCTCCATGACCTCGCGGGGGATGACGATCTGCGTCGCCGCGCCGCCAAAATACGGAAAAGAATAGCCCGGGGCCGCGTAGACATTGCCCGGCAGGTTGAGCGCGGGTTGTACCGTGAAGCGTTGCCCGGGCCGGAAATGGCTCGCCCATTGGGAAGTCACTTCCGTGATCTCACCACAAAACTCGTGACCGATCACAATGGGGTTTTGATCGATATCCGCCGGTACGCGCTTATGATCCGCCCCTTGTACAGCCGCTTTATACGTAGACATGCAGATGCTGTCTGAGATGACGCGGGCGCGTATTTCGCCATCGCGTAACGCGGGGGGCGTGAACGATTCCAGCCGCAGGTCATTTTTCCCGTACATTCTGACTGCCATGGTTCGCATGGTAAAGCACCCCGCATCCGTTATTACCGGTTCGCGATCCGTCCGCGTTGCGATCCGTTCGCTTTGCGATCCGTCCGCGTTGCGATCCGTCCGCGTTTGCGATGTTATCATATCACATGCACATGTTATCTTGTGACAAATCAAAGCAAAAGGCGGACACCGATCGGTGTCCGCCCGCATGCAGTTCCAGGTCAATGGGCTCAGTAATTCTCCACAAACAATTCAAAATGCGCCCGCGGGTGTTTGCAGCAGGGGCAGAGCTCCGGTGCCTCTTCCCCTTCGTGTACATATCCGCAATTGCGGCATTTCCACAATACTTTCTCCTCACGCTTGAACACGCGGTCTTCCTTGAGGTTGCGGGCAAGTTTCACGTAACGATCCTCATGCCGCTCTTCTACTTCCGCCACTTCCTCAAAAATCGACGCGATATCGTCAAACCCTTCTTCCGCTGCCACCCTGCCCCAGTTCAAATACAGGTCCGACCACTCTTCGCGTTCGCCGGCGGCGGCTGCCAGCAGGTTCTCATAGGTGGTGCGCTGCTCGATCGGAAACGTACCGGTAATTTCGATGGCCGCCGGCAGCTCTTTGACACCGTCGATCATCGCGCGATAGAACAGCTTCGCGTGTTCCTTTTCATTGTCGGCGGTTTCAGTGAAAATGGACTCAATCTGACGGAATCCTTCTTTGTTGGCGATGGAGGCAAAAAACGTGTAGCGGTTGC
>CAYZME010000033.1:0-21483 GCA_964479435.1 uncultured Oscillospiraceae bacterium
CTGGTCGGTATGGTCCTGTCCTTCACCAACACGCGTACCGGTATCTTCAACACCCTGTTGGGTAAAGTCGGGGTGGGCCCGGTCCATTTCATGGGCAAGCCCGAATGGTTTAAATCGATTTATGTCTGGTCCGGGATCTGGCAGCACATGGGGTATAACTCCATTATCTACATCGCCGCTCTGGCCGGTATCGACATGGACATCCACGAAGCGGCGGTCATCGACGGCGCGTCCCGGTTCCAGCGGGTCCGCTACATCGACTTCCCCGGCATCCTGCCCACTGTGATCACGTTGCTGATCCTCAACTCGGGCTCGATCATGAGTGTCGGCTTCGAAAAAGTCTGGTTGATGCAATCGACGCTCAACCGCACGACTTCGGAAATCATTTCCACCTATGTGTACAAAATTTCATTGGCTTCTAACGCTCCGCAGTTTGCTTACGCGACGGCGATCGGTTTGTTCAACTCGGTGATCAACATGGTTTTGTTGGTCTCGGTGAACAAGATCGCGAAAAAGGTAAGCGAAACGAGCTTGTGGTAGGGGGGAGAGAGCATGGCTAAGAGAGAAAAAAGTACCATCAAGCTGTCCGGAGATGATCGCCTGTACTATTTTGTCAACGACGCGATTTTGCTGCTGGCGTTGCTGATCGTCGCCTATCCTCTGATTTATGTTTTTGCCGCTTCCTTCAGTGACAAAAACGCCGTTGTCACCGGCAAGGTTGTTTTGTGGCCGGTTGACTTCTCACTGGAAGGCTTTAAGACGGTATTTGGTTACAGAGCCATCATGTCGGGATATGGAAACACCATTTTCTACACATTCTTTGGCACGATCGTCAACGTGACCATGACCATCCTGGCCGCGTACCCGTTGACCCGCAAAGATGACATGCCGGGCCGCAACATCATCATGTACCTGTTTACGTTTACGATGATCTTTGGCGGTGGTTTGATCCCGACGTACATCCTGATACAAAACCTCCACCTCATCGACAAACGCGCGGTGCTGATCATTCCCAACGCGATGGGTGTATTCCATTTGATCATCGCCCGCACGTTCCTGATGCAAAGCATCCCCAACGAGCTGTACGAAGCGGCGACCATCGACGGTTGTTCTCACTTCAAATACCTGGTCAAAATCATCCTGCCGCTGTCCAAACCGCTGCTGGCCGTTTTGGTACTCTTCTACGCGGTCGGCCACTGGAACTCCTTCTTCGACGCGTTCATCTATTTGAAGAACCCGAACTTGTTCCCGCTGCAGCTGGTGTTGCGCGATATTCTGATTGCCAACTCCATCGATCCGACGACACTGGTTGACCCGGAGACGATGGAGAAAAAGCTGGGGATGGCCGAGCTGCTCAAGTACGCTGTCATTGTCGTGGCGAGCGTACCGGTCTGGAGCCTGTACCCGTTCATCCAGCAATATTTTGTCAAGGGAGTTATGATCGGCGCCGTCAAGGGCTGATGCCGGCAACTCGCTCACTTTGTCGTCCGCGACTCCGACGGTCTGCCGTCGGAGTCGTTGGCTTATCACAACAAACCAGGGAGGGTATACGCCATGTGGAAGGATCTCAAAGCGTTCTTGTTCAAGGGGAATGTAATTGACCTGGCCGTCGCGGTCGTGATCGGCGCCGCTTTCGGTGCCATCGTCAACTCGCTGGTCAAAGACATCATTATGCCGGTGATCGGGCAGCTGATCTCCGGCATCGATCTGGCGGCATTGAAAATCGTCCTGGCGGCGGCGGTCGTCGACCCGGCCACACTCGAAGTCACCACACCGGAAGTGGCCATCAACATCGGCTTGTTCCTCAACGCCGTGATCCAGTTTCTGATCATCGGCACCGTGATCTTTTTTATCGTCCGCGCGATTCAGAGCCTGCAGAAAAAGATGGCGAAGAGCGAGGAAGAGCCGGCCGCGGAACCCGCGCCCAAGCCGGATGACGTCGTTTTGCTGGAGGAGATCCGCGATTTGCTGAAAAAGTAAGGGCGACACGACAAGATCCCGCTGAGCATGATTGCAAACCAGAGGGCGGCCGCGTGCGGCCGCCCTCTGGCATAAATGCGCCAGGTTGCATAAATGCGCCAGGTTGCATAAAAGTGACCAGGTTGCATAAATGCGTCGGGTAGGATATTTTAGGTTATTGATCTGCCTCTCGTTCGCGCTTAACGTTGACGATCCGATTGTAGTAGATTACGATATACAGGTTAACAGATTCGATCCACCGGGTATGGACAAGTGTCCGGGCGCGCGATCGGGTTGGAGGGATTAAATTGGTAGTCTATATCGCCAAACGCCTCGGTCTGGCACTTCTTACGGTGTGGATGGTAGCCACACTCACGTTCTTTTTGATGTTCCTCGTCCCGGGTGGACCTTTCCTGGCGGAAAAAGCGCCATCGCCCTCCGTCCTCAAGGCCATGGAAGCCAAATACGGGTTGGATAAACCCAAAATCGTTCAATATAAGAATTATATGGTGCGCTTGGTTCAGGGGGATTTGGGCTATTCGATCAAGAAAAAAGGGCGCGAAATTACGACGATCATCAGTGAAAAATTCCCTGTCTCCGCCCGTGTTGGCGGGGTGGCAATTGTCGTGGCGCTGGCCACCGGTATTCCCCTCGGCGCGGTCTCAGCGCTCAAACGCGGGAAATGGCCGGATAATTTGCTCCGCTTTATTTTTACTTTGGGGATCGCGGTACCCGGTTTTGTGGTCGCGACCTCCTTGTTGATTTTACTGGGGGTGAAGCTGCCGATCTTGCCCACAATTGGGCTGGCGACCCCAGCCCATTACATCATGCCGGTCATCACCCTTTCGCTGTACCCGATGTCCTATATCGCGCGACTCATGCGCTCCAGCATGCTGGACGTGTTGGGGCAGGATTATATCCGCACCGCGCATGCCAAAGGGCTGTCGGGACGTGTGGTTTTGTTTAAGCACGCGCTACGCAACTCGCTGATTCCCATCATTACGTATCTGGGTCCCCTGATCGCGTATATTTTGACCGGCAGCTTTATTGTCGAAAAGATCTTTACCATCCCCGGACTGGGCGGAGAGTTTATCAGCTCGATCAACAACCGGGATTATCCGTTGATCATGGGTACCACCATCTTCCTGGCCGCGTTCTTGATTCTGATGAACCTGGTGGTGGATATTTTGTATAAAGTGGTGGATCCGCGGATCAAGTTTGATTAGGGAGCGCGACACGTATATGTCAGATAAGCCAATGCATAAAAACCCGTTGAGCCTGCAACTCGACCCTTCTGATTTCCTGCCCGCGACCGAGGAAGAAAAAAGGGAATTGATCATGATGCGCGAGAGCGTCACATACTGGAAGGACGCGGGGCGGCGCTTGCGGAAAAACAAAGTCGCGATGGGCTCTTTGATTGTCATCGTCCTGGTGATCATCTTTGCCTTTGTCCTCCCGTCTTTTTATCCGTACGCGTATGAACAGCAAACGCGCGGCAGTGAGAATTTGCGGCCCTTGCGTTACTCCACCCAGGAAATCGAAAGAAAAGACGCCGGCGAACGGGTCTTTCCGCATTTGCTCGGTACCGACGCGCTGGGGCGTGATCTGATGATCCGGGTCATGATGGGCACCCGCATTTCCTTGCTGGTCGGCATTGTCGCCAGCTTCCTCATCTTGTTGATCGGCTCGATCTACGGCTCGGTCTCCGGATTGGCCGGCGGCCGCGTCGACCTGGTCATGATGCGGGTCGTCGAGGTCATCTACACGGTGCCGGACATCCTGATCATCATCATCCTGATGGTGACACTCAAAACACCGCTGGAAAACCTCTTTGACCGCGCGGCGATTTTCAAAGGACTGAGCTTGATCGGCCCCGGCCTGATCAGTATTTTTATCACCTTCAGCCTGCTCTACTGGGTGGGCATGGCCCGGATCGTACGCGGGCAGGTTTTGATGTTAAAAGAACAGGAATTTGTCACCGCGGCGCGCGCTTTGGGCGGCAACAACGCCCGGATCATCCGCCGCCACTTGATTCCCAATACGATCGGCACCATTGTCGTGACCACTTCGTTGCAGATTCCCTCGGCGATTTTTACCGAGTCGTTTTTGAGCTTCCTGGGGCTGGGCGTGCAAGCGCCCATGCCCAGTCTGGGCTCCCTGGCGGCGGACGCCATCGGCGGCATCACGTCCTATACCTACCGTCTGGTCGCGCCTGCGGTCACGATCAGTATTGTCATCCTGGCTTTCAACCTCTTTGGTGACGGCTTGCGTGACGCACTCGATCCGAGATTGAAGAAGTAGGAGACGGACGATGACAGTAAACAATTCAAACGAGACGCTGCTCAGCATTAAAGACCTGGATGTCTCTTTTTTCACGCCGACCGGCGAGGTGAGAGCGGTCAACCGCGTCTCACTCGAACTCAAGAATGGGCACGTGCTCGGCATTGTCGGTGAATCCGGCAGCGGCAAAAGTGTTTCCGCGTATTCTGTGATGGGCCTGATCCCGGAGCCGGGCAAGATTAAAAACGGCACCATCGTTTTTGACAACCGCGTCATCAATGAGCTGAGCGAGGAAGAGATGCAGAAGATCCGCGGCAACGAGATCAGCATCATTTTCCAGGATCCCATGACTTCGCTCAATCCGGTGTTCACCATCGGCAATCAAATCATGGAGACCATCCTGTTGCATACCAACATGGACAAAAAAAGCGCGCGGGCGCGCGCCGTCGAATTGTTGGAACTGGTCGGTGTCAATGAGCCGGAGCGCCGCCTGCGTCAATATCCGCACGAGTTTTCCGGCGGGATGCGCCAGCGGGTCATGATCGCCATCGCCTTGGCCTGTGAACCCAAGCTCCTGATCGCCGACGAGCCGACCACGGCGCTGGACGTGACGATCCAGGCGCAGATTCTGGAGCTGATGAACGAACTGAAACAAAAACTGGGCATGTCGATTATCCTTATCACCCATGACCTGGGTGTGGTTGCGGATATGTGCCGCGATATCATGGTGATGTACGCCGGTATGGTGGTGGAAAAAGGGACAGTAGATGAGATTTTCTACGAGCCCAACCACCCGTATACGGCCGGACTTCTGGCCTCGCTCCCCAAGCTTACTTTGGAAAAACATGAGAAGCTCGTGCCGATCGAAGGCTCCCCGGTTGATTCGATGAATCTACCGGCCGGCTGCCCTTTCGCGCCGCGGTGCAAATATTGTATGCGCATTTGTTTGGATCATATGCCGGACTACAGTCAGCTGTCGGAGACGCATTTCAGCGCCTGTTGGCTGAACACCCGGAAAGAAATGGCGACGGAACAAGCGGACCCGCATCCGCGACAGCCGCTTGTGGCCGATCAGGAGGAAATTTGATGGGTGCGACGCTCCTAGAGGTCACTGACCTCAAACAATATTTCAAAGTGCGGGGGCGCCTGTTCACGCCGGCCTATGTCAAGGCCGTGGACGGGGTCAGTATGGAAATCGCGCGCGGCGAAACGTTGGGCCTGGTAGGGGAGAGTGGCTGTGGCAAAACGACGGTCGGGCGCACCATTTTGCGCCTGTACGAGCCGACCTCCGGGCGGATTGTGTATGACGGCACCGATATCACCACCGGCGATATGCGGCCGTATCGCCGCCGCATGCAAATTGTGTTTCAGGATCCGTACGCGTCGCTCAACCCGCGCATGACGGTCGGCGACATTGTCGCCGAAGCCATCGATATCCAACATCTGGCGACTTCGCGCCAGGACCGCAAAGACCGCATTCATGTGCTTCTGGAGCGCGTGGGTCTCAACAGCGAGCACGCAACCCGCTATCCGCATGAGTTTTCCGGCGGACAACGGCAGCGCATCGGCATCGCGCGCGCGCTCGCGGTCAACCCTGAGTTCATGGTCTGTGACGAACCGGTCTCCGCGCTGGATGTCTCCATTCAGGCGCAGATCATCAATATGTTTGAAGAGTTGCAGGCCGAAACCGGGTTGGCCTATTTATTCATCGCCCATGACCTATCGGTTGTGCGCCATATTTCGCACCGCATCGGCGTCATGTATCTGGGCAAGATGGTGGAGCTGGCTGCGGCGGAAGAGTTGCATGTCCACCCATTGCACCCCTATACACAGTCGCTGCTTTCGGCCATTCCGATCCCCGACCCGCGTGCCAGTCGCCAGAAGAAGCGCATTATTTTGCAGGGCGATGTGCCCAGCCCGCTCAATCCGCCGTCGGGGTGCTATTTCCGCACCCGCTGCCCCTACGCGATGCCCATTTGCGCGCAACAGGAGCCGGTCTTCAAAGACTACGGCAACAATCATTTCGCGGCTTGCCATCTGCTGGAGCAGAAAGCCTGACCCAGGCCTTGTCCCGGCACATGCTCCCGGATGAACGGGAACCACACGGGTTTATGTGTCGGGTGAGAGCATAGAGGAGAAATCAGTCACACTACAAGGAGGAAGACACAGATGAGAAAATTCCGTTTACTCAGTCTCGTACTCGCGCTGCTGATGTGCGTGACCATCGTTGCGGCCTGTAACAAAGGCGCAGCCAACGTCGCAGAACTCAGCGTGTGCGTCGGATCAGAGCCGGACAGCATCGACCCCGCTTACAATGAGGCGGTTGACGGTGCCACCATGCTGATTCACGCCTTTGCGGGTATCTGCAAGCTGGACAAAGACGGCATGCCCCAACCTGACCTGGCCAAGAAAATTGATGTCAGCGAAGATGGAATTACCTACACGATCACGCTCAAGGACGGCCTGAAATGGTCCGACGGCAAAGACCTGGTCGCGTCAGACTTTATCTATGCCTGGAAACGCGCGATTGACCCCGCCAACGCCACTTCTTACGGCTATATGCTGGAGAACATTGTCGGCGTAGCGGATGTCTATTACGCGGATGTGGAAACCGATGAGTATGATGTCGATGCCATCGGCGCCAAGGCCCTGGATGACAAAACCATCGAAGTCACCCTGACCGCGGCGGCCCCGTTCTTTATGGAAATTCTGGCGTTCCCCACTCTGTTCCCGGTCCGCCAGGATATCGTCGAAGCCGATGAGGGCTGGACGCTCAAACCCGAGACCTACATCTGCAACGGCCCTTACAAGATGAAGAGCTGGGAGCACAACGCAGCCATCACCTTTGAGAAGAACCCATACTATCACGACAAGAACGCCATCAAACCCGAAACCATCAAGTTTGTCCTGATGGATGACGACAACGCGATGCTGGCCGCATTCCAGAACGGCACGATCATGTTGGCGGACTCGGTCCCCAACGACGAGATCGACGCGCTGCGCGATACCCCCGAGTTCCACCTCGCGGGTCAGCTCGGCACCTACTTTGTCTGCTTCAATACCGAAAAAGCACCGTTCGACGACGCGCGCGTACGTAAGGCGCTGTCGCTGGTCATCGACCGTAACTTTATCGTGGAGCAGATCGGCAAAGCCGGACAGGTTCCCGCTACCGCTTATGTGGCGACCGGATTGACCGACGCGGACCCGACCAAGGAATTCCGCGATGTGGGCGGCGACTATTACTCGGTTGCCAAAGAAGACTACGATAAGAACTGCGACGAAGCCAGGCAGTTGCTGGCGGATGCCGGTTATGCCGGCGGCGCTGGGTTCCCCAAGTTTGAGTATCTGCTCAACACCAGCACCGGCCATCAATTGATCGCGGAAGCGTTGCAAGACATGTGGAAGACCGAACTGGGAATCGATTGCACCATTGCCGAGCAAGAGTGGGGCGTGTTCCTCAACACCCGCCAGGACGGTGATTACGAAGTGGCCCGCCACGGCTGGCTGGCTGACTACAACGATCCCATCAGCTTCCTTGACATGTGGGTCACCGGCGGCGGCAACAACGACGCGCAGTGGTCCAACGCCGACTATGACGCGCTGATTCAGGGCGTCAAAACCAGTTCCGACCGCACGAAACGTTATGCCGACATGCACGCCGCGGAAGCGATTCTGATGGACGAAGCGCCCGTCGCTCCGATCTATTACTATGTCGACATCTACATGAAGAACACCAAGCTGGAGGGCTTCTACTCCTCGCCGCTGGGTTACAAATACTTCATGTACTCCACGTTAGCCGACTGATACTCCTCATAGCGCAAGCGATTGCGTAAAAACGCCCCTCCGGTCCTTCCGGAGGGGCGTTTTTCAATGCCATCTATTCGCTGGGTGAGTCGTTGTGCGGAACCCGCTGTTTGAGCGTGCGGCGCAAAAGCAGCGCCAGTCCGACGGCGGCCAGGTAGAGTGCCAGCGGCAGGAGGAAACCGACGGACAAGGGGTCCAGGAGTGATTTGCCCATCCAAATCGTGGCGATGGCCTTGGGCAACATCCCCAGGAGCGAAGCCGGTAGGTATACCAGAAGACTGGTACCGGACGCGCCCAGCACCAGCCCGGTCAGACCATTGTGAAAGCCCGGCAACAGGCGCAGCAAGACAATGACAAACGGATCGCTGCCGGTCAACCGCGACAACAAGCGGTCCAACAGCGGTTTTCGCCCTTGCAGTTTGGCGAGCAGGGCGCGCACGCGTTTGCGGCCAAACGATACGCCCAATAAAAACTCGATCGTGACCTCGATCGCGACGCCGATGAAAACAATAAACATCGCGATTTCTAGCGGAAAGAAAATCGCGGCCGCGACGTACAACAAAGAGGACTCGATTACAACCAACGTCAGAGCTTTGACGACAAACAGACCCAGGAGGATCAGGGCGCGGGACAATTGATTATCCTGTTGCACCAACAACGTCGACGGGTCGGCATAACGATACAGGTACCAGACCAGGACAGCGGCCAGGCCGGTCGTCAAAACCGCGAACGCGATTTTCGCGAGCCGGTATCTGGCTGCCGTTCGGGTGGAATCCTGCGTCACGTACCCGCCTCCCCCAACAGAAATCCGCCGGACGCGTGTGAGGGAAAGATCTAATAACGCCCGTACATCTGAATCGCCGCCATGATCACCCGCATCGACTCGAGGCTGCTGCCGTCATTGATCGACCCGGCGGTGCTGATGTTGAGACCGCGCGTCCCCGTCTTGCGGATGTTGTCGCAATCGCGGCGAACCTCCGCGATCAACTGTTCCGTTTCGTTGCGCATAAAGGTAAAGGGGGCAATGCACCCATCGATGCGGGCCCGCGGCATGTGATGGCGGATCTCGTCGGCCATGACCGTCGGTCCAAAATTGACCCCGTTGAGATCCAAGCGGGCCAGGATGGGCAATAGGTGCTCCATCGCGGAGTCGGAGTGCTGATATCGCTTGTCGTCCGGGTCGGGTGAGAAACGCTCAAAAACCTGTTTGAGGATCGGGTAACCGAACATATCGTACAATTCGGGGGTGAGCAGGCAGCAGTTGTCGTCGGCAAACGAGAAGCCGTGCGGCGCTTCCGCCGGCGTCCATCCGGCCTCCGCGTCCGCGATTTCCGCCATGCGGATGGTCGCGTCGGCAATCGCGGCGCTAAAGCGCTGCGCCAGTTCGGGCTCGTCCAGACAAAGGTAAATAAAGGGCTCGACGCCGAATATGGACATGGCCAGCGTAACGGGGCCGCGGATGTGACGCACTTGTGGGGGACGCGTGCCATATTGCTCATGGATCCGGCGCTTGGCGGCCTCCCATCCCGGTGGCAACATGAACTCCCTCAGGTCGGTGCGTTCCAAGCGGTCCAGCATTTTTTCAAGTTCTTGCGGCGTTTGGATGTCGCTTTCCAGCCACTCCGAAATTTCATTTTCGATGTACCGCCCCTCAAACCATTCGCCAATGCGCCGATAGGGGGGATAGATCTGATCGGGCGCGGGAAAGTTTTCGTCCAACAAGCGCATCCCGACGATTTGTTCCGCCTTGTCGTTGTAACGACGGAACAGGTCGCGGGCGCGTGCCGGATCTTCCTGCAACCAGGGTTTGCCGGTCTCTCCCAACTCGGAGTACACACATTCGGGGCTCATGCGGATGCCGAGCGCGACTTGCGTCGCCTCCGGGGAAAAGCAGTTGTCCCGGTGGGCGATCTCATCTTCTTGCCAGAAACGTTCGATGTCTAGTGGAAGCATGCTGTACCCTCCTCATCTGTGGCCGTCGTTCCTATCGATTATACAACAGATGAATCCTGTACAAGCGAAAGAGGCTTGACAGGGCACAAGGCAAGCGTTATATTGATAACCGGCTAATCGTTATCCGGCTAATCATCGCCCGGCTAACCATTAGCCGATTGGTTATTGACAGTCCCGGAGGCAGCGGGAGCGGACGGCATGCGAAGCCCGCATGCGCGAACGGGAGGTGTGAGAGCATGACAAATGAATCACCGGCGCGTTGGGTCACCGGCAAGAATCAGGAATTGGAATGGATGATGCGCATGGTGGGGCGGATGCATTATGAGCGCGTGCGCGCTGAAATGGCCGTCCGCGGTCTGGCCGACGTCAGCCATCCGCGATTGTTGTTTTTGCTGTTGGACCAGCCGGACCGGACGTTTACTTCACAAAAAGAGCTGGCGGATTTTCTCGGCGTGCGTTCCGCGTCGGTCGCGGTCTCCCTGAAGCGGATGGAAGCGCACGACCTTCTGCGACGCATCCCCGATGAACACGATTCGCGCAAGAACCGGATCGCCTTGACCGACAAAGGGCGCGAACGCATTTTGGCTTGCATTGCCGCCTTTAAGGAGCTGGACAACGGGATGTTTCGCGGGTTCTCCGGCCAGGAGCGCCGGCAGTTGACCCAATATTACCAACGGATCATCCAGAATCTGGTCGAGATGGGGGCGACTCCGCCCTTTACCATACCGCAACGGCAGGAGGGAGCAGATTGATACAAATCATTCGCAGACTGGCGCGATACCTGGGCGCCTACAAACTCTATGTGGCGATCGCGCCCCTATTCATGATTGGTGAAGTCTTTTTGGAATTGCGCATGCCGATGATGATGGCGCGCATCGTCGACACGGGAATCCCCCGGCAGGATCTGGATTTTATTTTGCGCACCGGTGGCACGATGGTGCTGCTGGCACTGGGCGGCATGCTGTGCGGCATCGCCAACATGGTGACGTCTTCGATGGCCGCGCAAGGCTTTGGCTGGAACGTCCGCAAAGCGCTGTTTTCGCGCATCACCGCTTTTTCCTTCAGCGACATCGATCGTTTTTCGACGGCCTCCCTGGTGACACGGCTGACAAGTGATACCATACAGCTGCAGAACACTTTTATGATGACGCTGCGCCTGATGATTCGCGCCCCCTTTATGATGGTTTTCGCCCTGGTGCTGGCGATTGGCATTCATGCCCGCCTGGCGGCGATTTTGCTGGTGGCCATCCCCTTGCTGTCTTTGGGGATCTTTGTGATCATGACACGCGCCGAAGGCCTGTTTGCGGCCATGCAGCGCAAGATCGACGCCCTCAATGGCACGGTCCAGGAAAACCTGATCGCCATCCGCGTGGTCAAAGCGTTTGTGCGCGAAGCACACGAAAAGGCCAAATTCCGCCGCTCCAATGACGAGTTGCGGGAGGCGGGCGTGCGCGCCGCGACGTTGGTGATCACCACCATGCCGATGATGACCCTGGTCATGAACCTGGCGACACTGGCCGTCCTCTGGTTCGGGGGTCGGCTGGTCGGCGCGGGCGAATTTACCACCGGCAAGCTGATCAGCTTTATCCAGTACATCACGCAGATCCTGATGAGCCTGATGATGGTGTCGATGGTCTTTCTCATGGCCGCCCGCGCGCGCGCCTGCGGCAACCGGGTCGTGGAAGTGCTGGACACAGAACCGGCCATCCGCGATGAAGAATATACCATCCTGCCCGTTACCGCGGCGGCGGACGCGGCGGAGGCGGCGGAGACGACCGGGACGGAGCCGCCACGCGTTACGCGCGGGCGGATCGAATTCCGCGACGTTTCATTCCGTTACCCCGGCGGCGGGTCGGGCGAAGACGTTTTGTCAAACATCACGTGTACCGCCGAAGCGGGGGAAGTGGTCGCCATCGTCGGCGGCACCGGCACGGGCAAGACTTCCCTGGTGCAACTGGTGCCGCGGTTGTATGACGTGACGGGCGGGCAGGTGCTGATCGACGGCATCGATGTCCGCGAATATCCATTGCGGTCTTTGCGGCAGAGCATCGGCATGGTCTTGCAAAACAACCTGCTGTTCAGCGGCACGATCCGCGACAATCTGTTGTGGGGCGACGACTATGCCGGCGACGACCAGATCGAAGCGGCGGCCCGCGCGGCGCAAGCGCACGCGTTTATAACCGGCTTTCCAGACGGGTATGAGACGATGCTTGGTCAGGGGGGTGTCAACGTTTCGGGCGGGCAGAAACAACGCCTTTGTATCGCCCGGGCTTTGTTGAAAAACCCCCGTATTCTTATCCTGGACGACAGCACCAGCGCGATTGACTCGGACACGGAACGCAACATCCGTGCCGCGCTCAGGGCAGGGCTGGGCGACACCACCGTCTTGCTGATCGCGCAGCGGATCAGTTCGGTCAGCTGGGCGGATCGCATTCTGGTTTTGGATAACGGCCGGCTGGTCGGCAATGGGACGCACGAGGAGTTGCTGGCGTCCAACCAGGTGTACGCGGAAATCTGCGCGACCCAGATCGAAGGGGGGGTGGCCTGATGGCAGAGCAAAAACAAAACGGGGCGCCCGTGCGCAAAATCCCCGAATACGGGTCCTCCCAGGCCCGGGCCGCGCAGACGCGCGGTCGGGGCGGACCGGGGGGAGGCAGGCCGGGCCGCGGCATGATGAGCTTCGAGCGGCCCAAGAACACGCGTGGCACGCTGTTGCGCCTGCTGCGCTACCTGGGGCCCAGCCGCTACCTGTTGCTGCTGGTCGGTTTGCTGTTGTCGCTTTCGACCTTTTCTTCTCTGGCCGGCACCTGGTTTTTGAAGCCTTTGATCAATGACTACATTTTGCCCGGAGATTTTGCCGGTCTGGGGCTGGCGCTGCTCAAGCTGGGCGGCATTTACCTCACCGGTGTGACCGCGACATTCTTGCAAAGCCAGTTGATGATGCGCATCGCGCAACGGACGACCCACACGATGCGCAGCGACCTGTTCAACCATATGCAGGCGTTGCCCTTACAGTTCTTTGATACCCATACGCACGGGGAGCTGATGAGCCGTTTCACCAACGACATGGACAATGTGTCGATGGCGATGGAACAAAGCGTGACCCAACTGGCTTCCAGTGCGGTGATGTTTGTCGGCACCGTGACGATGATGCTGACCCTCAACCCGATTTTGTTCCTGACGACGGCGGGGATGATGACGATCATGTTTTTCTTCTCGCGCACCATGACCCGGCGGGGGCGCTCCCTGTTCCGCGAGCAACAGCGTACGCTGGGCCGCATGAACGGGTTTATCGAAGAGACCATCGAGGGCATCAAAGTCGTCAAGGCCTTTACCCGCGAGCCGATCGCCCGCGAGGACTTCGCTGTTTTGAGCGATGATTTCCGCGTCACAGCCACCAAAGCCAACATCGTCGCCGGCACGATCATGCCGGTCATGGGCAACCTCAACAACATCAGTTACGCGCTGACCGCGGCGTTAGGCGGCTTTCTGGCGATCCGGTCGGGGTTTGATATCGGCTCGCTGGCGGCGTTCCTGCAATACTCACGCCAGGTGGGGATGCCGATCAACCAGATCACCAACCAGATCAATTCGCTGCTATCGGCGATGGCCGGCGCGGAGCGCATTTTCGCCATGATGGACCTGCAACCCGAGACCGACGACGGCGCGTGGCATCTGATCCGCGTCTCAGACCGCGAAGAGGCGAGCCATGCCCGGGACGGTTGGGCGTGGGAACGGGTGGACGCCGAGGGGCAAACACAACGCGTGCCCTTGCGCGGCGACGTCCGGTTGCAAAGCGTTACGTTCTCTTATGACGAACGGGTAGACGTGCTGAAGAACGTCTCGCTGTATGCCAAGCCGGGACAAAAAATCGCTTTTGTCGGTTCTACCGGCGCCGGCAAAACCACGATCTCCAACCTGCTGAACCGCTTTTACGATGTACGGGAAGGCGCGGTGACCTACGACGGGATCGATGTCAAGGACATCGGCAAAAACAGCCTGCGCTCCGCGTTGGGGATGGTGCTGCAGGATACGCATTTGTTCTCGGGGACGGTGATGGACAACATCCGCTATGGGCGGCTGGACGCTTCGGACGAGGCCTGCGTGCAGGCGGCCGTCCGCACCAGTGCCGATTCCTTTATCCGCCGTTTGCCGCAGGGCTATCAGACGGTCATCACCGGGGACGGCGGTAGCTTGTCACAGGGCCAGCGGCAATTGTTGGCGATCGCCCGCGCGTACGTCGCCGACCCGCCGGTGATGATTCTGGACGAAGCGACCAGCTCGATCGATACGCGCACCGAACGCCTGATCGAGCAAGGGATGAATCAGTTGATGGAAGGGCGCACGGTGTTTGTCATCGCGCACCGCTTGTCCACCGTGCGCAACGCCAACGCGATTCTGGTCTTGGAACATGGGGAAATCATTGAGCGCGGGGATCACGACGAATTGGTCGCGCAAGAGGGACGGTATTACAAGTTGTATACCGGGCAGTATCGCCTGACGTAAGCGGCCGGCGGCCCGGTGTCGGCGCGGGCGGCGGGGATCTCGCCCCGGCTGGCCCGCCTTATGAGCCGTAAAGCAGTGTGTGCAGGTATTCGACGTTGCGCCGCAAATCGAGGTGGAACGTATAGTCGTAGCTCTCGTATGAGCCATGCAGCGGGATGCTGTCCTGGGACAACGGGTAGCGCAGCATGGACGGGGCGGCCAGAAGATACATCGACAATTCGGATTTGCTCATGCCGGTGTGTACCTGGGGCAGGATGACCTCCATCAACGCGGCCAGTTCCAGCGCGCCCATGCCGCGCGCCTTGGCCATCATGCGCTCCAGAACATAGCGTTGGCGCGAGGTGCGTTGGTAATCCGAGTCGATTTTGCGAATGCGGACATACTCCTCGACCCCGCGGCCGTTCAGGTGCTGCGTCCCCGCTTCGAGGCCCAGATGGGCCGCTTCTTCCGCCGTCAAAAGTATATCGAGTCCGCCGATGCTGTCGACAATGCGGTCAAACCCTTGAAAATCCACGGCGATGTAGTTGTCGATTTGGACGCGAAAGTTCTGCTCGATGGTCTGGATCAGCAGCGGCGCGCCGCCATACGCGTAGGCGGCGTTGATCTTGGGTAAATCGTCATGCGGGTAGCCGGGGATGACCACGCCGGTGTCGCGCAGAATCGACACCATGTGCAGACTGTCGTTTTTCTTGTCGATCGAGGTCAGAATGATGGTATCGGCGTTGCCGAAATCATCCCAGCCGATCAACAGAATGTTCTCCACTTTCGCCTGCGAACGGATGGGGATGTCAGAAAGGTCATATCGCGACACCCAGTTGATCGTCGGCACGGGCGTGACCGTGGTCTCGCCGATCGACGTCAGGCGGGTGGTGGAGGTGGTGCGGGAGAGGGAGGGCCAGGGGCGGGTGGTCAAGGTGGGGCTGCTGGTTTCATAGTGGATGTGGTTGAGCAGATGGTTATAATAAAAGGCGCCCGAGGTGATCAGGATCGCCAGCGCCGACACAATCGCGATGCCAAAGATGCGCAGGCCGGGGTGGATCCGGCGACGGCTGCCGCGGGTATACCGTTCGGTGGCCACTTCTTTGCCATATGAGAGCCGTTGTCCCCGGTTTGTTTTCATCCTTTTCTCCTCAGATCGGCGCGTGCGATACTGCGTGCATTTTAGCACCGTGACCGGGGGGCGTCAAACCTGATATGCTATAGAGAATCATCAGAAAGCGGGGCTTTAAGATTTGCGGACGCGTGACATTCGCCTGATTCTCACGGATATGGACGGCACTTTGTTGTCCTCCGATCTGACCGTATCCGCCGCCAACCTCCAGGCCATCCGCGACGCGCGACAGGCCGGTATCGAAACCGCGATCGCCACCGGCCGACTCGACCTGCTGGTGCGCGATTATGTGCGCCAACTGGATCTGCGCCTGCCGGTGGTCTCGTGCAACGGCGCCCTGGTCCGCGATCTGGCCAGCGGTGAGACGATCCATATGCGAGCCTTGTCCGCCGCGGCCGCCGCGCGGATCATCCGTTTGTGCCTCGAATACCGGGTCGACGGGCTGGCCTACACCCGCGACGCGGTGTGGTACGCGCGGGACAGCGCGCGCGTCGATTTTTTCCACGACTACAATCGCCTGGCCGCCGCCGGCGGCAGCCTCCCGGTCACGCTGCGGCTCTATAGCGAGTCCGACCCCGAGGCCATCGCCGCCGAGGGCGTGTTCAAAATCTTTTTGGCGCGCCGTGTGGACGGCGACATCGAGCGGGTGCTCACGCAAGCGCGCCGCGAGTTCGCGGACATCGCGGCGATCCGCTCGGTGGGGGATTCGCTGGATATCATGAGCACCGGCGTTTCCAAAGGCGACGCCCTGCGCATTCTGGCCGCGCACGCCGGCGTATGCCCCCAACAGGTGGCGGCCTTTGGCGACAACGACAACGACATCAGCATGCTGCGGGCGGCGGGGATTTCGTTCGCGATGGGCAACGCCAAACCGGCGGTGCAGGCGGCCGCGGACCACGTGACCGGCGACAACGACACGGACGGGTTCGCGCAGGCGGTTTATCGCCATCTTCTGAGCAGGAGGCCATAAAGTGGAACGGGCGTTGAGCATGAGCCTGGCGCGGCAGATCGTGCGCGCGGTCGGGCCGCTGTCCGGGTGGAGCCTGCTGGTGGCGCAGCCGGATGGCACCGTGCTGGCCGGCGGCGAACCGGCAGAGGTCGGGCGCCATCTGCGCCTGCCGGGCGAAACACATGGCGGCGGCGAGGGCGAAGCGCCGGCCGTTGAATGGCTGGCGACCGCCGCGCTGGTTCCGGTCGAGGTCGACGGGCTGCGCGTCTGCCTGCTGGGGCTGACGCCATGCGGCACCCCCGCCTCCCCCGCCGCCGCCGGCACCACCGACGCCGCCGCAGAAGAACCAGACGCCGCCACCCGCGCGGCTTTGCAAACCGCCGCCGGTCTGACCGCGTTGCTGATCACCGCGCACCATGAGCGCCTGGCCGCCGGCGAATGGTGGGACGACAAACAGCGTTTTCTGGAAGAATGGCTGTTGTCCCCGGTGCCGATCGACGACCCCGCGCTGGCCGAGCGCGCCCATTCCTTTGGCATCGACGCCAACCGCGCCCGCTGTGCCGGTGTCCTGTTGCTGGATCCGCCCGCCGCGGCGGCCGACGGGGAGGAGGGCGCGGAGGCCTATTTGACGCTGGTGCGGTCCTTTTTTGTCTCCTTGCGCACCGACGGCGGCCGGGAGACGCCGGCGGCGGCGTTGGGGGATCGCGTCGTGGTGTTGCTCGACAGTGAAACGCCGGGCGCCGCGCGGGAGCGTTTGCAGCAGCTGCGCGATCAATTGGCCGCCGCCAGCACCCGGGCGGTTTTTGGCGGCGTCGGCATGCCCCGGCGCACATTTGCCGAGGTGCGGGATTCGGTGCGCGAGGCGGAGCGCGCCGCGCGCATGGCAAAAAACACGCATACCCGCCAGATTCAGTCCTTTGGCGACATCGCGCTGGAGCTGCTGGTCCAGGAAGTCCCGGCGCGGGCCTGGCGCGAGTTCCGCCAGCGGATGCTGCGCGGGGTCGCCGAGGCGGAGGTCGCTGAGACGCTGCAATGGCTGACGGTGTATTATCAGACCGATGGGTCGCTGGCGAAAACGGCCGCGCGGCTGGGAATTCATAAAAACACCTTACAATACCGCTTGCGGCGGCTGGCCGGCATCACGGGCCATGACCCCCGCCGCCTGCGGGACGCGCTGGCGCTGTATTTGACGACGTTGTTCGCCGCGATCCACGATCAGACTTAGGAGGGAAATCATGAAAATCGTCATCGCTTCCGATTCTTTCAAGGGCAGCAACTCCAGCCTGGCGGTCGCCGCGCGCATCGGAGCCGGCATCCGCAAAGTCTGTCCCGACGCGCAGATCCTGCCGGTGGCGATCGCCGACGGCGGCGAAGGGACCGTGGACGCCATGATCGCCGGCGCCGGCGGCCGGCGCGTCGCCTGCCGGGTCACCGGGCCGCTGGGCGAGGCGGCGGATTCGTTCTACGGCATCCTCGACAACGGCGCGGCCGTGATCGAGATGGCCGCGGCTTCGGGTTTGCCGATGGTGCCGCGCGACCGGCGCGACCCCCGGGTCACCACCACCTATGGCACGGGCGAGCTGATCCGCCACGCGCTGGACGCGGGCGCGCGGCGCGTCTATATCGGCATCGGCGGCTCGGCGACCAACGACGGCGGCATCGGCATGGCACAAGCGCTGGGCGCGTCCTTTACGGACGCCGAGGGGCGCGAGCTGGGCTACGGCGGCGCCGGTTTGGCGTCGCTGGCGCGCATCGACGCGAGCGGGCTGGACGCGCGGCTGCGCCAGACCGAGATCATCGTCTCGTGCGATGTCAACAACCCGCTGTGCGGCCCGCAAGGGGCCAGCGCGATCTTCGGGCCGCAAAAGGGCGCGACCCCGGCGATGATCGCGCAACTGGACGCCGCGCTGGCTCATTACGCGGAGGTCGTCCGCGACCAGCTGGGGATCGATCGCGCCGACGCCCCCGGCGCGGGCGCGGCCGGCGGACTGGGCTACGCGCTGTTGGTGTTTGCCGACGCCGTCTTGCGGCCGGGGATCGAGATCGTGCTGGACGTCGCCGATTTTGACCGCAAAATCGCCGACGCCGACCTGGTCATCACCGGCGAGGGGCGCATCGACGCCCAGTCCGTCATGGGCAAGGTGCCGGTGGGCGTCGGCCTGCGGGCCAAGAAGTTTGGCAAGCCGGTGCTGGCGATCGTCGGCGACATCGGCGCGGGCGCGGAAGCGGTTTATGCCCACGGTGTGGATGCTATAATGAGTACAGTCAATCGCGCGATGCCGCTCGACGAGGCCATGGGCCGCTCGGGCGAATTGCTGGAGGACGCGGCCGAACGCGTCATGCGGATCGTGCGCTTGGGCGGACAGATCAAATAGAGGAGGCAATCCGATGAAAGAATCCATGCACAAATATTTCCAGATCGGCCTGATCCATTTTATGGCCTATCCCGAGACCATGCGCGGCGAGGGTGAGATCGTATCGACTCTGCGTAAGATCGCGGTCGACGATTATTTTGACGCGGTCGAATTGACCTGGATCCGGGACACCGCGCAACGGACCGCCGCGCGCGACCTGCTGGCGCAAAGCCACTTGACCGTCTGCTACGGCGCCCAGCCGCGCCTGCTGACCACCGGGCTTAACCCCAACGACCTCGACGAGGCCGGCCGCAAAAAAGCCGAAGCCACCCTGATCGAGGCCATCGACGAGGCGGAATACCTGGGGGCCCGGGGCATCGCTTTCCTGTCGGGTAAATGGCAGGCGGACACGCGCGAAGAGGCCTACGCGCAGTTGGTCAAAACCACCGACGCGCTGTGCACCTATGCCGCCGGCAAGGGCATGGCGGTCGAGCTGGAAGTGTTTGACTACGACCTCGACAAGGCCTCGCTGATCGGCCCCGCGCCGCTGGCCGCCCGTTTTGCCGCCGACATGCGCACCCGCCACAACAACTTCGGCCTGGTGGTCGACCTGTCGCACTTCCCCCAGACCTATGAGACCTCCCGGTTTGTCATCCAAACTTTGCGCCCCTACATCACGCATTTGCATGTCGGCAGCGCGGTGATGAAGCCCGGCGCGGAAGCGTTTGGCGACACGCACCCGCGTTTTGGCTTTCCCCACGGCGCCAACGATGTGCCGGAGATGCTCGACTTCCTGCGCGTCTGCAAAGAGGAAGGGTTCTTCCGCGCCGACGACCCGCTCGTCTTGTCGTTTGAGGTCAAGCCCTGGCAGGACGAGGATCCCGACGTGGTCGTCGCCAACGCCAAGCGGGTGCTCAATCGCGCCTGGGCGCTGCTGGAAGACTGACCCGGCGCGCGCCAATCAACAAAAAGCGGAGGAAACAGATGAAAATCGTTGTATTGGATGGATACACCCTCAACCCCGGTGACCTGACGTGGGACCGCATCGCCGCCCAGGGCGAGCTCGTGGTCTACGATCGCACCCCCGCGGAGGAGATTGTCGCCCGCGTCGGCGACGCGCCCTATATCTTTACCAACAAGACCCCGATCACCCGCGAGACCATGGACCGCTGCCCGGCGCTGAAATTTATCTGTGTGCTGGCGACCGGCTACAACCTGATCGACGTCGACGCGGCCAGGGAAAAGGGCATCACCGTCACCAACATTCCCACCTACGGCACGCCGGCGGTGGCGCAAATGGTATTCGCGCTGCTGCTGGAGATCTGCCACCACGTGGCCGAGCACAGCGATTCGGTCAAGCGCGGCGAGTGGACCGACAACCAGGACTGGTGCTATTGGAAACACCCGCTGATTGAGCTGGCCGGCAAAACCATGGGGATCATCGGCTTCGGGCGCATCGGCCAGGCCACGGCGCGGATCGCCCAGGCCTTTGGCATGCGGATTCTGGCCGTCGACGATTACCAGAACCCCGCGCTCGAAAGCGAGACCTGCCGTTACGCGACGCTCGACGAGATGCTGGCGGCCGCCGACGTGATCTCGTTGCACTGCCCGCTCTTTCCCGCCACGGAGGGGATCATCAACGCGAAAACCCTCGCCCAAATGAAAGACGGCGTGATCCTGATCAATACCTCGCGCGGCCCGCTGGTGGTGGAGGCCGACCTGGCCGCCGCGCTCAACAGCGGCAAAGTGTACGCGGCCGGTGTCGACGTCGTTTCGACCGAGCCGATCCGGGCGGACAACCCGTTGCTGACCGCCCGCAATATCTTTATCACCCCGCACATCGCCTGGGCGCCCAAGGAATCGCGCGCCCGCCTGATGGACATCGCCGCCGATAATCTGGCTGCCTATGTGGCCGGGCGGCCGGTCCACGTCGTCAACCCGTGAGCCGCCCCATCGATCGCCGCATCCGTTTGCTGCACGGCAGCGAGGGGCGCGCGATGGCCCGTACGCTGCTGGAAGCGCACGATGTCGCGCGGATGATTCCGGCCGGCGCGACCGTCGCGCTCAAGCCCAATCTGGTGGTGGCCCGACCGGCCGCGGGCGGCGCCACGACCCACCCGGAGATCGTCCACGGCGTCATCGAGTACCTGCTCGACCACGGTATCCCGGCGCGTGACATCGCTGTGATTGAGAGCTCCTGGGTCGGCGACAGCACCCGCCGCGCGTTTGAGCGCTGCGGCTATAACGAATTGGCGCGCCGCTTCGGGATCGAGCTGGTCGACCTCAAAAGCGACAAAACCCGGGCGGTCGATACCGCCGTGGGTCCGATCCAGGTTTGCGTCCGCGCGCTGGAGGCCGGATTTCTGCTCAACCTGCCCGTGCTCAAGGGGCATTGCCAAACCGTCATGACCTGCGCGCTCAAAAACTTCAAGGGCTGCATCCCCGACAGCGAGAAGCGGCGTTTTCACACCATGGGATTGCACCGCCCGATCGCGGCCCTGGCGGGTGTTTTGCGGCCGGCCCTGACGCTGGTCGACAGCCTGTGCGGCGACCCCGGATTCGAAGAA
>CAYZME010000034.1:0-711 GCA_964479435.1 uncultured Oscillospiraceae bacterium
CAAAACCACACAGCCCGCACCTTCCATCGCCGCGGCAACAGCCGCTTCCGCTTTTTGGCCGCGCTCTTGGCTTGTCAGATGGGCCCGGTCATTCATTGGGGATAAGCGATCGCAAAAAGGTCAAGCGGTGAATCGAGCTGGGCCCCAGCCGGTGTAAAGCGGCCATATGGGCCGCTGTCCCGTATCCCTTATGCTGTGCAAACCCGTATGCAGGGAGCGCGCGGTCCCATTCCTCCATGATTCGATCGCGGGTGACTTTGGCCAAAATAGAAGCGGCGGCGATCGAGATCGAAAGCGCGTCCCCCTTAATGAGCGGGATGACCGGCAGCCCGGTTCCTTCCAGGTTCACCGCGTCAACCAGCAACCGGTCCGGGCGGACAGATAGGCGCGAAACAGCTGCTTGCATGGCTTTTTTGGTGGCGTTGAGGATATTGATTCGATCGATCTCGTCGGCTTCCACAATCCCGATCGCGTATGCCAGGCAGCCTTCGCGAATCAGATCGAACAATGCCGCGCGCGCTTTGGCGGTGAGCTTCTTGGAATCATCGATGCCATAGATCGGCTGATTGGGATCCAAAATACAGGCACAGGCGACAACCGGTCCTGCCAACGGGCCGCGCCCGGCCTCATCTATACCGGCTACACGCGTGCATCCTGCCGCGACGGCGGCGATTTCGTATTCCTGCATCGCTTTGTAGCGAACGATCGCTT
>CAYZME010000034.1:721-21049 GCA_964479435.1 uncultured Oscillospiraceae bacterium
GGGGCCTTCCAGGGATACACGGCCCAATCGACCCGCTCTAAAATCATCCAGCAACATCGCCGCGAACCGCATCGGATCGATGCGCCCGCCCGATCGTATGCAACCCCGCGAACGAGCCAACGCGTCAAACAGATCCGCAAGAGGTAAATCCAACGACTCCTGTTTATACCGAGCCTGAATCGCTCCCGGGTAGAGCTGTACCAAAAGGCCAAGGGTCTCCATCGCGATCTGTGGCAAGTCCAACAGATCGTCCTTGACAGCGCCCGTGGCGGCCAACTGGATCTGGCGACGGCGATCGCCGAGATCCGCCCAAAGAACGCCCGGCATATCCATGAGTTCCAGGCGGTCGCCTGTGCGAACCCACTGAGGAGACCGCGTAATGCCAGGCCGATCTTCCACCCGGGCCGCGGCGCGGCCCGCCAATGAGTTGATCAGCGTCGATTTACCTGTATTGGGAATTCCGACCACCATCGCTCGGGCCGGGCGATGCACGCGACCTTTTTCAGCAGCACGGGCGATACGGTCCGCGCTCAATTTTAAACAAGCTGCCCGCACCGCCTCTACCCGGTTGCGTTTGGTACTGTCACAAGCGACGGCGGGCAGGCCCTGCTGGCGAAAATAAGCGATCCACTGTCTGGTCATATCCGGGTCTGCCAGATCCTCTTTGGACAAAACCAGCAGGCGTGGTTTGTCACCGATCACATCATCGAGATGGGGATTCCGGCTGCTGGCAGGGATGCGCGCGTCACACGTCTCAATCACGGCGTCGACCTGCCGCAAACGCTCGGCAATCGTTCGCAAGGCCTTTGCCATATGGCCTGGAAACCAGTTTACAGGTTGCGCCATTTTCCTCCCCTTCCTGGCCAGAATATCGACAAATATACAAAAGGGACTTGATTCAGTCCCTTTGTTTGTCGTTTCACGTTTATCTTTTCACCAGTTTCTCTTTGACCTTGGCCGCTTTACCCACACGGTTGCGCAGATAGTAGAGTTTGGCACGCCGTACCAATCCTTTACGCACGATCTCGATCCGGTCGATTTTGGGAGAATGGACGGGTAGCACCCGCTCAACCCCGACGCCATAAGAAAGGCGCCTCACCGTGATGGTCTCGTTTAAGCTGCTGCCTTTGCGCCCAATCACAGTCCCTTCAAAGATTTGGATTCTTTCGCGGTTTCCTTCGCTGATGTTGAGGTGGACTTTGACGTAGTCGCCGATGTCAACCTCCTGATAATTGTTGCGAAGCTGTGATTGTTCAACGGCTTTGATGATATCCATATTGCGTATCTCCTCTCAAGCAAGAACGTTCATGCACGCAACCGGCAGCGGACCGCTCGTAATCAATAGCGCTGGCAGTTTATCACATCGGCAGTCCCTGTGCAAGCAAGCGGCGTACCGGTTTTCGGATGGATCCTGTGTTCCCAAAAGCTATTTAAACCGATCGAACATGGCGGGGATCCCACCTGGCAGGTGAAGGTCAAAATGCCACCATTCAAAATACAGTTGCGTAAACCCTTCGCTCTCCATAAAATGCCGCAAAATCAAACGGTTTTCATACGCTTCCCGGCTGAGCTGCCCGGAGGCGAGGTGTTCTGCTTCATAGCGCGGCCAGGCGATCCGCTCGAAGCTGTCAAAAGGGGTTCCCATCTCCAGCTCCTGGCCCAGGCGTGTATCAAAGAGGGTTAAGTCGACGGCCATGCCGATATAATGGTTGGAAAACCACGCGGACGGATCGGACAAGATCGCTTCAAACTCGGTGCCTCGCACCAGGTCCCACATTCTCTGCTGCATGCTTTTTGGGCGGAAGACATCGAACACCAATAACCGCAAATGCGGGTAGTCGCGGCGTAAAGCCCGGTGTGCGGACGCCAATCGTACAGCTACGTCCTCCGGCACGTAAACGGTCGTCAAATCACCATACAAATTGATGCCGGTAAAGTTGTCCTCTGACGCGTATCGCATATCGATCAGAATCTCCGGGTCCACCCCATGCAAATCGACCATCGGATATGCGTAAACACGTGGCTGGGGCCACTGCGCGTCCAGATCAAAGGCATAACAAATCGGTTGCCAGGTCTGTGCCTCGATGCGCAGAAAGGTGTGCGCGTTCACCCAATAATGCTCTCGCGAAGCTCCATATTGCGCAACCCAGCGGGTCGGATGGTTGCGATCATAGACGGCCAGAAAAGGGCGCGTGCCGTCAAAACAGGCCAACGTCAGTCCCCCGTCGGCCGCCGGCAGCAACGAACCGTCGCGTCGGACAAAAAGCCGATCATATTCATATAAAGCGTCACATAGCCGGCGGATGGTCGACGCGACAGGCGATGTGGCATCCACCGGCCAAAAGGCCGCTGCCTCGACGTTTTCTTCCCCGTATAACGCCAACACCATGGACTCAAAAACGAATAAATACGTATGGTCATCCCGCACAATCGGCTTGCCCACTTTCGCGAGAGCCTCCCCGACAGTCGTGCCAAGCGCCACCCCCGGCAGGAGGGCGGCATCGCCGTCCTGGGCGTCCCCGGTGATCACAATGGCCCCGTTCGCCATCATCCACCCGGCCGCGGCATCCTGCCCGTTCCACGCCCCGGGGTCGGCAGATAATTCACGGATCCGTTCGTGCAGTGCGGCATACGCCACCACTGGCGTGCCCGGCGTCGCGACTGGGAGATATGAGGGCAGCGGCGTGGGTACGGGTGTGGCCGTAGGCAAAACCGGAGGCGTCGCCATACGTGACTCGGTTGTCGTGCTCAGAGTGGGCGCGGTTGGCGGCGGCGGAGTGGCCTTGCCGCATCCGCCCAAGACCATGCAAAAAGCGATCCCCAAAGCGATGGCCGCGGCCGGCCGCGGCCATGAACCGCGCTTCCCAGCAGCACCCATCAGTTGTCGACCTCTGACGACGCGGGAGTAGAGGATTGATTCAACCGAATAAACTCCAGCAATCGTTCCCATTCCTCATCGGACAATACCAACCGGTTGAACAGATCCGGCCGTTTTTTACGTGTGAACTCCAAAGCGGATATTCGTCTGTACTTTTCTATGTTGGCATGATGCCCTGACAACAACACCGGCGGCACCGCAATCTCCTGCCAAACCGCCGGCCGTGTGTATTGGGGACCCTCGAGGGTCCCCTCCATGTGCGATTCGCGCCGCCACGCCTCTTCGTTGGGCAAAACACCGGGCAACAGGCGTGTCGCGGCATCGATCACCGCGAGTGCCGGGAGCTCACCACCGGTCAAGACATAATCGCCCAGCGAGATCTCTTCATCCACTACGCGGTCCAGGACGCGCTGGTCGATCCCCTCATAATGACCGCACAGCAACACCAGCGAGTCCATCTGAGCCAATTCGAGCGCCCGGGCTTGCGTGAACGGGCGGCCGTGCGCGGACAGGAAAACCGTGTGCGCATCGCCGCCCAGGATGTGCTGCGCCTGCTCCCAGGCGCGAAAAACGGGTTCGCACATCATCAGCATACCGGTCCCGCCGCCAAACACCGCGTCGTCCACTTTGCCGTACGCATTGTCGGCAAACGACCGGATGTCGATCGCTTCCACCTCAACGATCCCCGCCGCCCTCGCCCGCCCCACCATACTGGTTGAGACCACTTGGCGGATCAGGTCTGGAAACAACGTCAGAACGCGTATTCGCAGTGCCAGGCGCGTGTCACTCATATATTTCCAACAAACCTTCCGGAAGCACAACCTCAATCTGCCGTGCGTCCAGATCGACTTGACGCACGACTTGAGCGGTCACCGGTATCAACAAATCCGGCCGGCCTGACCGCGCCACAACATAGACGTCGTTGGCGCCCGTCTGTAAAACATCCCGCAGGCGTCCATGCCGCACGCCCGATTCACACACTTCGCAGCCGATCAAATCGAAAACAAAGAAGCGCCCGGGCGGCAAAACGATCGCCTGATCACGGTGAACGGACAAAAAGTAACCTGTATACTGATTGGCGTCTTCGCGGGTCATCACGCCTTCCATGGTGACCAGAAAGTACTTCCCCTGCGCACGAACCGTGCGCAGGGTTACTTCCCGCCGGGACGCTTCATCCTCTGTTACCAGCAGACACCGCGTGAGATTATGAAAGCGAAGCGGGTCTTCCGTCAGCGGAAAGACACGCATCTCCCCCCTGACACCGTGTGGGGCGCCCACCCGTCCGATATGGACCAGATCGCGTGGCCGGTACGTCACGTTGTTCACACGATGTCCACGATCACTCGTTTGCTGCATTTGGTCGCTTTGGCTTTCATAATCGACCGGATCGCGCGGGCGCGTCGGCCCTGCTTGCCGATCACTCTGCCCATATCGTCCGGATCGACATGCACTTCCAACAGGACGGTGTTGCCCTGGTCTTGTGTGTCGATGCGGACCGCGTCCGGTCGTTCGACCAAAGATGTCACGATAATGGTCAACAGATCCTTCATTTCAGTGGCTTCCCTACTCATTACAGCACGCCCGCCTTTTTGAGCAAATCGCGCACAGTGTCAGTCGGCTGGGCGCCATTCGCGATCCACTGTTTGGCTTTTTCCACATCGATCCGCACGAGGGTGGGGTTCTCAAGTGGTTGATAAATGCCAATCTCCTCGATGAATCTACCGTCTCGGGGTGAACGCGAATCGGCCACCACTACGCGGTAATAAGGGGCCTTCTTCGCGCCGATCCTTTTGAGCCTGATTTTAGCTGCCATTTCTGTTTCCTCCAACCATTCATTCTTTTTTTATCTGTAAAAAAGCGGTGGTATTCAAAATGGGAAACCCACTTTGCTCCTTTTTCGCCCTTTTGACATTCCGGTAAAGCGCTTCATCAGGTTTTTTGTTTCTGAAAACTGATTGACCAGACGGTTAACCTCCTGGACGGACGTGCCCGAACCAGACGCGATCCGTTTGCGGCGGCTGGCATTCAGCAGCCCGGGATTGATCCGCTCGCGCTGTGTCATGGATCGGATGATCGCCATATTGCGATCGATGACTTTGGGATCGATTTGCGCGCTGTCCAGATTTTTGTTTTTCATACCTGGGATCATGCCCAGAACATCCTGCAGAGATCCCATTTTGCGCACCTCTTCAAATTGGCTGAGCATGTCATCCATCGTGAACTGATCTTTGAGAATACGGTCCATGGTTTGCCGGGCGCGTTTCTCATCCAGCGCGTCTGTCGCTTTCTCGATCAGCGTCAGCACATCGCCCATCCCCAAAATGCGCGAAGCCATACGGTCAGGATAGAACTCTTCGATATCCTCGACTTTTTCGCCTGTACAGGCCAGTTTGATCGGCTTACCGGTCATGCGCACAATCGATAGGGCGGCGCCGCCACGCGCGTCACCGTCCAGCTTGGTCATGACGTATCCGTCCAAACCGATCCGTTGATCAAATGCCTGCGCGATATTTACAGCCTCCTGGCCGATCATGGCGTCCACTACCAGCAATTTCTCAGTCGGCCTGACAACGGACGCAACCTGTTCGAGCTCAAGCATCAATTCTTCGTCTACGGTCATACGTCCCGCGGTATCGACAAGGAGGGTATCACACAGGAGATATCGCGCCCGATCCACTGCCGCGGCGGCGATCGCGACCGCGTCCTTTTCTTCGGGTTGTGTGAAACAGGGCACACCAATTTGCGCTGCCAAAATCTCCAATTGGCGGGCCGCCGCCGGGCGGTGCACGTCGACCGAGGTCACCAATGGCTTCTTGCCGCGCTTTTTCAGTAACCATGCCATTTTGGCCACGGTTGTGGTCTTGCCCGCACCTTGCAGGCCGTATAGCATGTAGACTGAAAAACCTGTCGGCGAAACCAACAATTTGCCGGCAGAACCGCCCAGCATGCCAATCAGGGCTTCGTGCACAATTTTGACGATCTGTTGCCCGGGGGTCAGGCTTTCCATCACCTCGGCGCCGCGGGATTTCTCTGATATCTCTGAAACCAAATCGCGCGCGACCTGGTAATTCACATCCGCTTCCAGCAAAGCCATGCGGATTTCGCGCATCATTTCTTTGATGTCTGTCTCCGTCACACGCGATTTACCACGCATACGCTGGGTGATGGCGCTGAGTTTTCCAGACAAGCTCTCAAATAGGGCCATGGATTCCTCCCTTGTTTTGCGGACTAAAGATCGGACACCAGTCGTGACAATTCAATTCTGGCGGCCTGTAACTCCCCTGCTTCCAGTAGCGACAACGCCCGCGACGCCCATTGGCGATGTTGGTAAAAGCGCGAAGCCAACGACAATTTTTTTTCATAATTCTCCAGTGAGGCGAGTGCGCGGCGAACGCGGTCGTGCACAGCCTGTCGGCTGGTTCCCGTGTCATGGGCGATCTCGGCCAGGCTCATATCTTCCGCAAAATGCCACTCCAGAACTTCACGGGCGCGTTCTGACAACAATTGCCCATAAAAATCCAGTAAGAAGCAGACACGGGTGCGCGCATCCATCGCAGGCAGAGATTTTTCCATGCCGAGAGGATACATGGTCTTTTCCCCGCTGTCAAGCATATTGCCTTTACAGCTACGTGAAAGCTCGAGTGATCGCGCAAACGCAATCTCCTTCTAAGGAAGCAGCGTGTGCACAAAAGCTTCGGGATCAAAATTAACCAGATCGTCCACGCCTTCACCCAACCCGGAGAGAAAAATCGGGACCTGCGTCTCAAACGCTACCGCCAGGGCCACGCCGCCTTTGGCGTTGCCATCCAGCTTCGTAATGGCAATTCCATCCACATCGGCTACCTCTGAAAAGGCGCGCGCCTGTACCACCGCGTTTTGCCCCGTTGTCGCATCGATGATCAGCAAGGTCGTACACGCCGCGTCCGGCGCTTCGCGCGCGATGATGCGGCGTATTTTCGCCAATTCAGCCATCAGATTCTGCTTATTATGCAACCGGCCGGCGGTGTCGATAATCAGCACCTCCGCTTTGCGCGCCGTCGCCGCATGGATCGAGTCAAAAACTACGGCTGCCGGATCAGAGCCTTCTGAATGGGCTATTACAGGTGTACCGGTTCGCTCGCCCCAGGCCTGTAATTGCTGGATCGCCGCGGCGCGAAACGTATCGGCCGCCGCCAGCATACAGCGCATCCCCGCAAGCTGATATCGCCGGCACAATTTTCCGGCGGTCGTGGTTTTCCCTGTGCCATTGACGCCGACCATCAACAAAATATTCAAGCGTCCCGGCTGGACGGGCAATGTGCGCGCCGGTCCCAAAACTGCTGCCATCTGCGCGCCTAAAACAGACGTAACGGCAGCTTTTGAGGCATCGCCGGTTTCCCGGATATGATTGCGGACCGACTGAATCAGTTGGTCGGCACAAGCGGCCCCGCAGTCGGCTTGAACCAACAGCGCCTCCAAATCCTCGAGCATCTCTTCGTCAAAGTGTCCCATGGACGCGGTAATACGCGTAAATCCGGTCGCGACAAAGTCGCGGGTTTTCTTCATGCCGAGGCGAAAACGTTCTAATAAACTCATGTCTTTTTGGCTCCTATCATTCACCCAGTTTCATCGAAAGCACTTTGGAGATGCCGCGTTCCTGCATCGTCACGCCGTAAAGTGTCGACGCGGCCTCCATCGTCCCCTTGCGGTGGGTGACCAGGATGAATTGCGACTCGTCCTGGTATTTCCGCACATAGTCGGTAAACATATAAATGTTCGCGTCGTCCAAAGCGGATTCGATTTCATCCAGTACACAAAAAGGGGTCGGGCGCAGCTTCAGGATGGCGAACAACAAGGCAATCGCCGTCAAGCTCCGCTCGCCACCGGACAGCGGCATCAGGTTTTGCAGCTTCTTGCCGGGGGGTTGCGCGCGAATCTCAATGCCGCACTCCAACACATTTTCCTCGTCTTCCAGCACAACCTCCGCGGTGCCGCCGCCAAACAAATCGGAAAACACCACATCAAAGTTCTGATTGATGATATGGAAATGCTCCAAAAACAACGCTTGCATCTCTTTGTCGATGTCGGAGATGACACGTTGGAGCTTGCCGCGCGCTTCTTCGATGTCGCCCCTTTGATGAGACATAAACTCATACCGTTCGCTCACGCGGGCGTATTCATCGACCGCGGACAAATTGACGTCGCCCAGTTGCCGCATGGATTGCTTGAGCTCATGAATCTCGCGTTGAACGTGCGTCGGATTCTCGATCTCTTTTGACCAACCGGTCGCGTTGTCGTAGGTGAGTTCATACTCTTCCCACAGCCGGTTGCGGTTTTCTTCCAGCGTCGACTCGATCCGCCCTTTGCGCGCTTCTGTGCGCCCAAATTCAATTTGCAGCCGGCCGATCTCCGCGTTGGTTTGATCCAATCGGTCCATATGGGCTGCCTGCTCGCCTTCCAATTGTTCGCGTTGGGTAGCAAAAGCCGTGGCTGCGGTATTTGCGGCCGCCAACTCGTCCTCAATGGCGCGGATGCGCCCGGCGCGCTCTGTTACATTTTTTTCAAGGCGCCGGATTTCGTCCGCGCCACGCGCGGCTTCATCTTCCCCGCGCTGGATATTGGCTGCCAATGTTCTTTTCTCGCGTTCGATCCTTTGACGCATCTCCTCGGCAGCGTGACGGGATTCTACAATCGACTGCACCGACAAGCGCAAACCGGAAATGGACTCCCGCAGATCATCGAGACGGGCTTGTTCCTCCCGATTGCGTGTTTCTCCCTGCGCAATTTCGCCACGTATCGTTTGGATCCGCGACTCCAGACTGGCCGCGTCCTGTTCCAATGCGGCCGCTTCAGCGAGCACAGCCTCGCGCTGCGCCTCCAATTGCACACCTTCCGCCCGCAGCATGGCAACGCGCGCGCCCAATCTTTCCGCTTCCGCCCGCACGGAATTGCGTGCGGACTCCGCGCGCACCCGTTCATGTCCGAGCGCGGCCAGATCTTTGCCGAGCGCGGCGTGGAGACGGCCCTTGTCCAGCATTTCGTTTTCCGCGCGGCCACTCTCGCGCGTCAACTCATCGATGCGACTTTCCGTTTGGGCTACCGCGAGCTGCAAGCGATCAATCTCTCTCGCGCGCCCCAAAAGGCCGGTCGTGCGGTTTTGCGCGTAGCCGCCCGTAATCGAACCGCCCGGCAAAAGCACCTCTCCGTCCAATGTAATGATTCGAAATGAATACGCGCATGCCCGCGCCATCGCTAAGGCGTGATCCAGCGTATCGACCAGAACGATGCGCCCCAGCAAATTGCGCGCCACACCGTCATAGGCCGGATCGATTTGCACCCGCTCAACCGCAACGCCCTCATATCCTGTCATCTTCCCCGCACGCGTGACCCACTGCGCGTCCAACGTGCGGCCGGTTACAGTTGTCAAGGGCATAAAAGTCGCGCGCCCCAGCTTCCGTTCTTTGAGAAACGCGATCTCACGCGCGGCCGTGTCTTCAGAATCGGTGACGATGTTTTGAATGGCTTGCCCCAGAGCGATTTCGATCGCGGTTTCGTATTTTTCCTCGACCTGCAACAGATCGCCGACCGTGCCGACGACCCCGGGGCTCTTTCTCGCCATCACCTGTTTGACGGCCCCGCTGTACCCTTCCCGGTTGCGCTCGAGATCCTGCAAGGTCGCAATCCGGTATTTCTGATTGGCCAAATCCATTTTGAGATTTTCCAAAGCGGTTTTGGCCGTGACCGCCTGATCCCGCGCGGCCTCCAAGGCCGCGGTCGCCGCGATCTGTTCCGCTTCCGCCGCCGTAAAGCGAGCTTCCAGATCATAGAGCGTACTGTCCGATTGCTCGAGTGACAGAGCCGTCTGATCCCTTTCGCTGGCTGCCATCATGACATCGCGCTCCACAGCGCGCATGCGCGACTCGATCAGGCCGACCTGCCCTCTGGTTTGCCCGGCCTGCTCTTTTTTGTCATACAAGGAATCCTGGATTTTTTCCAGGCGGAATTTCGCGTCTTCCGCTTCGCGCTCCACATCGCCCAGCGTAACCAGGATCGCCTTCATTTCCTGTTCCGCGGTTGCCAGCCGCGTGCCATATGTATCCAGACTGCGTTGCAGATCCGCGTCTTTGCCCGACCGTTCGGACAGTTCGCGGTCGAGGGTCGAGATTTGCTGGAGGGTCGATTCGCGTGTTGCGCCGCTCTCACGCAGGCGAGAGCGGATTTGTTCGATGCGCTCCCGATCCACGCGATCCGAACCGCTCAAATGCGCCGCTTCGTCGTTGAGCACCAGTGTCTGGCGGTGGTTCTCCTGGATGGCCGCATCAATCTCGCGCGATTTGACCGCAAATGACCGGGTCTCTTCGCGCAGTCGCTCCAAGGCGGCGGTTTGCGCTGCTAGCTGCTCTTGGATGGCGTTGGCCGCGGATTCGCAATCCACCATCTGGTCCATCGCGCGGCGGATGGTGTCAAGGAACCACCCGATTTCTTTTTCCCGCAGCGCATCGTGCAGCTTGAGATAGGTTTTTGCTTTGGCTGACTGCTCCGCCAGGGGCTCTATTTGCAGAGAAAGCTCATTGAGAATATCGTCGACGCGTACCATATTCTGTTCCGTGGCCGCCAAGCGTCGCTCCGCTTCGATTTTCCTGGTTTTATACTTGACAATACCGGACGCTTCCTCAAAAACCCGGCGTCGATCTTCGGGTTTGTTGCTCAGAATACTGTCCACTTTGCCTTGACCGACGATCGAGTATCCATCGCGGCCCAGGCCCGTATCCATAAAAAACATCGTGATATCTTTTAGGCGGCAAGGAATGCGATTGAGTAAATACTCACTTTCCCCCGAGCGGTACAGGCGGCGCGTGACCTGGATTTCCGCATAGTCAATGGGCAGCTTGCCATTTGAATTATCGATCGTGATCGATACTTCGGCATAGCTCATCGCTTTGCGCGTCTGGGTTCCCGAAAAGATGACATCTTCCATCCGATCGCCACGCAGCGTGCGCACGCTCTGCTCGCCCAACACCCAACGAATGGCATCCGTAATATTGGACTTGCCGCACCCGTTGGGGCCGACAATCGCCGTGACACCTTTGTTAAAATCGATAACGGTCTTTTCAGGGAAAGACTTAAAGCCCAGGATTTCCAATGATTTCAGGTACATATCGGCTCCCTGCAGCGGAATATTTCAAAGTATTATAGCATATCCCGCATTACACCCCGGTGCTGCCCGGAGCGTCGGGGGCTTGTACTGAAAGCTTGCGCAAAGCAAAAGCCGCGGCCGCTTGTTCGGACTCTTTTTTACTTTTCCCGACTCCCTCGCCATGGGCGACTCCGTCGATCTCGACCCGGCTGGTAAAGACCCGCTCATGCTCTTTGCCTTCTTCCCTAACCAGGACAAAATCCACTTTGCCCGGCGGCGTGCGCGCCTGGATCTGTTCGATCAGACGGCTTTTAAAATCGAGGACCAGGCTGCCGTCGATCGCGCGTTCCAGGACATCGCGCATCAAACGCAAGATCAGATCGGCGGCCGCCTCAAAGCCTCCGTCCAACAGAACGGCGCCAAAAAGCGATTCCAGCGCGTTGGCCAGATTGGAATCTTTGTGGCGGCCGCCGGTCCGGTCTTCTCCGACGCCCAGAAGCAACGCGTCACCCAAGCCGATCAGCCGGGCCGCCTCCGCGAGCGAACGCTCACGGACCACGAGCGCGCGCATCGTGGTCATATTCCCTTCGGTCAGCCCGCCCGGGTGGTCGTACAGGGCGGTTGCGACCGCCAACGCGAGCACACTGTCGCCGATAAATTCCAGGCGCTCATTGTCGCGCTGGGTCCGGCCGGGGTTCTCATACGCGTAGGTAGAATGGGTAAGAGCCTGCTCAAGCAGGCTCTTGTCCCGGAACACATAACCAATACGCCGCTCGATTTGCGTCGGCGGTCTGTGCGCGCTCTTTTCCATACAAACAGCTTATTGGTTGTTTTTGATAAACTGTACGGCGTCGTTGACGGTTTTAATCCGCTCCGCTTCCTCATCGGGAATAGAAATGCCGAATTCCTGCTCCATCGCCATGATCAATTCGACGATGTCCAGCGAGTCAGCATTCAGATCGTCGATGAAATTGGACTCGACTGTCACATCACCGGCGTCTACGCCCAGTTGTTCAACCAGAATGTTTTTCACGCTTTCAAAAATAGAATCTTGAGACATGGGATGACCTCCTCGTCATTACATAGTACTTGTTTATAGGAAGACGGGACGCTTGTCAATATACCGCCTGCCGTCCTGGTTCTCAATCGGGGAAAAAGGCCTTGCCCCGGCGGAAATAATGCACGCCGGAATAGATGGTTGTCCACACACATGCTACTACAAAAACGTCGGCGATATAGCCTAACACGGTGACCCCTGTGCGCAGCCAGGCATAGTCGGGCAGCCAGACCAGCCACCGCGACAACATCAGATGCGACAGCAACAGAATAATCGCGGTCATTTGTGTGGCGGTCTTTACTTTGCCGGTCGCGTCAGCCGCCAGCACCTGCCCTTTTTCCATCGCCAGCACACGCAAGCCGGTGACCAGCAACTCGCGGGCCAGAATCAGGATCACCGCCACCGCGTGCACGCGCCCAATTTGCGTCATGGCGATGAAAACAGAAATCACCAATAACTTGTCGGCAATTGGATCCATCAATTTGCCGATATTGGTTACGATGCCGTACTTGCGCGCGATCCGGCCGTCGAGATAATCGGTAATCGAAGCCGCGATGAACAGTAACAAAGCGATCCCCATCCCATATTGTTCAACAAAGTGATTCCAGGATTGGAAAAAGGCTGCCCCCGAAGGCACGGGGAGCATAAAGATCAGAATCAACGGAATCGTGGCGATCCGCGCCAGCGTAAGTCGGTTGGGCAGGTTCACTCAGAGGGTCTCTCCCGTCATTTCATACTCCATGGCCGCGACAATCCGGGTGCGGATCCATGACCCAAGCTCCGGTCCATGAGTGGGGATGGGTATGAGGATCACTGGGTCAATATCCGGCGCTTCCCCCTCACTGCGTCCACAGTAGAATAACCCATCTTCCGATCGGGAATCAAGCAACACCTCCACCTCTGAGCCCACGCGCGCCTGGTTGGAGTGAAATGTAATCTGCTGTTGCAACTCCATCACGCGGGCACAACGCCGTTGCGCGACGTCCTTGCGAACCCGCGGGCGCAACCGATCGGCCGGCGTGCCCTCTTCGGAAGAGAAAACAAAACAACCGAGGCGGTCAAACCGCAACGCGCGCAAGCCACGGAGCAACTCGTCAAAATCAGCCGCTGTTTCGCCCGGGAATCCCACCATCACAGTGGAGCGCAACACAATGCCAGGCACCCGTTCGCGCAGCTTCGCGATCGTACCGCGGATTTCCGCCGCGGTTTCCTTGCGCCCCATACGCTTCAAGACGCCATCGGACAGGTGTTGAATCGGTACATCTAAATAACGGGCCGTGATCTGTGAGCGAGCCAGGTGGTCAATCAACGCGTCCGTCACACCATCCAGATAGCAATACATCAACCGAATCCGTTTCAAACCCGGGATGCGCTCCAGCTCTTGCAGCAGCGACACCAGGGAGGCCAGCGGCGTTTCCGTTGGCAGATCACTGCCATAGCGGGTGGTATCCTGCGCGACCAGAATCAGCTCGCGATACCCCTGCGCCACCAGCATCTCAGCCTCGGCCATGACATCAGCCGGCAACCGGGACACAAAGGGACCGCGCATGCCGGGAATCGCGCAATAGGTGCAAAGGTTGCTGCAGCCCTCGGCAATTTTGAGATAAGCGTACCCCCGCGTGGTGACCATGCGATCCGGACGCAAATGGAGCAAACTCCCGGGTTGGGAGCACCGCACCATGCCGGGGGCACCATCCAGCAAGCCTTGTATAACGGACGCGATTTCATGATAATGAGCCGTTCCGACCACCGCGTCCACTTCCGGCAATTGCGTGCGGATCTCGGCCGCGTAACGCTGGGCCAGACAACCGCAAGCCACAAGGAAGCGGCAGCGCCCTGCGGGCGCTTTGTAGTCCGACATCTCCAACAACGTATCGATCGCTTCTTTTTTGGCGCTTTCGATGAATCCGCACGTATTGACGGCAATGACATCCGCCTGTTCCGGATCCGTCGTCAAAACAAAACCGGCCTCTGTGAGGATCCGGCACATGGCTTCCGAGTCTACCAGGTTTTTAGGACAACCGAGCGACACCACCATGACCGCCTGGGCGGTCACAGGGCGCGCCCGCATGGATTCAGTCCCCATCCGGCACGCCTCCCGCGTATTTGTCTAGAACATGATACACCGCTTCCGCCGCTTCTCCACCGGTAAAACCGCGGCTGGCAAGAAAACGCGCCATGCGCCCGGTCCATTTATTCCGTTCAGGCGGCGGCCATACGCCGACAGCGGCCATCTGCTTGCCAAACTTATCTTGCAGCAGAGCGACCAACTCCTCGTGGCCTACCCGAACCGGCCTTTCGGCCAACAGGGCTTCCGCAACTGCGGCAGCCACGCCCAAACGCAACAAGCGCACGCGCAAGAGGGCGGTCGATTCCACACCCTTGCGGGCGCGCGCCGTCAGGATCGCCCGCCCGCAATCGTAATCATTGATATAACCATCGGCAGTCAAATCCGCCAATACCGCTACCGCCACCTCGTCAGGAACGCCCGCTTGACGCATTTTTTCACGTACGCGCCCTGAGGTTTTTCGCGACACGCCAATATAGCCGATCGCCGTCGCCCGGGCATCCAGATATGCGCGTGTCTTGCGCGTGGATTCGGCTTCCGGCTTAGCTATCGAGTCCCAGGATATCGTCTTCATCATCCTCGCCGTCCACCAGGATCTCATCGTCCGCCGCCGTTGCGGTCCCGGCTACGGCCGCGCGCACAGCGGCTTCCACTTCTTCGCAAATCTCCGGATTCTCTTTGAAAAACGTGCGGGCATTTTCACGCCCCTGGCCAATTCGTTGGCTTTGGTACGAGAACCACGAACCGCTGCGGTCGATGATGTCCATGGCAACTCCCAGATCCAGAACGCAACCTTCTTTGGAGATGCCCTCCCCATATATCAGATCAAACTCCGCTTCCTTGAACGGGGGCGCGACTTTATTCTTTACGACTTTGATCCGCGTACGCGAGCCGATGATATCGGTACCATTGCGCAGCGTCTCAATCCGGCGCACATCCAGACGCACAGAAGAATAGAACTTGAGCGCACGGCCGCCTGTGGTTGTCTCCGGGTTGCCGAACATGACGCCAACCTTCTCGCGCAGCTGGTTGATAAAAATCGCGATGGTGCTGGATTTGCTGATCACACCGGCCAATTTGCGCAAAGCCTGGGACATCAGCCGCGCCTGCAAGCCCACATGCGAATCACCCATTTCACCGTCAATCTCGGCTTTGGGAACCAGCGCGGCGACCGAGTCAATGACGATGACGTCGACGGCGCCGCTGCGCACGAGCGCCTCCGTAATCTCCAGCGCCTGCTCGCCGGTGTCCGGCTGTGAAACAATCAGATTGTCAATATCTACGCCCAGCTTGCCGGCATACGCCGGATCCAGCGCGTGTTCGGCGTCAATAAACGCGGCGGTCCCGCCGCCCTTTTGCGCTTCGGCGACGATATGCAGGGCAACTGTGGTTTTTCCGGATGCTTCCGGGCCGTAAATCTCGACAATTCTGCCGCGCGGCACGCCGCCGATCCCCAACGCGATGTCGAGCGACAGAGCGCCGGTCGGGATGGCGTCTACGGTCATATTGGGGCGATCGCCTAGCTTCATCGCCGCTCCTTTGCCGAATTGCTTTTCAATTTGGCCGAGCGCGATTTCGAGTGCGCGCGAACGCTCGTCGGCGCCTTTTTGGGTCACGGTTGCAGCGGATTTCCCGGGTGATTTTGACGCTCTGGCCATATAGGAGTCCTCCAGTCTGTTGGTAGAACAATCGTTCTGTATGGATTATACGGGTAAGTGTTTCCGGCGTCAACCGCGGCGAACGCTACAAAAACAGACAATACACGCGGTGCAGTCCCGGCCCGCCCGGCGCGGGCGCGAGCGCGCGAAATCGGTCAAAACGTGTCTTAATCTGGATGGTCACCCTCGTCAGACGCCTCTTTGTCGTCCTGGTCCACCCGCACGGATGCGTCCGGACCGCCGGCCGCGTCCGCTCCTTTTCCCCGGAGGCGGCGCCAGACAGCGGATACCCGCTCGGCATACAGCTCCGCTTCCGGCACACGCAAGCTGCGCGCGGTCAAATAGAAGATCGCCACTCCGGCCAGAAACCGCACCAGCAGCCAGAGGAGCTCGACCAGCTTGCTGCCAACCCCACGATACAAAATCCCCAAAGCGACCGCCAACATCGCCGCCGAAAGCCCGCACAACAGCATCTGGATCGGGAATTTGCGAAACACACTGCGTGGCGCGTAAGCGGGAAAATGTTTTTTATACAATGCGATCAACAGAGCAACGGCGCAGATTCCGGATAACAAAAAGGCAAGCGACATCACCCAGGGTTGTGTGTTGGGGAGCGCGGTCAAAATGCGGCCGAATAACAAATTGCCCAGCAGCGATACCAGTCCGCCGTATAACGGGATTCGCGTGTTACCGGCCGCGAAACAGGCAATTCCATACAGAAAAATCAGCGCTTGCACGACGATGGAAAAGCAGTAGAAAATCAAAATCGCCGCGGTATGATCGAGCAAAGTCGAGGGGTATGACGCGCCCCAGGCAAAAATCGCGCGGACAAAATCACGGCGCATGACCAACATCAGACTGGCGACCGGAACCACCAGGAAGAGCGCGTGGCGGATGCCGTTGTCCAGTAAGCGCCGAAACGTCCGTGCCCGCCCCGCGTTGGCCATTCCCGCCAGATTGGGCAGGAGCACATTGCCGATGGAAACCACCAAGATGCCATAGGGAAGCTGCCAGATTGTGGACGCGTTGCGTAGCGCGGTCACCATCCCGTCCTGGGAAAACGCGCGGTTGATAAACGCGCTGAGGACGATGACATTGACCTGCACGATCGAAGCCGCCAACATCGTGGGCAACGCCAACCGCAACAAGCGGCGAAACCCGGGATCGCGGATTTGAAAAGAAAGCCGGTAGTAGCGGGCAAACACACCGCGCGCCAGATAGAACTGCAGCAAAAAGAATACACAGGCGGACAGCATCACGCCGGCGGCGACCCGCACGGCTCCCGTCGCCGTCTTGTCGCCGAGCAGCAACATGCTGACCACCACACCAGCGTTGTATACAACCGGGCCAAAAGCGGTCCGCTCAAAACGGCGGTACGCGTTGAGGATGCCGATGCACAAAGCCGCCAACATCATGAACAGAACCTGGGGAAACAAGGTGCGGGAGACCGAAACCGCGACCCGCACGGTTTCTTCCGAACGGGTGGAGTATAGCGCCGGTATGAGGACAGGCGCCAGCAGTTGCCCCAGCAAGATCAGCACCAGCATGGCCGCCGCCGAAACATTGAGAAAAATACTGACCGCCCGCCAGCCCGCCTGTTGTGTGCGGTTTTCGATCGCCCCGGCCAGAGACGGTGTGATGGCCGCCTGGATCGCCCCTCCGATCAATAATTCGTACAATAAGTCAGGGATCTGAAATCCCAGGATAAAGCCGTCCGAAACAGGTGTCCCCTGCCCAATGCGGTAAAGCAGCAGAATTTCCCGCAGTTGCCCGAGCAATTTGCCGCACACCAGCGCAAACATCATCAGCATGGCCGATGCCGTCATCGAAAGCCGCTGTCTGCGCTCGAGCGGGATCATACAAGCAATTTCCGGCGCAACAGGTCAAAAGCGTTCAGGGCCGCGACCGAGCGCACGCGCGCGCGGTTACCGTTGATGCGCAGCATGCGGGTTTCACAACCTCGCGCGTCCGCCGCCGCCAGATACACCAGCCCCACCGGTTTGTCGGCGGTGGCCCCGTCCGGCCCGGCAATCCCGGTAATCGACACCGCGTAATCGGTGGCAAACAACTTGCGGCACCCGGTCGCCATCGCGATGGCGCATGCTTCGCTGACCGCACCCTCCTGCTCGAGCAAAGCCGCCGGCACCCCCAGGTGGTCGCGCTTCACATCGTTGGCATAAGCGACCATCCCCCCCACCAGAAAGCGGGAAGCGCCGGGGATCTCACCCAGCCTGGCTTGCGCCAGCCCCGCCGTACAGGACTCGGCCAGCGACACCGTCGCCTGGCGCGCGGTCAACAGATCGGCAACCACCTCGTGCATTTTCCGCTCGCCGATCTCATAGATGTATTCACCCGCCCGGCGTTTGACTTCCGCCAGCAAAGGGCCGGTGATGTCGGGCGCGTCATGCCGATCGGCCAGTTGCGTGATGCGGAACATCACCTCTCCTTCGCCGGCATAGGGGGCCAGCGTCGGGTTGGTTTGCCGCTCAATCAAATCCTGAAGCAGCGTCTCGGCTTGCGATTCGCCGATGCCGATCATGCGCACAAACACGTTGCGCAAACTTCGCTCGGTTCGACCGGCCAGGTACGGCTTGACTTGTTCCGTGAACATCGGCTGCAATTCGGAAGGCGGCCCGGGGAGCAAAATTAGCGTTTTGGCCTCGCCGTCTTGCCGGAATTCGATCACGCACCCCGGTGCGGTGCCATTGGAGTTGGGCAAAATCATCGCGCCGGCTGGCAGCATGGCCTGTTTGAGATTGTTGGCCGTCATTTCCCGCCCCATCCGCGAGAAAATCGCGCGAATCGCCGTGCGGCTGGGTTCGTGCAAAACCAATTCCAGTCCGGCGACGCGTGCCGCCATCGCCATCGTAATATCATCCGCGGTTGGGCCCAGCCCGCCGGTCAAAAAGACACAATCCGCGCGCGCGAGAGCGGTCCGGATCGCACCCAGCAGGCGTTCGGGGTTATCGCCGACGACCGTTTGATAATAGGAATTGATGCCCATCAACGACAGCTGACGGGCCAGGTAATAGGCGTTGGTGTTCAGGGTGTGTCCGATCAACAGCTCGGTGCCGACACAGATGGTTTCGGCGGTGCGGACGGGTGTCACCATATCGGTTCTCCTTGCAGCGGTCATATACCATGTAGCCGCTCACGTGATTGTACTGATTTAGCGCCCGCCCTGCAATCGTTTGCCGCGCTGTTTGGGTGGCGTTCGCGGGGCGCGGGACGGGCGCAACAAACAATCCGGCCCATAGCCGATCAAATCGCCGCGGCCCAGCTGCGCCAATGCTTTTTCGACCAGGGGTCGTGACCGCGGATGGGAGTATTGCAACAGCGCGCGTTGCATCGCTTTTTCTTCTCCCGCCGGCACATAGACCGGTTGCATGGTCAGCGGATCCAAGCCGGTGTGGTACATGGTCGTCGACACCGTCCCCGGGGTGGGATAAAAATCCTGCACCTGCTCCGGCACGACCCGGTGCCGGCGGATATACAGCGCCAGTTCCAGCGCGTCGGCCAGCGTCGAGCCGGGGTGGCCGGAAATCAGATATGGAACCAGATACTGCTCTTTGCCGAGCGCGCGGTTGGTATCTTCATACAGGGTGCGGAAACGCTCAAACACAGCGGACGCGGGCTTGCCCATCTGGCGCAGCACACCGTCCGCGATATGCTCCGGCGCCACCTTCAACTGGCCGCTGATGTGATGCTGGCACAACTCTTTCATAAACCCCGCGTCCTTGTCGAGCAGGAGATAGTCAAAGCGGACACCTGAACGCACAAATACTTTCTTCACGCCCGGCAAAGCCCGTACCGCGCGCAACACATCCCGATACGGCTTGTGATCGGTCCGCAACGCGGGACAGGGCTCGGGAATCAGACAGCGCCGATCTTTGCACACCTCTCCCCGTGCCATTTTCTCGCACGCCGGCAAATGGAAGTTGGCGGTGGGTCCGCCGATGTCATGGATGTACCCTTTGAAGTTCTCCCCGTGTGTCAAAAGCTCCGCTTCCGCCAAGATCGAGGTCTGACTGCGATTTTGTACCACGCGCCCCTGATGAAAGGTGATCGCGCAAAAATTGCACCCGCCAAAGCAGCCGCGGTGGGCGGTGATGCTTTGCGAGACCTCGGCCAGCGCCGGCACCCCTCCCTGCTCGTCGTACATCGGGTGCCAGGCCCGTATATACGGCAACGCGTACAGCCGATCCAGTTCTTTTGTGCGCAACGGTTTCGCCGGCGGATTTTGTACAACGTAGCGAACGCCATGGCGCTGGAACAGCGTGCGCCCGCCCACCGGAGACTGTTCCAGATACTGCACGCGAAAAGCCGCGGCATACACCCGCCGGTCATCGCGCGCCTGTTCATATGTTGGTAACAGCACATGGCCGGCGTCTTCTGGAAAAGGAAATGTGGCCGTGTCGGCATGCGCCCCGATCGATGTCAAAAAGCGTCGCCACTTATTCGGCATTTTTTCCACAGATGACATCACACTGGTGCCGGGGACACTTAAAATATTCCCCACGGGGACACCTTGGTCGAGCAACGCGGCGATTT
>CAYZME010000035.1:0-20852 GCA_964479435.1 uncultured Oscillospiraceae bacterium
AACTCCCTTTTGAGAAGCATGCCGAACAAGCGGCAAGTAAGAATATACTGGATTGAACCCGGCTTGTCAACGAGCAATTCACGGCACCAGCCCAAAGAGGCGGCAGGCATTCTGTCTGGTTTGTTCCGCGGCCGCCGCCAAATCGCAAGCCCACAGGTCCGCCAGCGCCCGCGCCACTTCACGCAAATACGCGGGTTCATTGCGTTGCCCCCGGTAGGGCACCGGCGCCAGATACGGGCAATCGGTTTCGATCAACACGCGGTCCCGCGGGATCGCGCGCACAACATCGGGCGCCTTGCGCGCGTTCTTGAAGGTCAGCGGGCCGTCAAATCCCAGGTAGAAGCCCATATCCACCAGCGCCAAAGCGGTTTCCACATGGCCGGAGTAACAGTGAAAAACACCGGTCGGGCGCGAACGCCCGGCTTGCGCGTCGCCATAGCCGGCTTCGAGCAGGATGGCCAGACAATCGGCCGTCGCTTTGCGCTCATGGATCACCACCGGCAGCCCCGCTTCGCGCGCCCAAATTAATTGACGTCTGAAAGCTTCCTGTTGGCGCTCCCGCGGCGAGTGGTCATAATGGTAATCTAGCCCGATCTCGCCGATTGCCACCACGCGGTCGGCCTGCGGCGACGCCAGCAACCCGCCCAGCCGCTCCATCGCCGCGTCGTCCACCGTATCGGCGTCATGTGGGTGTACGCCAATCGCGCACCAGATGGCCGGGGCGGACGCGCTGTGCTCATCCCGGTACCGGTCTGCCAGCGCGCACGCCGCCTGCGAGGACGGCAAATCGTACGCCGCCTCCACGATCCGTTCAACGCCCGCCGCGCGGGCGCGGCGCAGGACATCCGCCCGGTCGGGGTCAAAGCGCGCGTCGCTCAAATGGGTGTGGGTGTCAAACAAACGCATCGACATCGGGGGACCTTAGCTGATCTGGCTGCCCGGGGGCAAGGAGTCGTCGACCGCCACCAGTTGATACCGCCCGTCCGCCATCTCCGCCGCCAGCAACATTCCATGCGACCAGGTGCCGCGTATTTTGCGCGGTTGTAAATTGGCGACAACCAGGGCGTTCCTGCCCACGAGCTCGTCCGGCGTGTAGTACGCTGCCAACCCCGACAGGATGGTGCGTGTCTCCTGCCCCATGTCGACCGTCGAGCGCAACAATTTATCCGACCCGGGCAGCTTTTCGCACGCGAGAATGCGGCCGACGAGCAACTGGACCCGGGCAAAGTCGTCGATGGTGATCGCCGCCATTTCCGCCCCGGTTGCCGATTCGCCCGCCGCGGATGCCGGTTGCGGCTCAGCCGCCGGCTCAGCCGCCGCCGGCGGCGGCTCTGCCGGCGGCACAATTGCCAACGGCGCTTCTTCCGGCTGCGTCTGGGCCGGCATGATCGCGGCCAGCGCCGCCCGTTCTTCCTCCAGATCGAGGCGCGGGAACAGCGGCGCGGTTTTGCGTACCCCTGCGGGCGCGTGGTACAAACCGAACCGGCACGCGGCCTCCCAGGTCGCCAGCTGCGGGTCTGTCACCCCGATTCCCGCCAAAATGCGGTGCGCCGTCCCGGGCATGCAGGGTTGGAGCAGCACGGCCACGACGCGCAGGCTCTCGGCCAGGTTGAACAACACGCGCGCCAGGCGCGGGCGGTTGCTTTCATCCCGCGCCAACAGCCACGGCGCGGTCTCATCGATATATTTGTTGCTGCGCCCCACACCGCGCCAGATCTCACTCAAGGCCAGGCTGAATTGCATGCGGTCCAAATGCTCCGCCACACGTTGCGGCAATTCGCCAAACAGCTCGATCAGCCCGTCGTCCGCGGCCTCCGGGGCGGCCGGCTCGGGCAGTTTGCCGTCAAAGTAGCGGTCCACCATCGCGACCGTGCGGCTCAGCAGATTGCCCAGATCGTTGGCCAGATCCGCGTTGATGCGGTTGATCAGCGCCTCGTTGGAAAAAACACCATCCTGTCCGAAAGCGGTCTCCCGGAGGAGAAAATAGCGGATGGCATCCACACCGTAACGCTCACACAGCACCACCGGATCGACGACATTGCCCTTGGATTTTGACATCTTGCCGTCGTTGAGCAGCAACCAGCCATGTCCCAGCACCTGGCGCGGCAGCGGCAAATCCAGCGCCATCAGCAACGCCGGCCAAATGATCGCGTGAAAACGGACAATCTCCTTGCCCACCAGGTGAATATCGGCCGGCCAATACCGGTCAAACCCTTCATCCGTCCGCTCCGGCCATCCCAGCGCGGTGATGTAATTGCTCAACGCGTCCACCCAGACATAAACGACGTGCCGGGGATCAAACGGGACCTTGACCCCCCAATCAAAAGTGGTCCGCGAGACGCACAAATCCTCCAAACCCGGTTGGAGAAAATTGGCGATCATTTCGTTGGCGCGCGTCACCGGTTGCAAAAACTCCGGATTTTCCCGCAAATGCTGCGTGATCCGCTCCTGATATTTCGACAGACGGAAAAAATACGCCTCTTCTGTGGTCTTTTCCACCGCCTGCCCGCAATCGGGACATCGGCCGTCGACCAGCTGCGATTGCGTCCAGAACGATTCACAGGGGGTGCAATACCAGCCACTGTACTCGTCCTTATAAATATCACCCTGGTCATACAACCGCTGAAAGATCTCCTGCACGGCCCGTTCGTGATGTGCGTCGGTGGTGCGGATAAAGCGATCGTACGCCACGTCCATCAGCCGCCACAGATCTTTGATCCCGGCGACGATCCGATCCACATAGGCCTGCGGTGAAACGCCGAGCTCGGCCGCTTTGCGCTGGATCTTTTGCCCGTGCTCGTCGGTGCCGGTCAAAAACATCACATCATAACCCCGCAGGCGTTTGTAACGCGCCATCGCGTCCGCCATCACCGAACAATACGAATGCCCGATGTGCAATTTGTCACTGGGGTAATAGATCGGTGTTGTGATGTAAAACGGCTGAGCCATGCCCATGTCCTCCCGGTTTCTCCCAAGCGGCTGATATCGATATCAGCCGCGGCGGCCGATGGGAAATCAGCCGTCAGGTTTACCTGCCATTGTAATGGAAGCAAAAACAGTTATCAATTACGCGCACGCGAACGCGCACGCGGCGCGAACGCGTAGCTCACGGGCCGGGGTCCGCCTCGCCGGCGCTTTCCCGCGCGCGGCGCCGCTCCACGACGAGCGTATAGGCCAGGTTGCGCGGCACAGACAGCTCCCGCGCGATCACGTCGGCAATCTCGCGGGTCGATTTTCCTGTGGCGGCCAGCAGGTCGATCCGCGGCGCGGCCGCGGCCGCTGTCCGCGCCGCCGTATCGGTCTCGCGCGCCGGTTCCGTCCGCGCCGCGTACGCCGCCTGCCCTTCCAGCACCAGCACATATTCCCCGCGGGGTTTGTCCGTCTGGTAACAAGCGAGCAAACCGTCCACGGTCGCGCGCAAAAACTCTTCGTGCAACTTGGTCAATTCCCGGCCGGCGGCGATGTGCCGCACGCCCAATCCGGCCAGGGAAAGATCGCGCAAGGTCCGTTCCAGGCGGTGTGGCGCCTCGTATAGTACCATCGTCCGCGGCTCGCCAGCCAGAGCAGCCAACACGTCACGCCTCGCTTTGCCCGTGGGGGGAATAAAACCCTCAAAGACAAACCGTGTGGTATCCAGTCCGGAACCGATCAAACCGGCGATGGCGGCGCATGCCCCCGGAACCACCGCGATGGGAATACCGGCCTGTGCGCACAGAGCGACCAGATCGGCGCCCGGGTCCGAAATGCCCGGCGTCCCGGCGTCGGCGACCAGCGCGACCGATTGCCCTTCGCGCAAATATCTCAACAGCTTCTCCCCTTTTTGCGCGCGGTTGTGGTGATGGTAGCTCTCGAATCTCACTTTGAGGCCATACCGCGCCAACAAAGCGCCGCTGACGCGGGTATCTTCCGCCGCCACCCAATCGACGACTGCCAGCACCTCCAGCGCGCGCGCTGTCATATCGCCCAAATTGCCGATGGGTGTCGATGGATGGCCTCCTTTGTGTTCATTCGCTTAAACGAAAAAGGGAAAACCGCCTGGCTTTCCCTTTCTGCGCTATGTGCTGGATCGGCTTCTATTCGGGCGAGATGGAATCGGTCGGGCAGACCGGTACACAGGCCCCACAGTCGATACAGGTTTCGGGATCGATCACATAGATCGGATCGCCGGCCGAGATTGCAGCCGTCGGGCACTCGCTTTCGCACGCGCCGCACGCGATGCAAGTATCGGAAATAATATGCGCCATGGTTTGGTTACCTCCTGTTTCGGTTACAGAGATTTTACCACCCGCCCCACCTTTATTCAACGACCGCCGCCGGGCGCTCAGGGGTGCCGGTGTCTTCGCCGCCCTCCGCTGCGGCGGCTGCTTGTTCCTCCCCGCCGCGGCCCCGGCCGCCTCGGGCGGGTTTGGCAGCTTTTCGCCCTTTGCCGCCGCGCGCGTCAGCCAGAACCTCGACGTCGTCGGCCGCCACCGTCAGCAGATCGGTTTCGTTGCCCAGATCCAGGCGCACGGTCAGGGTCTCTTTGAGCAAATGCACCCCTACGACCATCCCCTGCCCCTGCGCGGTCATCACGATGTCGCCTTGGCGCGGCAAGCGGCGATGGGCGTCCTCATACGCTTCCTGTTCGTATTTAAAGCAACACATCAGCCGGCCGCAGGTGCCGGAGATTTTGCTGGGGTTCATGGAGAAACCTTGCTCCTTGGCCATTTTGATCGAGACCGGGACAAAATCGCTGAGAAAAGAGCAGCAGCACAACTCCCGGCCGCATACGCCCAGACCGCCGATCATGCGCGCTTCGTCGCGCACGCCGATCTGGCGCAGCTCGATGCGCATGCGGAAAGCCGCCGCCAGATCTTTGACCAGCTCACGAAAATCCACCCGCCCGTCGGCGGTGAAATAGAATGTGACTTTGCGGCCGTCGAACGCGTATTCGGCGCGAACCAGGCTCATCGGCAACTTGCGTTTCTGAATTTTCTCCAGGCAGATCGCAAAGGCTTCTTGTTCTTTTTGTTCGTTCTCCGCTTTGATTTTGCGGTCGTTGTCATCCGCGACGCGCAAAATGCTTTTGAGCGGCGCTTTCAGTTGGTGGTCGGGGATCTCGATGGCTTCCTCAACGATCTGGCCGATCTCGACACCCTGGCTGGTTTCCACAATCACCAGGTCGCCCTGGCGGAGTGTGTAAGAACCGGGGTCAAAGTGATAGGCTTTGCCGTTGCCGTGGAAGCGAATCCCCACGACTTTAGACATGGGTCAGCTCCTTCCGCAGCTGCAATAACAAACTGCAAATGGTCATTTCGAAGTTGGTGTTGAGCTCCAGGTTGCGCCGGGCCTGCTGGATGGCGTCGCCGGCGCGGTCCAATTGAGCTGTATCGTAGTGGTTTCGCCGCGCGAGGTCAAGGATTTCCTGTTTACGGTCGGCGTTGAGCAACAGCTCCTCCTTGGCGCCGGCCGCCGCCAACGCGAGATCGCGGACAAACAGCCCGGCGACATCCAACAGGGTGTCGGCGTATTCTTTTTCGCGGTTGTAAAAAGCAAATTCCTCCGTCAACAGATCGGCGCGCGAGCGGCCGCCCAATGCCGTCATGCGGTCCAGTACTTCTTCCCGGGTCTGAATAAACCAGTCGTCCCGCGCCAGTTCCAACGCCACCCCGGGGATGCCGCGCGCGTAGCGCAGCAAAAAGGGCATCGCCGGCAGGTCTGCCGGCACATCGGCCGCGCGCAGGATCTCCGCCAGTTCTTCCGGAGTGCTGCGCGCCAGCGGCAGATGGGTCACCCGCGAGACAATGGTGCCGACCAGCCGCTCCAGGCCGGAGGCCGTCAGCAGAATGATCACATGCGAGGGCGGCTCTTCCAGTGTTTTTAACAGCGCGTTCTGTCCCTGCTCGTTGAGGTCATCGGCGTCCACCAGATAAACCTTGCGCAGGCCCATTTGCGGATACAGCGCGACATCTCCCACCAGCTCCGAGCGTACGCGCTCCACGCGGATGCCTTTGCCGTCCGCCGCCGCGATCTCCCGCCAATCCGGGTGCACGCCGTTGCGAAACAGCCGGCAGGACTCGCATGTGTCACAAGCGCCGTCCGCTTGCGGGGCTGTACACAACAAAGCCTGACCAAAAGCGCGGGCGACCCAGGTCTTGCCCGCTCCAGATGGTCCGGTAAATAGAAAGGCGTGCCCCGGTTCTCCCTGCAAGAAAGCCCCGAGGCGACGCTTGATGGCATCTTGTCCGATAATAGCGGAAAAAGTCATCCGTTACATTTTCTCAAAATGCTCGACGTTCAACACAAAGACCGTCGCGCCGCCGACCGTCACTTCGACCGGATATGGGATATAGGCCCCGCCGATGGCCGAAGGCGTGACGCTGGTATTGATCGCGGCTTTTCGGCTGCTGGAGTATTTTTTTACGATCGCGAAAACCTCGTCCTGCTGGGCGTCTTCTACCACGACCATCAGCGTCGTATTCCCCGAACGCAAAAACCCTCCGGTTGAATTGAGCTTGGTCACGCGGAAGCCTGATTTGTTGAGTTCCGCCATGAGCCGTGGGCTGTCCTCATCGTGTACGATGGCCATAATCATTTTCATGGTAGTACCTCCTTCAACTTTTGTGACAGGCGTTCCGCCGTTTGCGCGATGGAACCGCTTGCGTCGATCAACAGGATCCGCTCCGGTTCCTGGCGCGCGAGGGCCAAATACCCTTCCCGCACCCGGCGGGAAAAAGCAAGACCGTTTGCTTCCATGCGGTCGGGCGTACCGCCGCGGCCCTGGCGGCGCGCGACGGCCGCCTCGGCCGATAAATCAAATAAACAGGTGCGATGCGGTGTCAGGCCACCGGTCGCGATTTCGTTGATCCGGCGCACCATCGCGATGTCCAATCCGCGCCCGAACCCCTGGTACGCGACGGTGGAGTCGGTGAACCGGTCGCACAAAACCGCTTGCCCGGCCGACAGGGCCGGCAAAATGACTTCGCGCGTGATCTGGCTGCGGGCCGCCGCGAATAAGAGCAGTTCCGCTACTTCCTCCATGCCGCGCCCGTCCGGATCCAGCAGGATGTCGCGTATTCGTTCGCCGACCCACGTCCCGCCCGGTTCCCGGACGACAACCGTCGTGTAGCCGCGCGCGCGGAGGATCTGATCGGCCTTCTCAAGGTGCGTGCTTTTGCCTGAACCGTCCAGACCTTCGAACGTGATGAAAACGCCTTTCATGTCCCCTCCGCATTCGCAAGATCCGGCCTGTCTTTATTATACATGACGCTCCCCCGCAACGGAATGCCGGGCGCCGGGGATTGTCCGGATCTGATACGCGGCGCCCCCCGCTCTCCCCGAGTCGTTGGGAGCCGGCCGCACGCCGGTGATTTCGATCCCCAGCGGCAGCAACCGCGAGATCGCCTCGACCCGCTGCGCGTCGATCACTTCGCCCGGCCATACCAACGGCAGCCCCGGCGGGTATGGGACCAGCGCTTCGGCCGCGATCCGGCCTCGAGCAGTGTCCACAGCGGTCCATTCGCCGTCCTGCCGATGGAGCAACCGCTCGCGGGGATGGCTGCCCCGCTCAGGCGGGTCCGCCCAGGCCACAGCCAGACTGGTGTCGAGCGCGGTGCCCATTTCGGCGTTCAGCCGCGGCCCGGAACGATCGTCTGCGACCCCCGCCCGCAGTGCTTCTAGCAAACGCGCAAACGGTTCCGCACCGGCATCCAGCGCCGGAATGCATACCAGGCGGCGCCAATCCGCCATCTCGACGTCGACCTTGCGCGCGGACAAGGCGTCGCGCCACACCGTCGCCGGAAAACCGGTCCCCGCGACGTCGACAACCAGGCGCAAGGGGTCGCGCGTCCAGCCCGCGCCGGCCCGCACCCGCGGCGGTGCGGCCCGCATGCCCACCGGCAGGTTGCCGGCAAAATCCTCCACCCGCCGCGCCAGCGCGCGGATATGGCGCGCGCCCTCCCGCTCCATCCAGTCGCGGGCGGCATCGATCGAGGCCGCGATCAGAAAAGACGGGCTGGATGTCTGATACAGCGCGATGGCGTTTTGTACGGCGCGCGGGTCGACCCGGCCCGCCCGCACCGCCCCGTGCGACAGGTGCAGCAAGGCGGCCTGCGTGAGCGCCGGCAAGGTTTTATGCGCGCTTTGCACACACACATCCGCCCCCGCGTCCATGGCGGCGACAGGCAGAAGCTCGGGGGCAAAACGGAAGTGCGCGCCGTGGGCTTCGTCGACAAGCAGCAACGCGCCCCGGCGGTGGACCACCTCGGCAATCGCCGCCAGATCGGCACAGGTGCCATAATAATCCGGGCTGGTCACCAGGACCGCCGTGATCTCGGGGCAGGCCTCCAGCGCGGCACGCACGTCCCGCGCCGCGGGTTGGGCAAACGGCGCGAACGCCGCGCGGTCGGGCGACGGGCGCGGCAAAGGCAAAAATTGATACGGGATCCCGGTCAAAGCCAGCGCGTGCACGATCGAGCGATGGACCGGGCGCGTCAGCAACAGCGGCCCCCTGCCGGCGGCGGCCGTGATCATCGCCAGCAGGCCGCTGGTCGAACCGGTCGTCAGAAAGAAGGTGCGCGCGGCGCCAAACGCCGCCGCCGCGCGTTCCATCGCGGCGCGCGCGGGCCCGGTCGGCAGGTGCAGGTCGTCGGTAACCGGCAGTTCCGTGGTGTCGATCCGCCCGGCCGCCGCCAGGACATCGGCGGCAAAAGCCCGGCCGCCGGCATGGCCCGGCATATGAAACGAGACCCGTTCCTCCCTGGCCCGCGCCAACAGCGCGTCCAGCAGGGGGGTGGCGGGTCCCGGAGTTCGCGTGGTCTGGTCCAATGTCGTCAATCCAGGGTCAGCGTGTGAATGCCGGCAATCTCCAACCAGATCTCTTTTTCGATCCGCTCGTTGTCGCGCCGGATGTCGTCATAGGTCTCTTCCGCCTGGATGCGGCTGGGGTCCCAGACGCGCTCGCGGGTCGGCCGCGTGCGTTGTTGCGGGCGCGCTCCCTGTTGCGGGCGGCCGCCGGATGCCGCGCGCGTGCCGGACGGTGCCGGCCGCGCGGGGTTGGGATTTTTCCCCTGCGGCGCGTCTTTACGCGTCTGGTTTGGGGCGGACGCGGGCGTCGTACGCCCGCCGCTCACCCGCTTGCCGCCGCTGGGCGCGTTGCCGCGGTCGCGGGGCGGACGATTCTGCCCGCCCGGGGCCGATTGCGCGCCCGCGGGGGCGCGTTCACCACCGGTCGGCGAAGCCGGAACGCGCGGATTGGTTGTCTGTCCGCGCGCGGAGGGCGGGCGTGAGTTGCCGCGGCGCCGGCCGGCGCCGTCTGGTTGCTGCTGGTTTGGCTGCCGGGCGGGCGGGCGGGAACGGCCCGCTCCGGAAGCTGTGCGGCCCGCGTTTTGCGCTTGCGGGTCGGGGGTCCCAGCGGGGGTCGCGGGACCGAATTGACGATAGGTTTTGCGCCGGCCGGCCGGTGGCGCATCGGACGCGCCGCCGGAGCGGCGGTTTTGCGGCCCGGGTGGGCGGGGATTTCGGTCGGAATGAGAAGAATCGCTCATGTTATATGCCTCCTGCCGGCCGCAGCGTCACTTCGCCGCTGGCCAGCTCGATCAATCCCCGCGCGGTTTCCAGCTCAAGCGCTCCGTCCGCGGAGAATCCTCTGACAATACCACTCCATGATTGGGTCAAACGGCCGTCGCCCCCCCGCCTGGTCACGGTGATTGTTTTGCCTGGCAAGGTCGACCAGTCGTGGTAGCGGGCGAGCATCCGATCTGTTTCTGTGACCATCATTGTAACCGCTTTCCGCAGTTCGGACAACAAAGCGGCGGCGACCTCCAGGCGTTCAATGGCCGCCAACCGCGGGTTTTCCAGCGCCACGGAAGTGGCCGTATCCGCCCACTGCGCGGCAAAATCGGCCGCCGTCTGGCGCAGGTTCAACCCGATGCCCACCACAATATGGGTGAGGCACGAACCGCTGGACACCGCTTCACAGAGGATGCCGCATATTTTGCGCCCGTTGCACAAAACGTCATTCGGCCACTTGAGTTCCGCCTGGATGCCGCGATCGCGCAAAACGCGCGCGACCGCCAGTCCGGTCGCCAGCGGCAGCAATCCGGCACGCGCGGCAACGGCCGGCTCCGGGCGCAACAAAACCGACATCCACAACCCGGCCCCGGCCGCCGACTGCCACGTGCGGCCCCAGCGCCCCCGCCCGGCTGTCTGCTCCTCCGCCAGGACCACCGACCACGCCGGCAACCCCGCCGCCGCCAGTTGTTTGGCGTCGTCGTTGGTCGATCCGGTCCGCGTGCGGTGAACCCAGCGGGGCGTGCGCGCCACATGCGGACTCCAGGCCAAGTCATACGGACGGACTTCATCGGTCCATTCGATCCAGCCATCCGTCAATTCGCGCAGTGGAATTTGCACAAACGCGCGCTCCGCCATCCGCGGATGAGGCAGCGTCAGGCGCTCCTGCGCGATTTGACGCGCGTCGTAGGTCAACAAGTCGATATCGACGGTGCGGGCCCCCCACCGTTCGTGACGCTCCCGCCCCAGCCGGGTCTCGATCTGCTGGCAGACGGCCAACAGCGCCTCGGGTGACAAGCCGGTTTCGGCGCGGACCACCGCGTTGAGGTAGTCGGGCTGGCCGGTCACACCCTGCGGCGTGGTTTCGTATAGAGCCGACGCCGCAATCACCCGGATGTGTTCGTGGTCGCCGATCATCCGCAACGCGGCCGCCAGATTGGCCCGCGGCTCACCGAGGTTGCCGCCCAACGACAGATCGGTCTTTGCCATCCCTACACCTCACGCTCCTGCGAGCGCTCAATGGCCACCGCCATATACGCGAAGGTGCCTGCCACCGGCGCCATGGGCTTTTTGACCGTGACCGCCAGCGAACGGACCTGCAGGTACAGGTCCAGGATGTGGCGGGCGATGCGCTCCGCCAGCCTTTCAATCAGATCGTCGCGCCCGTTTTCCACCAGCGACGCCACCTCCCGGAACACGGCGCCATAGTCCACCGTGTCCGCCAGCGCGTCGGTTTCGCAGGCCCGGATCCGCCCCAGACGCAACTCCAAGTCGACGACAAATTTCTGCCCTTTTTCTTTTTCAAACGCCAGCACACCGGTATATCCGTGAAAAACCATGCCCTTCAAGACAATGCGGTCATCTGTCATCGCCGGCCCCTCCCCGCACAATCGCGTCGGTCATCCGCGCGACCTGTGCCATCTCCGCCACATCGTGCACGCGCACAAAGTCCGCGCCGTTGGCGATGCCGACCGCGATCGCGGCCGCCGTCCCCATCAGGCGCTCGGACACCGGCAGTTCCAGTGTCGCGCCGATGAAGGATTTGCGCGACGGTCCGATCAGAATCGGCGCGCCCAGGCGCCGCAGTGTTTGCAAATTGCGTAAAATTTCCAGCGATTCGTCGGCGGTCACGCCAAAGCCGATGCCCGGGTCGACGACCAACTGGCGGTCTTGAACCCCGGCCGCGCGCGCCAGCGCCATGCTGTCGGACCAGTAGCGCTCAATCCGCTGTAACAAGCGCGGCTCTCGCGACCACGCGGGGGCCGGGTCGTCGCGCCCGCCCGGCAGCGGCGTCGCGTTGTACATCAGGACCAGGCCGGCCCCGGTCTGGGCCGCCACCCGCGCCATTTCCGGGTCGGCACGGCCCGCGCGCACGTCGTTGATGATGCTGGCGCCGGCGTGGATCGCCGCGCGCGCGACGGCGGCCTTGGACGTATCGACCGACACCGGCACGTCTGTGCGCGCGCAGATGCGGCGAATCACCGGCACGACCCGTTCGATCTCTTCCTCAGCGGCAACCGGCCGATGCCCCGGCCGGGTCGACTCCCCGCCCACATCGAGAATATCCGCGCCGGCCGCGGCCATCGCCAGCGCGCGCTCCAGCGCGTCGTCGGGATCGGCGAACGATCCGCCGTCGGAAAAAGAATCGGGCGTCACATTGAGAATGCCCATGATCCATGTGCGCGCGCCCAACACAAACGTGTGGTCGCGGGCCGTAAATTTGCGGGCTGCGGACATCGTCGCCTCCTGTGACATCGCGCCTTAGCGGCGGCGGTTGATCAAAGCCAACGCCTCCGCGCGGGTGCGCGCGTCGCTGCGGCAATTGCCGCGCAGCGCCGAGGTGACCGTCCGCGAGCCGGGCTTTTTGATCCCGCGCATCGTCATGCACAAGTGCTCGGCTTCGATCACGACCGCCAGACCGTGCGGCTCCACGGCGTCCATCAGGATGTCGGCAATCTGCGAGGTCATCCGCTCCTGCAGCTGGGGGCGGCGCGCCAGCAGATCGACGACCCGCGCGATTTTGCTCAGGCCGAGGATGCGGCCCCCCTTGGGGATATAGACGACATGGGCGTGGCCGAAAAACGGGACCAGATGGTGTTCACACATGGAGTAGAAAGGGATGTCGCCGACCATCACCATCTCGTCATGGTCCGCTTCGTGAAAGGTCTTGATCACATCCCGGGGGTCGCGGTGCAGGCCGGCAAAGACTTCGGCATACATCTGTGCCACCCGCCGCGGCGTTTCCGCCAATCCTTCGCGGGTGGGATCTTCCCCGATTGCGAGGAGAATCTCCCTCACGGCGTTTTCCAGGCGCGGCAAATCCATTTGCCGGCGTGACTTCCCGTCCGCCGCCGTCTCCGGCGGGGTCCCCCACTTACTTTCTTCTGCTTTCATCGATCGGAGCCTCCTGTTGCGGCAGAAGCGGCAGCCTCAACGGGTGTCGCTCAACCGGGTTTTGCGGTATTCCATCGGCGTCATGCCGGTGTGCTTACGAAAAGCGGCATTGAAGCGTTGCGGGCTTGAAAAGCCGACCATCGCGGCGATGCCGCTGATTTTCATATCGCGTTGCTCCAGTAGTTTGCAGGCGCGCGCGACCCGCACCTGCATGAGAAACGCCATCGGGCTCATCCCGGTTTCATCGCGAAAGGCGCGGGTGAAATATCCCTGACTCAAAAAAACATAGCCGGCGGCGTCGGCGACCGAGATGTCGCGATCGAAATTCTCGACGATATAATCGCGGGCGATGCGCACCAGCTCTCGCGCCTTGCCCGTCCGCTTGCGCAAACCCTCTTCCCATTCCTCGCGCAAGCCGCGCGCCAGTGTCACCAGCAATTCGACGGTCAGCAATTGCATCATCAGGTTTTTGGCATAGGCGTCCTTGCGGCTCTCCCGCAAAATCCGCTCGGCGATGGCGGCGATGTCCTGACGGCTGCGCCCGCGGATGCTGATAAAAGGTTCGGAAGGGTGCGCGTCCCCGTCGCCGTCGACATCGTCGAGCGCGCTCAACAAAAAGCGCTCCAATATGCTCCCCGACACCTCCCGCACGGGTACCGCCGGGTTGCCGGGGACGAAGTGGTCAAACCGATACTGCCCTTCGCGATCGAAGACAAAGTATAAAACCACCATATCGGCGGTGCCTTCGAGGACATTGGTCACATGCACGCGCCCGGGCGGGATGACAATGTTGCCGCCGCGCTCGATGACCGTGCGGCGTCCGTCCACTTCAAACTCGACCCGTCCGCTGCGCAGATAGGTCAGTTCGTGGTATTCATGCTGGCTGCGTTTGCCGTCATCGAGCAGGCCCTGACCGATCGTACGTTCCATCCCCTTGAAGACCAAAGGAATCGAACCGACCGAGTCCAGGATGCTTTTTTCCACGCCCGGAAGCAGATCTTCTATCATGTGCGCGCCACCATGGGATCATCTTATCAGATCCGGTCTCAGCTGCACAGTTCCGCTGTCATCGCCGCCCGCAGGTCGGCGGCCAACGCGCCCATCGACGCGTAGCGGGACGCGGGATCGGCCATCAGGCAGCGCCCCACCGCCATGCGGACGTCATCGGGCACCCCTTGCGGCAAGTCGCGCAGATCGGGCAGGCGGCCGGCCGGCGGCACGGTGCCGCCCAGCGCGCGAAAGAGCGTGACCCCCAGCGAATAAATGTCGCTTTGGATACACGGGCCGCGCCACACGGCGGTTTCCGGCGCCGCATATACGGGCGTCGCCTCACGCACGTGTGTGACGTCTCCCGCCGCCGTTTCGCCCGCCACTGCCTGCCCGGCGGTGGGGCGGTCCAGCAGGACGGCGGCGCCAAAATCGATCAGGCAGGGAATCCCGTCGGCGAGGATGACATGCGGCGGTTTGATATCCAAATGCACCAGCGGCCGCTCCAACGCCTCGTGGAGAAATGCCAACGTGCAAGCCAGCGCGGCGCCGATGGCGCAAACCACCCGCGCGTCCAGGGCACCGCCGCCCCGCTGGATGCGCGTCTCCAGATCGATCCCGGGGATGTACTCAAACAAGGTCAAACGCCCCTGCCCCTCCCCGATCTCGCCAAACACCCGCGGCAGACAGGGGTGCGCCAGGGCGCGCAGCTGCGCGACCGCCTGCGGGCAGGCGAGCGCGGCGCTCGGCCGGGCGGAAACATACCGCCCGCTCGACAGGTCGAGCAGCAGGTACACCCGCCGCCACGCCCGCCGCACTTCATAACGGTTCTCCAAAATCTCACCGGGCTCCATTCGCTCCCTCCCCGCCGTGCACGTCCCTTGCCATTAAAAGACAAAAGGCCGGCCTCGTGGGCCGGCCCTTATCGACGAAAAGGTCAAAAGCGGAACCAAAACGCGTCAGGCGATCAGCTCGTCCTTTAGGATCAGGCGCGGCGGCTGGCGCTCAGTGATGCTCTCGCGGGTGATGACGCATTGGGCGACATCACTGCGGGAGGGGATGTCATACATGACATCCAACATGATCTCCTCGAGGATGGCGCGCAAGCCTCGCGCGCCGGTGCTGCGCTCCATCGCCAGCTTGGCGATGGCCTCGATCGCGGCTTCCTCGAACTCCAGCTCGACACCGTCCATATCCAGCATCTTGCGATACTGTTTGAGCAGCGCGTTGCGGGGTTCTTTGAGGATGCGCACCAGCGCGGCGCTGTCCAGCCCGCTGAGCGAAGCGACCACCGGCACCCGGCCGATAAACTCGGGGATCAGGCCGTACTTGATCAGGTCCTGCGGCAACACGGACGCCAGCAGCGTGCCCAGCGGCAGGTCGCGCCGGCTGTCCGAAACCGCGCCAAAACCCATCGTTTTGACGCCGATGCGATCCTGGATGATCGCGTCCAGGCCGTCAAAGGCCCCGCCGCAGATAAACAGGATGTTGGTCGTGTCGATCTGCAAAAAGTCCTGATGGGGGTGCTTGCGGCCGCCCTGGGGCGGGACGTTGGCGACGGTGCTTTCCAGGATTTTGAGCAACGCCTGCTGCACGCCCTCCCCACTGACATCGCGGGTGATCGAGACGTTCTCGGACTTGCGGGCGATCTTGTCGATCTCGTCGATGTAGATGATGCCCCGCTGGGCGCGCTCGATGTTGTAGTCGGCGTTTTGGATCAGCCGCAACAGGATGTTTTCGACGTCCTCCCCGACATAACCGGCCTCGGTCAAGGCGGTGGCGTCGGCGATCGCGAAGGGAACATCGAGAATCCGGGCCAGCGTTTGGGCCAGATAGGTCTTGCCGCAACCGGTCGGGCCGATCATCAGGATGTTGCTCTTGCTGAGCTCGACCTCGTCGCTTGCGGCCGGCTGGGCTTTGCCGCGGCGCGCGCCCTTGGCGCGGGCGGTGCGGCGCTGCTGGCGATCGCGCGCCTCCTGGTTGGCGTACACGCGCTTGTAGTGGTTATACACGGCCACCGCCAGCAAACGCTTGGCGCGGTCCTGGCCGATCACATACTCGTCCAACGATTCTTTGAGCTCGGCGGGGGACGGCAATTCATCCAGCGAGGGCGGCGGCGACGCCTCCGACTCGCGCTCCGTCCCGTCGGCGTGCAAAATTTCATCGCACAGTGTCACACATTCATTGCAAATAAAGACACCCGGCCCTGCGATCAGCCGCTCGACCTGGCTCTCGTCTTTGCCGCAAAACGAACACTCGATTCGCATCTGGTCGACACCGGACGTGCGGCCGCCTTTGCCTTTGCCGCCGCTTTTGCCGCCCTTGTCTCCATTGTCTGACATGTCTTACCCTCTCTTTTCCATGACATGGTCGATCAGGCCATACGCGACGGCTTCATCCGCCGTCATCCAGGTGTCGCGCTCCGTGTCGGCGGCGATCTTCTCGATCGGCTGCCCCGTCCGCTCGGATAGGATGGTGTTGAGTCGCTGGCGGATACGCAGGATGTGAGCCGCCGCGATCTGAATGTCCGTCGCCTGGCCCTGGGCGCCGCCGGAAGGCTGGTGGATCATGATTTCGGCATTGGGCAAAGCGAAACGCTTGCCCGGGGCCCCGGCCGCGAGCAGAAACGCGCCCATGCTGGCGGCCATGCCCATACAAATGGTCTGGACGTCGGGTTTGATATGCTGCATGGTGTCATAAATCATCAAACCGGACGTAATCTCGCCACCCGGGCTGTTGATATAAAACTGGATGTCCTTGTCCGGGTCTTCCGCGGCCAGAAATAACATCTGGGCGGTGACCAGGCTGGCGGTGACGGAATTGACGTCCTCGCTCAACATGATGATGCGCTCTTTGAGCAGACGGGAAAAAATATCGTAGGACCGCTCTCCGCGATTGGTCTGTTCGACAACGATCGGTACCAGGCTCATATGCTTACACTCCTTCCGGGACCAGCAGGCCGCCCCTGCTTTTTCAGACGAAAACCGGGAGTCGGCCGCGCACTTTTCCAATAAGTACACCCACTATACGCTCAATGTCAAAGAATGTCAAAGGTTTGATGGCCGGCTTTTGCGCCTCGCCATCTGCCTCGGTTAAAATCCTAAGCTTGCGCCGTTTCCGTGTCCGCTGCCGCGTCCGTTTCCGCGTCCGCTGCCGCTGCCGGCGGCGCGACCGCGACCGCCTGTTCTGTCAGCTGCTCGACCGTTTTGCGAACGGCGATGCCATCCCGGACATAGTGGTTGTCGCCCGCGAACATCCGCTCGCGGATTTCTTCTGACGGCAGGCTGTACATCTTGGCCATCCGCTCGACTTCTTCTTCGATATCCGCTTCCGCCACCTCGACTTGCTCGGCTTTGGCGATGGCTTCCAGCACGAGCTGGGTGCGCACGCGCTCGGCGGCGGCGTCGCGGAGGCCTTCGCGGAATTCCTCGCGGGTCTTGCCCATATATTGGAGATAGGTATCGAGCTCGATCCCCTGGTAACGCATCTCCATCGCCTGGTTCTCCAGCATGGTGTCGATTTCGGTTTCGATCATGACCTCGGGCACATCGACGGTGGCGTTGGCGACGACCGCGCGCACGACGTTGTTCTCAAAATCGGCACGGGTGCGGGTGGCGGCCCCTTCTTCACGCTGGGCGCGGATGCTGGCGCGGTAATCCGCGAGTGTGTCGAATTCGCTGACGTCCTTGGCGAATTCGTCGTCCAGCTCGGGGAGCTCGCGGAATTTGATCGAATGGATTTTGACCTGGAACATGGCCGCTTTGCCCTGGAGGTCCTCGTTGCCGTATTCCTCGGGGAATGTGACGTTCACTTCGCACGCGTCGCCGGCGGACTTGCCCACCAGCTGCTCCTCAAACCCCGGGATAAAGGTCCCCGACCCGACGCGCAGGTCATATTCGGAGCCCTTGCCGCCATCGAACGCGACGCCGTCCACAAACCCTTCGTAGTCGATGTTGGCGACATCGCCGTCCTGAATCGGGCGATCCTCGACGGGGACGAGGCGGGAGTTGCGCTCGCGGACGCGGGTGATTTCGTCGTCGATTTCCTGTTCGGTGACCGGGTACTCCGGTTTGACCGCTTCGACGCCCATATATTGCCCCAGCGTGACTTCGGGCTTGACCGTGATGGAGACGGTAAACTGCAGGCCGTTGTCGCCGCCGATCGCCGTGATGTCGATATCCGGCCGCGAGACCGGGTCCAGCCCGTGCTCTTCGATCGCCGCCTGGTAGGCCGGGTTGGCGGCCAGGTCGATGGCGTCGTCATACAAGACACCCTCGCCATAATATTTGGTCACCAGCGCCATCGGGGCCTTGCCCTTGCGGAAGCCCGGGATGGTAAACCGCTTGGCGTTCTTGACATATGCCTGCGTCATCGCTTGGCGAAACGCCTCCGGCGAAACCTCGATGGCGAGGGTAACTACGTTATTTTCTTTTTTCTCTACTGTCGCGCCCATGATGTCCTCCGCGGATCGATAAATCCTGTCTGCTTTCATTGTCTGCCAAAATGCTTGAAAAGTATATCATAGGCGGTCAGGTTGAACAAGCAAACCCAGGGCGCGCCCAAGGGGCGATTGGCCCTTGAAATTTTCATCGGGCGTGCTATGATGAAAACGAACGTTTGTTCTGTTTGAGGAGGGACCCCGGCGGTGAACCCCGTGATTTTACACTCCGATTTAAACAACTTTTACGCCTCGGTCGAGTGCCTGCACCGCCCCGATGTCGCCGGGCAGCCGGTCGCCGTGGGCGGCGATCCGCTGTTGCGGCACGGCATCGTGCTGGCTAAAAACAACTTGGCCAAAAAGGCCGGCGTCCGCACCGGGGAGGCGTTGTGGCAGGCGCGGCAGAAGTGTCCCGGGCTGGTGACGCTGCCCCCCAATTACCCGCTGTATTTGCGGGTCGCGCGCAAGGCCCGCGCCATTTACGCCGACTACACCGACCGGGTCGAGCCGTTCGGCCTGGACGAAGCCTGGCTGGACGTATCGGCGCCCGGGATGAACGCGCAAAGCGCCACCGCGCTCGCCGACCGCATCCGCGCGCGCATCCGCGAGGAGCTGGGTGTGACGGCTTCGGTCGGCGTCAGCTTCAACAAGATCTTTGCCAAGCTGGGTTCGGACATGAAAAAGCCCGACGCCACCACGCCGGTGTTGCGCGCCAGCTTTCGCGACCAGATCTGGCCTTTGCCGGTGGAGTCGCTGTTGTATGTCGGCCCCGCCACCACCCGCAAGCTGCGCCGGATCGGCATCCTGACGATCGGCGAGCTGGCGGCGCTGGACGTGGGCTATTTACACCGCATGCTGGGCAAATGGGGGGAGGTGCTGAACCGCTTTGCCAACGGCGAGGACCACTCGCCGGTCGCGCTCACCGGCGACAGCGACCCGATCAAAAGCATCGGCAACAGCACGACCACCCCGCGCGATCTGACGTGCGCCGCCGATGTACAGATGGTGGTCTATGTCTTGGCCGAAAGCGTCGCCGCCCGCCTGCGCGAGCACGGGTTTTTGGCCCGCACCGTCCAGCTGTATGTGCGCGACAGCGAGCTCGAATCCTTTGAACGCCAGTGCCGCCTGCGCCGGCCGACCCGGCTGGCCACCGAGCTGGCTGACGCGGCCATGGCGCTGTTTGGCGCCAACTACACCTGGCACCGCCCCATCCGCAGCGTCGGTGTGCGCGCCGCCGATCTCGACGCCGAGCGCCTGGGGATCCAGCTCACGTTGCTGGACGACGAACGGCGCCGGGCGCGCCTCGAGCGTTTGGAGTACACCGTCGACGACCTGCGGCGCCGCTTTGGGCACCACAGCATCCAGCGGGCTCTGTTGCTGGGGGATCGGCCGCTGGGCGGCCTCAACCCCAAAGAAGACCACGTCATCCACCCTGTGGGGTATTTTTGAAAATCGCCGCGGACGGTACAGGCCGGCGCGTACGGCGGGAGGCAGGCAGATGAAAGAGCACCGGTACGACAATAAGGATAAAATATACATCAGGGTCGCGGCCGTATTCCACGAAGACGGGCGCTTGCGCCCCGTTTCTTTCCTTGCGGACGGCGGGCACAAGATCCGCATCGACCGCATCCTGGACATCCGCCCGGCCGCCAGCCTCAAAGCGGGCGGTTTGGGCATCCGCTACCGCTGCGTAGCCGACGGCCGAACCCTCCACCTCTTCTACGAGGAGGACCGGTGGTTTATGGAGAGAGGAGAGATGGGTCCATGTGCGGACGATATTCTGTCATAACCGAAGAAGAAGCCATCGAGATGCAGGCCATTCTCGCCGAGATCAACCGCCGCTACACCGGCGACCCGCGTTTGGCGGCTTTGCGTACCGGCGAGATCTTCCCGACCCAGACGGTGCCCATCCTGGCCCCCGCGCGCGACGGGCACACCCGCCCGGCGCTGATGCGCTGGGGCTTTCCCCGCCCGCGGGGCACCGGTGTCGTCATCAACGCGCGCAGTGAAAGCGTACTGGAGCGCCCGATGTTCCGTTCCGCCTTTTTTACCCGGCGCTGCGTCGTCCCTTCCACAGGGTTCTACGAGTGGCGCTACGAGGCCGGGCACAAGCGAGGACAAAAAATGTGGCTGCGCCTGCCCGACCAGCCGATGCTCTACATGGCGGGGTTGTACGGCTTCTTCCCCGACGCCCGCGACCCGGACGCGGGCGGCTATACCGGCTTTGTCATTCTCACCACCGCCGCCAACGCCAGCGTCGCCCCCCTCCACGACCGCATGCCCCTGATTTTGCTCCACGACCAGATCGACCCGTGGCTGCGCGAACGGTCGGCCGCGCAAGCTTTGGTCGCGGCGCCTTGCGCGCATCCACTCACGGTTGTTCCGGCTTGACAGGCCCCGCGCGCTCTTCTAGAATCGGCATTGTCGCGCGTGCGCCGTGCCGGTGCGCGGATCGCGTTTTATAGGAGCAAGTGATGGATTTTCTCTCGATCTTTCTGATCGCGGTCAGCCTGGCGATGGACGCGCTCGCCGCGGCGCTCTCCACCGGGATGTGTGTCGGCAAAACCTGTTGGCGGGACGCGGCGCGGATCGGGCTGTATTTTGGCGGTTTTCAATTCGCCATGACGCTGGCCGGCTGGTTGTTGGGCTGCTCGGTCTCGTCGTTCATCGGCCAGGTGGATCACTGGATCGCCTTTGGCCTGTTGCTGTTCATCGGCTACCTGGGCAAAATTTCCCAGGATTATGAATTGCAGGAATATGTTGT
>CAYZME010000036.1:0-19967 GCA_964479435.1 uncultured Oscillospiraceae bacterium
TCCCGGTGTTGGGACATGCCGACGGCGTGTGTCACACCTATATCGACCGCGGCGCCGACCTCGACCAGGCCTTGCGGGTGTGTCTGGATGCCAAAACACAATATGTCGCGGTCTGCAATGCGACCGAGACCTTCCTGGTGCACCAGGAGGTGGCCGGGGCCTGGATTCCCCAGCTGGCCGCCGCGCTGACGGCCGCCGGTGTGGAAATATACGGCGACGCGGCCGTCCGCGACCTGATCGGCTGCGCGCCGGTGGAGGACTGGCACACCGAACACCTCGACCACAAAGTTTCCATACGGGTCGTGTCAGGGCTGACGCAGGCGATTGAACACATCAACCGCTACGGATCGGGCCACACCGACGCGATTCTGACCACCGACCGCGACGCCGCCGCGCGCTTTCTGGCCGACGTGGACGCGGGCAATGTGTTCTGGAACTGCTCTACCCGCTTCAGCGACGGCTTTCGCTACGGCTTTGGCGCCGAAGTCGGGGTCAGTACTTCTAAATTACACGCGCGCGGGCCGGTCGGGCTGGAAGGGTTGGTCACATACAAATACAAGCTGCTCGGTCACGGCGATACGGTCGGCGATTTCGCCACCGGCGCGCGGGCGTTTTCGCACGACGATCTGGAGCAGTCATGTCCGCTTTGAGATGGAAGACCGGTTGACCGCGTGCTAAAATAGACCGGAGAATCGATACGGAGGGATCGTATGAAAATTGCCTTGGGAAGTGACCATGCCGGGTATCAATTAAAAAGAACCGTGATGGATCATCTGACGGCACAGGGGCACATATGTACGGACTGCGGCACCGACGATGACCAGACCCCTGCCAGTTACGTACCGGCGGCGGTGCGGGTCGCCGGTCGCATTCATACCGGAGAAGCCGATTTCGGCGTCCTGATCTGCGGCACCGGCTTGGGGATTTCGATTTCCGCCAACAAAATAGTCGGCATCCGCGCCGCTTTGTGTGTGAATGAGTACATGGCGCGGATGGCGAGGCAGCACAATGACGCCAACATACTCGCGATGGGCGCGCGCGTGGTGGGCACCGGCCTGGCTTGCGCCATCGCGGACGCGTTTTTGGCCGAGGCGTTTGAGGCGGGCGGCCGCCACCAGGTACGCGTGAACGAAATGATGGATCTGGAAAAATAACAGACCGGACCGAGGGCCGCAAAGGATTACCTATCATCTCGCCGCCGGACGCCGCGACGCCCGCGCAGGCACGAACGAAGGAGTGCACCATGAGCGAAAACGTCTTTATTTATGACCACCCGTTGATCCAGCACAAAATCTCTCTGCTGCGGGACAAGCTGACCACGACCAAGGAGTTTCGTGAACTGGTCAACGAGGTTTCCCTGCTCATGGCCTATGAGGTGACCCGCTCGCTGCCGCTCAAAGAAATCGACATCGAAACCCCCATCGCCGTGGCGCGAACTAAGGTGCTGGGCGGGAAAAGACTGGCGCTGGTTCCGATCTTGCGCGCCGGCCTCGGGATGGTGGACGGCATGTTGCAGCTGATCCCGATGGCCAAGGTCGGCCACATCGGTCTGTACCGCGACCCGGAGACCCGGGAGCCGATAGAGTATTACTGCAAGTTGCCGACCGACTGTTCCGAGCGCGAAGTGATTGTTCTCGATCCTATGCTGGCGACCGGCGGGTCGGCTTCGGCGGCGGTGACCTTTCTCAAACAGCGCGGCATCTCCAGCATCAAATTTGTCTGCCTGGTCGCCGCTCCCGAAGGCGTGGCGCGATTGACCCGGGATCACCCGGACGTTCCCATCTTCTGCGCCGCGCTCGACGAAAAACTCAACGATCACGCGTACATCGTGCCCGGGCTCGGGGATGCCGGCGACCGCCTGTTCGGCACCAAGTAGTAAAAATACAGCGCCCGCCTCAGCGTGCGGGCGATCCGGTATAGTGGGCCTCATGCCGGGTTGGCGGCGAAGACCCGGCACGTGGTTTGTTTTATTATTTTCGGCAGAATGTCATTTGACATCATTGTGGACCGTCCTATAATTGGGCAGGGAACGGTCGTATAAAGACAATTGTCTTTCACCCAAGGCACGGGAGGATGGTCATGCGCCCTTCGTGGGATCAATATTTTATGGAAATCACAGAGCTGGTTAAGACGCGTTCGACCTGCTTGCGCCGGCAGGTCGGCGCCCTGATCGTCCGCGACCGGCGCATCGTTTCCACGGGTTACAACGGCGCCCCTTCCGGGATCGCGCATTGTGCCGAAGCCGGCTGTCTGCGGCAGCAACTGGGGGTCCCGTCGGGCGAGCGGCATGAATTGTGCCGCGCCATCCACGCCGAACAGAACGCGCTGATCCAGGCCGCCCGGTATGGCTCAGTCGTCCAGGGCGGCACCATCTATGTGACCTGCCAACCGTGCTCCCTGTGCGCCAAAATGCTGATCAACGCCGGTGTCGATCGCATCGTTTTCAAGGGGAGTTACCCCGACGCGCTGGCGACGTCGATGTTGGACGAAGCGGGTGTTGAGTATATTCAATTCACGGAACAAGAGGACGGTCGATAACAAATGAGTGGCTGGGAGCGCTTTTTGGCGGCACTAAAAGAGCGGATCACCGACGTGTTCCGCATCGGTGACATCGGCAGCCGGATCACGGAAGCGATCATGCCGCGGACCCTGTTTCAAATCCGTTGGTTTGGACGCGTGTTGCCCGTCCCCGACGCGATCGTCGTCTCCTGGGGTGTGATCGTCGTCCTCTTTCTCCTGGCATTATGGCTGGGGCGTAATTTCCGCCAGATCCCCCGCGGCAAGCAACTGCTGAGCGAGGGCCTTGTCGGGATTTTGACTTCGTTGTGCAAATCCAACGGCCTCAGCGACGCGCAGACGGACCGGGTCGTCCCCTTTGTCGGCTCTGTGGCGCTGATGATCACACTGTCCAACATCTCTTCCTTTATCGGCATTTCGCCGCCGGCCAAAAACCCCGGCTATTGTTTCGGGCTTTCGATTTTGGCGGTCGCCTATGTCGTGTACATCGGCATCCACTTTGTCGGGCTCAAAGGGATGTGGCGCAGTCTGGCGTCGCCGGTAGGCATGATGGTGCCCTTCAGCATTCTCGATTACCTGATCCGCATTTTATCGTTGGCGCTGCGGCTGTTTGGCAATGTGTTCGGCGCTTTTATTCTCATGGAGTTTATCCGCATCGTCATGCCGCCCGGTCTGCCCGGCATTGTCGGCCTGTGGTTCGATCTGGTGGACGGAATTTTGCAGGCGGTCATCTTCACTTATTTGACCGTGATGTATGTCGGTGAAATCGTCGAAGCCAACCACGAGCCGCGCGCCCCCTCTAAAAAGCGCCCGGCCGTGCGCCGCCCGGCATAACGCACCGGCACCGGCAAACCAATCACGCAAATATAAAACGATATGTAAATATGGAGGAATCAATACATGGACAACGGCATCATTGCTCTCGGAGCGGCGTTCGCGATCGGGCTGGTCGGCACCAGCGCGGCATTTGGCATTTCTATGGCTACTGGCAAGGCGTTGGAATCCACCGCCCGTCAACCGGAAATGGCCGGGCGTATCCAGAGCATGCTGATGATCGCCATCGTTTTCATTGAGTCGGTTGCGATTTACGCGCTGGTGATCAGCCTGTTGCTGATCTTCGCGTTCTAAAAATGGCGGCAACTGATTTTGACCGGCCATGGGCTCCGCGCGCGAAGCGGTGTGCCCGATGCGGAATAGGTGGGATGCAACGTGTTTACTCCTGAAGCCCTGGCGGGCTATGTTGTCACGGCCGTACTTACGATCCTTGACGTCCTGGTGGCTTATCTGATCCTCAAGCGCTTTTTGTTCAAGCCCGCGATCGGTTTTATGCGCAAACGGGAAGAGGCTGTGCGCACGCAACTGGCCGCCGCCAAACAACGCGAGGAAGAAGCCGAAGTGCAGTTGCACGCGGCCGCGCAAACCGTTGAAACCGCGAAACGCGATGCCTCGGCATTGGTCTCGGACGCCCGGAAGGCCGCGCAGAATAAAGCCGACTCGATTTTGGCCCGGGCCAAAGAAGAGGCCGCGGAGATTGTGGCCAAAGGCAACATCGAGAATGACCGCTTGCGCGTGTCGCTGCTCGAAGGCATGCGCAGCGAAGTCGCCGACTTGTCCGTACGGATCGCGTCGCGTGTCATCCGCCAATATATGGATGAGAATCGGCAACGCGAGCATGTCGAAGATCTGATCGACGAAGAGATGCGTAGCCGCGGCCGTGAAACACCGATGCCGGGCGAAGGCGGGGTAGAGTAGGATGACAGGCCCTGTTCTGCGTATCATCCGCATCGTCACGGCGACGCCGATTCACCCGGAGAAAGCCGCTTTGATCGCCGCCCGTTTTGCCGAGCAAAACGGCATCGAGCATTACGAAATGAAACAGGCGGTCGATGAGTCGCTGATCGGCGGCATCGTGATTTTCGCCGGTGATTTTCGGTACGATTACAGTGTCAAGGGACAACTGGCGCGCATCGCCGCCCGCCTCAAAGACGCCGACCCGCTGAGCAAGATCGAGCCGGAGGATGACTTTGGCGATGTGATCCGCGCCACGCTGGAGAAAACGCTGGAGGGTTTTGATGAACCCCCGGCCGTTGGCGGGCAGGACATTTTGTTTGACGGCGCCATGCAACCGATTCCGACCGAGGAAAAAAACCGCCAACGCGTGGTCGACGATCTGCAAGAAAGCCTTTCGACCATCGCGTTGCATTTTTCCGTCGATGAAGTGGGCCAGGTGGAGCAGGTCAGCGATGGCATCGCCTATGTCAGGGGACTCGAGAATTGCCTCAATGGCGAGTTGATCTCTTTTACCTCCCAGACGACCGGGATCGCGATGAACCTAGAACCCGAGCGGGTGGGCGTGGTGTTGTTGGGCGAGATGCTGGACGTCCACGAAGGAACCGTCTGCAAGCGAACCGCGCGGGTGATCGATGTGCCGGTGGGCCAGGAGCTGCTGGGCCGGGTGGTTGACCCCCTGGGCGCGCCGCTGGACGGCCAGGGCATGATCGCTTCGCGCAAACGGCGACCGATCGAGTCGCCGGCTCCCGGCATCATCGAGCGTCAGCCGGTCGATACGCCGCTGCTGACCGGGATCACTTCCATCGACGCGATGACACCGATCGGCCGTGGGCAAAGAGAATTGATCATCGGTGACCGGCAGACCGGCAAAACCGCGATCGCCATCGACACCATCATCAACCAGCGCGGCAAAGGCGTGTACTGCGTATATGTCGCCATCGGGCAAAAAATGTCGACCATCGTCTCGGTCGTCAACACCTTGCGCAAATTCGACGCGATGGCCTATACGACCGTGGTCGCGGCCAGTGCCAGCATGTCTGCTTCGTATCAGTACATTGCGCCCTATGCCGGTTGCGCGATCGCCGAAGAGCTGATGTACGAGGAAAACGCGGATGTGCTGGTCGTCTATGACGACCTGACCAAACACGCGCAGGCGTACCGCGCGCTGTCCCTGTTGTTGCGCCGGCCGCCCGGGCGCGAGGCCTATCCGGGAGATGTCTTTTATCTGCATTCGCGCCTGCTGGAACGCGCCGCGCGCCTGGCGGACAGCAACGGCGGCGGATCGATCACGGCTTTGCCCATTGTCGAGACGCAAAGCGGTGACATTTCCGCCTATATTCCGACCAATGTCATCTCCATCACCGATGGCCAGATTTATCTGGAGAGCGAACTGTTTTTCTCCGGACAACGGCCGGCGATTAACGTCGGTTTGTCGGTGTCGCGTGTCGGCGGCGCCGCGCAGACCGCGGCAATGAAGCAGGTGGCGGGCCCGCTGCGCATTCATCTGGCGCAGTATCGTGAGCTGGCGGCCTTTTCGCAATTTGGCTCGGAACTGGACGAGGAAACGCGGCGGGAGCTGCGCCGGGGCGAGCGCTTGAGTGAGATTCTCAAACAACCGCAATACCAGCCGGTGCCGATGGAAGAACAGGTCGTGCTGCTCCACATCGCCAACCGCGGCGGTTTGTCGGCCGTCCCGCGGTCGGACATTCACACGTTGTTTGACGATTTTATCGAGCACCTGAAAACCATCGCGCCCACCTTGTTGGACATCATCGCCGCGACCGGCGAATTCAGCGAGGCCAACGCGCAGCGCGTCGACAGCGAGCTCGAAGATTTTATGCCGCGCTGGATTGCCGAAAATCTCAACGGCGTGCCCACCGACCGGATTTGACGGAGCGCAGATGGAACAGATTCACGACATTCGCAAACGGATCCGCAGCGTAACCGATATTCAGCAGATGACCCGCGCCATGCAATTGATCAGCGCGGTCAAAACCCGCCATGCCCGCGCCCAGCTGGAGCGCGCCACGCCCTTTTTTACGCGCTGCGCTGCGACCATGATTGATATTGAGAACAGCGAGACGCGACTGCAAGACCGCTTCTTTACCTTACGCCAGAAAAAAGAAGGCGAGACCTGGAAGATCGCTTATTTTATCATGACGGGCGACCAGGGCCTGGCCGGCGCGTACAATCTCAATGTGCTCAACACCGCGGAGTCCTACATCCGCGAAAAGGAAGAGGAAAACATCGCCAAAGGACTGGAGACCGCCACCCGTTTGTATGTCTGCGGTAGCATCGGCAAAGACCGCCTGATCCGCTCGGGGTTTGATGTCGATCGCGATTTCAACTACCCGATCACGGCCCCCACCTACTACCGGGCGCGCGACATCGCGGATTTTGTCATCGACTTGTTTGATTCGGATCAGGTCGATCTGGTTTATTTTATTTACACGCGCATCGTCTCCGCGGTCAGCATGCACCCGATGATCACCCGCGTCGTCCCGGTGAACACCGTCGCCCTGCAGCAACTGGTGCCGCACGAGGAAGCCATCGACTATCGCGCCATCCACCCGGACGAGCCGGTCGAGTATTTCCCCGATGCCGGCGAGGTGCTGGACTATTTGACCGGGACGTATCTGACCGGCATGGTCTACGGCATCCTTTCCGAAGCCTTTGCCAGCGAACAGACCGCGCGCATGCTGGCGATGGACAATGCCACCCAAAGCGCCAAGGAGATGCTTGAACAGCTGACGCTGCGCAGCAATCTGGCGCGCCAGGCGCGGATTACCAATGAATTGCTCGAAATCGTCAATGGCGCGGATGCCATTTCGGCGAGCCAATCGTAAGGAGAGACCATGGCCATCGGAACCGTCATTCAAATCATCGGTCCTGTGATCGACATCCGCTTTGCGGAGGAGCAGCTGCCCGCGATTCAGGAGCTGGTGACCATCCGCGAAGCTGGGCGCGAAGTCAACGCGGAAGTACTGCAGCAACGCGGCGGTGGCGTCGTCCGCTGCGTGGCGTTTGACGCCACCGAAGGGCTGAGCCGCAATGCCGCCGCCGAATCGGCGGGGTCTCCGGCGCGGGTGCCGGTCGGCGACGGCGTCACCGGGCGGATGTTCGATGTGCTGGGCCGGCCCATCGACGGAATGGAGCCACCTCATACGGCTGAACACTGGCCCATCCACCGCGCGGCGCCCTCTTTTGTCGACCAACTGCCCGAAGAGCGCGTGCTGGAGACCGGCATCAAAGTGGTCGACCTGCTCGTCCCATACAGCCGCGGCGGCAAAGTCGGCTTGTTCGGCGGCGCTGGGGTCGGCAAGACCTTTCTCATCCTGGAACTGATCCGCAACATTGCCACCGAACACGGTGGCGTCTCGGTATTTGCCGGCGTGGGGGAGCGCTCCCGTGAAGGCAACGATTTGTGGAACGAGATGCATGAATCCGGCGTGCTCGACAAAACCGTCATGGTGTTCGGGCAAATGAATGAAACCGCGGGCGCCCGCATGCGGGTGCCGTTGACCGCTTTGACCATGGCTGAATATTTCCGCGATGTGCAGCACAAAGACGTGTTGTTGTTTGTCGACAACATCTTCCGTTTTGTGCAGGCCGGGTCGGAAGTGTCGGCGCTGCTCGGACGTATCCCGTCCGCAGTCGGTTACCAGCCCACACTCGCCAACGAGGTCGGCGCGCTGCAAGAGCGCATCACCTCCACCCGCAACGGCGCCATCACCTCGATTCAGGCCGTCTATGTGCCGGCGGACGACCTGACCGACCCGGCGCCGGCCACGACATTTGCGCATTTGGACGCCATCACCGTGCTCTCGCGCGCGGTCGTCGAGTTGGGCATCTACCCCGCGGTCGACCCGCTGGAGTCCTCCTCACGCATCCTGACAGAAGAGGTGGTGGGGCGCGAGCATTACCAAACCGCGCGCAAAGTGCAGGAGATGCTGCAAAGATACAAGGAACTGCAGGATATCATCGCGATTCTGGGTATGGAAGAACTCAACGAAACGGACAAATTGACGGTGGCACGCGCGCGCAAAGTGCAGCGCTTCTTGTCACAACCGTTTTTTGTCGCCGAAGGTTCGACAGGATATAAGGGGCGGTTTGTGCCGCTGGAGGAGACCATCCGCGGCTTTGGCGAAATCGTCTCCGGCGGCGCGGACAAAATACCCGAAAGCTATTTCTTTATGCGCGGTACCATCGATGAAGTGTATGATGCGTATCGCGCCGCGAGGTAATTTTGCCGATGGCTGAGCAGGGCAAAATCCGCCTGGAAATCGTCACGCCCTACGGCATCTTTTATGAAGGGGATGTCGATTCGGTGACGGTACGGGTCATCGACGGGGAAATGGGAATCATGAGCATGCACACCCCCTTGATCGCCGCGCTGGTTCCCGGTGAAACGCGGATGCTCGAAAACGGAATCTGGCGCCATTGCCTGACCACCAACGGCTATGCGGAGATCGGCAACGATCTGGTGATGGTGATTGTCTCGGCGGCCGAGTGGCCGCTGGACATCGACGTGGCGCGCGCGCGCCGGGCGCTGGAGCGGGCGACGGAACGCCACGAAGCCAATCGCGGCAATCCGGCCATGGCCACCCGCGACCGCCACGCGATGGAACGGGCCAAGGCACGTATGCAAATCGCCGCCAAATACGCGCCCGCGGATCGGGACGTACCGGCGGGAATCTAGCGCGCCGCTCCATCTGGTTTCAATCGACGGTGAAATGAAAATGACGTTCCGCGACCCCGATCACGCACCGGTCGGGGAGCGGGACTTGTTCATTTTTGGGCAATCGCCGCCCATCGAGAAACGTGCCGTTGTAAGATCCCAGATCCGTGATGAAAAAAGAGCCGTTGTGTTGTTCGATCCGCGCGTGCGCGCGGCCCAGTTCGGCGTCGGGCAAGACCAGGTCGGCCAGGTCGGGGTCGCGCCCGATGACAAATTGAGCGGTCAGGATATAGGCGCGAATGCCCTGTGCTTCTTCCGGCGAACCGGGTTCCCGCTCAGACAAAAACCCCAAGCGTGTATTTTCATCCAAAATGGGCAGCGGTCGGGTATGCGCCCCCAACCGCCCCGCCTGGCCCATCCGCGCCGCGCAGGCGCCCAGCAGACCGGACATGCGGATATCGCGGCGCCATGCCCGCAGCCAACCGCCGGGATGGAAGTCCGTGTCATCGTCCGGGTGACCACAATACAGCGGCGACGCGGGCCAGAAAAGCAGACACGCGACGGTCAGAGCGGTCAGGCCGAGCCCCGCGGCCGCCAACACCCGCCAATGGTTGGTACGCAGCCGGCCGGGCCAGAGCCAGCGCGTCAACACGGGCAGCAGGGAGAACAGAGCCGGCAGCGCCAGCCAGACCAGCCCGCCCGGAACCCGCGCCTCACCCGGACCGCGCGTGCCCATCGGCGCGTCGTCCCGAGGACCAAAAACAGGCGAGGTATCGCTGTCCCCCGCCGCTGGTGCCGGCACAGACAGGCTGTTTTTATCCGCGGACAACCACTGGACAAAGGCGGGTTCGCCGCCGGCCAGCGCCTCGCGCCAGGACGGGAAAGCGGGCCTGTGGGCCACGTCGGGGTCGGCTAAAACCAGCTCGCGCAGCAGGGCGTCGGCCAGCTCAACCATGCTGCCCCGGTCCTCAGCGGCGGCAGCGGGCAAACAAGCGACCACGGGTGCGCCGCCGGGTTCAAACCAGAGCGCGGAGGGGCGCAAGACAAACTGCGTGCGCGCGACTAGGGCGTTTTCCGCGTCGGATAGGGTTGCCAGGATCGTCCGCAGGGTTTGCCGCAGCCACCCGAGGGGGTCCGGCGACAACGAGGCGGCCCGCCGTGCTGCGGTGGCCGCCGGCGATAACCCATCGATCAGCCAGCGCAGTCGGGCGCGGCCGGCCGAAAAACGGCAGCAAAGCGGCAAAATCCCGGGCGGACGCGCTTGTATCAGCCAGTCCAGCTGGTAGAGGCAAACCAAGCCGCTGACGACTTCGCAGTCGGGAAAAGAGATCATCGCAGGCTGTCGATCACGATCTCGTCGTTAAAGACGGTCTCCATGATGTGCCGGGCATACGCGACCAATTGCTCGCGAAAGACCAACGCGACGCCGACCAGCACCGCGATCAAGATGACGACCTCGACGGTGCCAAGGCCACGTTTGCGCCGACACATCAGTAACAACGGGGATGAACGCATCGTACACCTCCTGACGCCATCTGTGGCGTCACGATGCCCGCAGTCCCATGACCGCAGGCAGGCCCGTGATCAGGATCACGAGTAACAAAGAACGAAACATGGGCACCAGCAAGCGCGCCATTTGGCGCTCCACCCGCCGCCGAATGGTGTTGCGGTACAGGCTGCGGCAGATCGGGATCTGCAAGCGCAGCAACGCCAAATGCTGCGCGCCGCCCGCCCGCTCGTATTGGGCGATCAGCGACAGAGCGGCCTGGATCTCGGGGATGTCGGTGTGGGCGGCCATCCGTTCGAACCCTGGGGCGGCGGCCCGTCCCCCGCGCGTCTCGGCGCGGATCTGGGCCAACGCGCGGGAGAAGGGTTCTCGGGCGGGGGGCAAGGCCGCCAAAGAGAGATCCAACGCGCTGCCCAAGGGCAGGCCTGTGTGCAGGACGGCCGTCAGCATCCCGAGAAAGACCGGAAAGGTTTCCAGATAGCGATCGCGCGCGCGTTCCAGCCGGCGCCGCAAATCGTAATCCTGCAAGAAGGGTAAAGCGGTCGCTCCGATCGCGATCCAGTACGCCGGGGCGCCCGCCGCCCAGGTCAAAAAAACGCCGATCGCGGCGCCCGCCGCGACCCACCCGGCTTTGGCGGCCAGGTAATATTCGATTGCCTCGTCGGGAACCAGCGCCGCCTGTGCCAATTGACGCCCCAGTCGGGCGCGATAGGTGGAGGGCAGACAGGATGACAGGTGAGCCAGCATTTGTTTTGGCAGGCCGGCCAGCGCCGTTTTTAGGCCCGCGCGTTTGTCTCGTCCAGCCGGGCGCCCGCTGTCCCCACGTTGACTCCACCGGCTCTCGCGCCGGCCGGACGGGCGCGGGTCGGCGACCACACGCACGACCAGGGCCAGTGACAAAACAGACAGCACGTACAGGGCGGCCAGGACGGCGAGACCGGTGGATGTGGCACGCATGGGCGCCAGATACGCCGGCGCCAGTTTACCCAGAAGCCACACCATGACCGGGGGCATGGCCGCCACCGCGATCGCCTCCATCTGCCGCTGTGCCGACTCCGCCGTGACGGCGTCTTGCACCGCGATCGCTTCCGACACCATCTCTCCGCCCATCCGCAGCAATGTTTCCGCGCCCGCGCCCAACGGCTGGATCTGCGCCAGCGCGATCAGGACCGGCGCCGCCTCCCGACAGGGAAAACGCGTGACAAAGCGGGCAAGGGCGGGCCCCCACGCGACCCGGTGGTCGAGCTCGCCGGCCAGGCCCCGCAGCGCCGCCGTAAACATCACACGCGCACCGCTCACGCTACGCGTAACGCTACGCGTACCGCTACGTGTACCCCACACGCGCTCCGCCTCCCGGCTGGCGGCGGCAAAAGCCCGCGCCAAAGGCTCGCCGATGGACACGCGCGATTGCAAAACCTGAAAAAGATAGACACCCTGCTCCCTGAGTAAACGCTCATCCCGGCGCGACAGGCGAAACCGCAATGCCGGGATCAAAGGCAGAACCGCAACGACCGCGGCCAACCAGCGCAAGTTCCCATGCGGGACATACCAGCCCGAGCACAGCAGGGAAGCAAGCAGACATGCCCCCGACAACAAGAGCGTTCGCACCCGTGGGTTCACGCGGGGTACCCGTCGGGGCCGGGGACCGGCTCGAGCCGGAAACCATGCTCTTCGTCGGGCCAGACGGCGCGGATTTCGTCCACCACCCGTCGCCCGTCCGGCAGCCGGTCCATATGCAAGACCAGATCGACCGCGGTCCCGACCTGCCGCAGCAGGGAGGCGTAGGGAATGCCCGCGCGGGCGTGCGCCAGGGCCGCCAGGCGCAGCAGCATATCGCGGCACGAGTTCCCGTGTCCTGTACAGAGCGAACCCCGGTGGCCGGTGTTGAGCGCCTGCAACATGACCGCCGCTTCCGAGCCGCGGACTTCGCCGACAATGATCCGGTCCGGCCGCAGGCGCATCGCGGTTCGCAACAGATCCTCCATATCCACCCCGCCGCTCCCGTCCGGGCCCGCGGAGCGCGCCTCCAGGCGCACCAGATTGGCTGTCCCCTGCACTTGCAACTCGGCCGAGTCTTCGATGGTGACGATGCGTTCCTGGGGAGGGATACAAGAAGTGAGGATGTTGAGAAAGGTGGTTTTCCCGGCCCCGGTGCCGCCGCAAATAAAAATGCTCCGCTTATCCCGCACGGCGCGCGTCAGGAACCCCGCCAGCGTTTGGCTCAGCGTCCCTTCGCAGATCAACGCCTCCATACGTAGGCGGATGCCGGTGAAACGACGGATGGTCAGGATCGGCCCGTCCGGCGCCACCGGCGGCAGGACCGCGTTGGCGCGCGAGCCGTCCGGCAGCCGGACATCGGCGATGGGCGCGGATTGGCTGACTGTGCGGTTGCCGCGCGCGAAAAGATGGACGATCAGATTGTGGAGATGGTCGGCGTCTTCAAATCGGATGTTGGCGGGCCGTACAACGCCGCCGGCTTCAAAAAACACCTGACGCGGCCCATTGACCATGATTTCTGTGACCGCGTCGTCGTCCATCAACGGCTGTAATACATCGTAACCGCGCATCGCGTGGTACAGCCGATCGATCATCTGGCGCTGCTCGTCCAACGCCAGTCGCGTGCCGGTCAACTCGTTCGCCGCAGTGCGGGCGATCAGGCGCTTGAGCGCGCGATCGTCCATGTCGGGGTGGGTGCTCAAACGGTCGAGCACCGCGGTGCTGATGCGCTCGCGCACCGGCGCAACCGCGGTCGGTGCCTGGGGAATCGGCATGGTTAGATCGCCTCCTTCTCATCGTCGGGCCCATCGTCCTGCCACGGCGGCACCCACGCCAGATCCTCCGCCCCGCGCGTGAGGGACGGATCCGCTTCCTGCGGCCGGGCGCAGGGCGGGCAGATCCCCTCACGCCGCACTTTGCAACGTGTGGGCAGACGCGCCAGCAGGTCTCCAAACCGATCCGGGACCACCGCGCGCCCGGACGTGTCGGTCTCCACCAGATCATGGCAGGACGTGCAGAGCGATAAAATAGCCGCCGCGGCATCCTCGGCGAGCTCGGCGAGGTCGGCGACCGCCACGGTTCCCGCGGGACAGGTCGCCAACCAGCGGACGACGGCCTCGGTCACCACCCGCAGATGCGCGGGCGGGCATCGCGCCAGATCCGCGTGAGAAGAGGCGGCGCGCAGGCAGAGGATGCCTCCGCGCGAAGGATGCAACGAAACACCGATCGCGTCGTCACACGGGTCTCCCGACGCGGCTAACAACAACAGCCGGGTGACAGACGCCTCGCGCCGGGCCGACATCGGCACATACGCCGCGCGCGAGGCGGGCAGAAAGGGGAGATAGACACATCGCCCCCCGCGCGACAACGCCGCGCCAAACAGGCGACCCAGATACAGCCGCCGCGACCGCAGACAGACATCGCCGATCACGCCGGCCAGCAGCGGCGGGTCAGCGGCGGAGGCCCCCTCGTTCCCCTCCGGCGCCGGACGGGGGGCGCCGGTGCGCGCTTGCAGTGCCGCCGCGATGCGCGCAGTGTCACCGAGGCGGGGCAGGGTATCCGCGCCATCCCGCGCGGGGTCGGGATGGACGTCACGGTCCCCGGAAAAGGAACCCAGGCGTAAAACCGGGATGTCAACCGCGGGATGCCAACTGAAAAACCCCTCGCCGGCCAGGACGGCGTCAAACGCCGCCAGATCCGCGGTTTGCGCGTCATCCTGCGCGACCGCCCGACACGGGGCGAGGCGCCGCTCCAGGTCGGCGGCCAGTGCGCGCGCGTATTGCCGATCTTGATCCAAAACCAGAATTTGCCACATCGATGCTCCCTCCCCGCGCCCTTACCATACCGTGCGGCCACCGCCGCCAGCCCCTGTCCTGGTCGACAAAAACAGCAAAAGAGGGGTTGTTTTCGTCGGTGCCCGGTCTACTGGACCGGGCGCAACGCACGCCCACAAAAGCGCGGACAGGCTTGCGCCCTTCACCAGCCGATGATAAAATACAGGCAAATTTCATATGGATTCATCTCTTATCGAGAGCGGCTGAGGGACTGGCCCTGTGAAGCCCGGCAACCGGCGATTGCGCATCGGTGCCAAATCCAGCAGGCGGTCACGCCTGGAAGATGAGGACGTTGACGATTCAGCAATCCGCTTCTTCCGGTGAAGAAGCGGATTTTTTGGCCTTTTCGCTCCCTTTGTGACACCCACGGCGCCCGGCCGGACACCGGTTGGCCCCCGATCCATTGATTACAAACCCGGAGGATACCTATGCAATCAATAGAAACATGGTTTTTTACATCGGAGTCGGTGACCGAAGGGCACCCCGACAAGGTTTGCGACCAGATCGCCGATGCGGTTCTGGACGCCATTCTCGCCCGGGACGCCAGCGCGCGCGTGGCCTGTGAAGCCATCGCCACCACCGGCCTGGTTCTGGTGACAGGAGAGATCACGACCACACACCCGGCCGACATCCCCGCGATCGTCCGACAAACGCTGCATGAGACCGGTTATGCCGACCCCGAGGCCGGCTTTGCGGCTGACTCCGTCGCCATCCTCACCGCAGTGGGCCAGCAATCGCCCGATATCAAGGGCGGCGTCGATCACTCATATGAGGCGCGGCGCGGCGAGGCGGAGGACGAAGCCGCGACCGGCGCCGGCGACCAGGGGATGATGTTCGGTTTTGCCTGCGATGAGACCCCCGAATACATGCCGATGCCGATCGCGCTGGCTCACGCCTTGTGCCAACGCCTGGCCGCCGTTCGCAAAAGCGGCGACTTGCCCTACCTCCTGCCGGACGGCAAATCGCAAGTGACGGTGGAGTATCGGGGCGCGGTTCCCGTCCGTGTCGACACGGTCGTGTTGTCGACCCAGCACCGGGACGGCGTGGCCCAGGCGCGCATCGAGGCCGACCTGCGCCGGCTGGTGGTGGAGCCGGTGATCCCGGCCTCCCTGTTGGACGACGACACCCGCTACCTGATCAACCCTTCCGGGCGCTTTGTCATCGGCGGCCCGCAGGGCGATTCCGGCCTGTCCGGACGCAAAATCATCGTCGACACCTACGGCGGCTATGCCCGGCACGGTGGCGGCTCGTTCTCGGGCAAAGACCCCACCAAAGTCGATCGCACCGCGACCTACGCGGCCCGCTATGTCGCCAAAAACATCGTCGCCGCCGGCTTGGCCGCGCGTTGTGAGATACAGTTGTCCTACGCCATCGGCGTCGCGCGCCCGGTTTCGATTATGGTCGATACGTTTGGCACCGGCGCGATCCCCGACGCCGCCCTCGCGGATCTGGTGTGCCGGCATTTTGACCTGCGTCCTGCCGCCCTGATCCGCAACCTCGGTTTGCGCCGGCCGATTTACCGTCCGGTCGCCGCCTACGGCCACTTCGGGCGCAGCGACCTGGACCTGCCATGGGAGCGCACGGACAAAGCGGCGGCTTTGCGAGAAGATGTCAGACGCGCGCCATGAAAACACCCTCCCCCTCCCGGAAGAGGCGTTGCCCACCGGGACGGTGGCGGAGGAAGGGGTCGTCGAGGAGATTGTGTTCCGTTCCGATGAGAGCGGATACACGGTCGCCGAATTGGCGGTGTCCGCGGAGCGCGCGATGACGGCGGTTGGCATCATGCCTTTTTTGGCGCGCGGGGAGACCGTACGCATGCACGGCGTCTGGACGCGCCATCCCGAATACGGGCCGCAACTCAAAGTTTCCCACTATGAGGCGGTGGCGCCCGACACGGCCGCGGCGATCACGCTCTATCTGTCCTCGGGCATCATCCGCGGCATCGGCGAAAAAATGGCGGCGCGCATCGTCGCCCGCTTCGGCGATGACACGTTGCGCGTGATGCGTGAGCAGCCGGGCAAGCTGGCCCAGGTGCGCGGCATCAGCGCGCAAGCGGCCGAGCGCATCGCCGGCGAATTGCGCGAGAAGCAGGAATACCAGGAACTGGCGCTGCTGCTGTCGCCGTTCGGGATCGGCATGGAAAAGATCCTCCGCATCCATCGGCGGTACGGCGCCGCCGCGGTCGAGGTCGTCCGCGAAAACCCGTTCCGCCTGGCCGACGATGTCTACGGGATCGGCTTTCACACCGCCGACCGCATCGCCCGCAGCCTGGACTGCGCGCCCGATTCCCCCTACCGCCTGCGCAGCGCGATCCGGTATGTCCTGTACCAGGGCGCCGCCTCCGGTCACACCAATCTGTTAGAAACCGCCTTGCTCGACCAGGCTTCGCGCCTGTTGGATCTGCGCGTGGCGGCCGATCACCCCGACTACATCCAGATGAAGGTCAGCGGCCAGATCGTCACCGGCACCTGGGGCGACCCGGCGACCCGCGTCGCGATCCGCAGTTTACATACCGCCGAGCTCAACATCGCCGGCCGTCTGGCGGCCATGGCAGTCTGCGATCCGGCCGACCCGATCATCGACCCGGAGAAGCTGGTCGATCGCGTCGCCCGCGACAGCGGCTTGGCCCTGGCGGCGGAGCAACGCGAAGCGGTCCTCACGGCGGCCCGCTCCGGCGCCTGTGTGATCACCGGCGGCCCGGGGACCGGCAAAACCACTCTGATCCAGCTGCTGGTCCGCCTTTTCGACGAACAAGGCAAAAAAGTCCAATTGGCGGCGCCCACCGGACAGGCCGCCAAACGGCTCGCGCAAGCCTCAGGACTGGAAGCGCGCACCCTCCACCGCCTGCTCGAAAGCCGCTATATGGGCGATGACGGCGAAGACCGTCTGTCCGAACCGCGATTCCGCCGCGACGCCGACAATCCCCTGGACGCGGATGTGTTGATCGTGGACGAAGTCTCGATGGCGGATGTGTTGTTACTCGACAGCCTGATGGGGGCCCTGCGGCCCGGCGCCCGTCTGATTCTTGTCGGCGACGCCGATCAGCTGCCGCCGGTCGGCCCCGGCAACGCGCTGCGCGACATCCTCGCGTCCGGGTGCCTGCCGCAAGTGCGGCTGACGCGGATCTATCGCCAAAGCGATACCGGGCGGATCCTCGCCAACGCGCACCGGATCAACCGCGGCGAATACCCCGTATTCGAACAGAGCGACGACAGCGATTTCATGTATATCCCGCGGCGCACGCCCGAAGACATGGCGGCGGCGGTCGTCCGCCTGTGCGCCGATGTGCTGCCGGCGCGCTACGGCTACGACGCGCGCCGGGACATCCAGGTCATCGCCCCCTCGCGCAAAGGCCCGGCCGGCATCACCGAGCTCAACCGCAAGCTGCAGGCGGTTCTCAACCCCCGCGCCGGCGAACGGGCGCCCGGGTTTAATTCGCGCGGATTCCGTTACTGCGCCGCGGATCGCGTGATGCAGATCAGCAACGATTACGACCTCGAATGGCACGACGCCGACAACCCGGCGGTGACCGGCAGCGGCATCTTCAACGGCGAGACCGGCATCATCCGCCGCGTCGACGAGCAGGAAGGCACGCTCGACGTGCTGTTCGACGAAAACCGCCTCGTGACCTACGACCGCTCGATGCTGGACGAATTGGAACCGGCGTATGCCGTCACCGTCCACAAAAGCCAGGGCGGCGAATACCCGGTGGTGGTGTTTGTGCTGCCGCCCGGTCCGCCGATGCTGCTGACGCGCAGTTTGCTCTACACCGCGGTCACGCGGGCGCGCGAGCGGCTGTTTCTGCTGTCCAACGCGGACGTGTTGGCGCGGACGGTGGCCAACAACTGGCGCAGCGAACGACACACCGCCCTGGCCTATCTCCTGCGCGAAGCCCGGGTGTATTGCGAGCAAAGACTCCCCGGAACGATTTGAGAAACGGCGACAAACCGCCCCGCGGGCGGCGGGACAGCGCCTGGCTGGACCTGCTGTACCCCGAACGGTGCGCCTTTTGCGGGCGTGTCGACCGGCTGGTCGCGGGCAGCGGCGGCTGTTGCCGCGCCTGCCTCGCTTTGCTGCCGCACCGGCGGGGCGCGGATCGCACCCTGTTTTGCGAATTGCCGCACCCGGATCACACCTTGCCGGCCCGCGTCGCGGTCGTCGCCGCCATGCATTACGAACCGCCCATTCGCGAAGCGTTGCTGCGCTTCAAATTCAACCGCGATGTCTATTTGGCCGCGGCCCTGGGCGCTCTGGCGGCCCGGGCCGCGCGACAGGCCATCCGCGCGGGAGCGGTGCCGCCGCAGGTGGTGGCGGCTGTTCCGCTGCACCGCGCGCGCCAACGCGAACGGGGCTTCAACCAGGCCGCTTTGCTGACAGCCGAGGTGGCCGCGCGCTTGCGTTTGCCCGACGCGTCGGCGGCTTTGGCCCGGACCCGCGCGACCGCTCGCCAATCCTCGGCGCGCGGCCGCGCCGAGCGGGAAGCCAATTTACACGGGGCCTTTGCGGTGGTCGACCCGCTTGCCTTTCGCGGGCGCGTGGTCTGGCTGGTCGATGATGTCCTCACGACCGGCGCGACGATTGGCGCGCTGGCACACGCGCTCATGCCGTACCGCCCGTCCGCGATCCTGGGGCTGGTGGTCGCCAGTAGCCGCCCACCGGATACCCTGCGTTGAATGCCTCGCCGGGGATCCGTACAATAGGGAAAGAAGGCCGCGCGCGGCAAACGAGACGGGGAGGATGTATCATGCCGAGGATCGCGTTTCTGGGAGCTGGCCGTACGGTTTTTGCCAAAAATGTCCTGGGGGGTCGCATCCTGACACCGGACGTCATCCGCGCGCTGTGTGACGACCTGTTCGCGGCACATGGCGACTGGATTCCCGCCGATCACTGAGGGAGAGACCATGGATTGGAGAACAGCCGCCACCCGCCTGCTGTCCGGCGAATGGGACGGGATCGCCGCCTATCAATACGACCCCGGACACTGTGCCCATATCCCGCGCGACCCCACGGTCGCCCCGTTGCCCCGCGCCACCCCGGAATCCCAAGGGGTCCGGTCCGCGGCCCTCGCTGCCCTGATCCGGGATTTGGACCGCACGCTGGAGATCGAGCCGCACAGCCTGATCGTGGCACGGCACGGTCAAATCGTGTGCGCGTGTCACTGGTCCCCGTACCGCCCCGACATCCCCCAATTCCTATACTCCCTCAGCAAGAGTCTGGTTGCGACCGCCATCGGCGTGGCCGTCGACGACGGCCTGCTCGACCTCGACGAGCGGGCGGCGGAGATACTTGGCTTTCAGCCACAGGAAGAGCGCGAACGGTACGACCGGCGGGTGCGGGAGATCACGGTGCGCCACCTGCTGACCATGACTTCGGGCACTTCTTTCAACGAAGCGCTGACGCTGTTTCATTCCGATTGGGTGCAGGCGTTTTTTACCAGCCCTCTGTTGTTTGATCCCGGCAGCGCCTTTCGTTACAACAGCATGAATACCTATATCCTGGCGGCGATCCTCCGCGCCCGTACCGGGCAAGGATTGCTGGCCTGGCTAGAAGAACGGGTCTTTCGCGTCATCGGCATCTCGGACGCGCACTGGGATCTTTGTCCCCGGGGCATTGAAAAAGGGGGCTGGGGTCTGTCGCTGACGCC
>CAYZME010000037.1:0-19621 GCA_964479435.1 uncultured Oscillospiraceae bacterium
AACAGTGGGCAAGGAGGAATTGATCCGATGCAAGAGCCAAAAAGCAACACCATCCAACCGATCCCGCGCGTGATCCAGGTCACCGAAGGCGCCATCGAGGGCGTGCCCGCGGGGAACCCCAACTTCACCGTCTTTCGCGGGGTGCCGTTTGCCCAGCCGCCGGTCGGCGCGCTGCGCTGGCATGCCGCCCAGCCGCCGCAGCCGCGTCGGGACACGCTGTCCTGCGACCGCTTCGCGCCGGTCGCCTGGCAACGCGATGAGGAGATCGGCGGATTTTACCAAAAAGAGTTTTGGAACGTCGGCGTCCCCATGAGTGAGGATTGCCTATACCTGAATATCTGGACCCCCGACACCAGCGGCCAGCGCCGTTTGCCGATCCTGTTCTGGATCCACGGCGGCGGCTTTGAGGTGGGCTACTCTTACGAGATGGAGTTTGACGGCGAAGCCATCTGCCGCCGCGATTGCATTTTGGTCACCGTGGCGTACCGGCTGGGCGCGCTGGGCTTTTTTGCCCATCCCGAATTGTCCGCGCAAAACCCCGACGGCGTGTCGGGCAACTACGGCCTGACCGATTGCCTGCAGGCTTTGCGCTGGGTGCGGGACAACGCGCACGCCTTTGGCGGTGACCCCGAGCGGGTGACGATTTTCGGCCAATCGGCCGGCGGCGGTATGGTCCAGGCTTTGGCGGCCTGCCCCCAGGCGCAGGGCTTGTTCGCGCGCGCGATCGTGCAGTCGGCCGGCGGCGTCAGTTTCTCGGGGCGCGACCTCAAGCTGGCCGATATGGAACAACTCGGCGCCGGGGCTTGCGAGGCGGCCGGCGTGACGCTGGCGCAGCTGCAGACCATGCCCGGCAAGCAGGCGATGGAAACCATTATGGCGGGTGTGCGCCAGGCGGCCGGCGCGGGGCTGCGGATGCGGCCGTGTGCCGACGGGCACTACCAGCCGCTGGCGGCCGGCGCGGCGATCGCCGCCAACGCGCATGCCAAGGTCGATTACATGACCGGAACCGTCGCCGGCGATGGCGCGCTGTTTGGCAGCCGGACGGTGGAAACGGTCGCCGCTTTTGAGGCGCAGGTACGCGAGCGCTATGGCGACGACGCCGACGCGTATCTCCAGCTGTTCGACGCCCGCAGCGACGCCGATCTGCCCCGTGTCAACGCCACACGCGCGCGGATTGAGCCGCTGTTGACGCCGCGCACGTGGGCGAGCGCTGAAACACGCCCGGACCGCGGGCGCAAGCCGCTCTATGTGTATCACTTCAATCGCTTGATGCCGGGCGACGACGCCGGCGCGTTCCATTCCAGTGATTTGTGGTACGTGTTTGGCACCCTCGACCGCTGCTGGCGCTCGCTGGAACCGGGCTTTGTCCCCGGGGATTACGAGCTGTCACGCCGGATGATCGATTACTGGACCAACTTTGCCAAAACCGGCGATCCGAACGGTCCCACCGTCCCGGCCTGGCCGCCCTTTACGGCGGAGCAACCGGCGACACAAGTGCTCAACGAGCGCGGCGCCGCGCCGGAAACGTATGCCGACGACCCGATCCTCAACGATCTGGTGCGACTGCAGGTCGAACAGGCCTTGCGCAGTTGAGGGGAGCTGTAGATTTTTAACGCGTCAGAATGGCGTGTGATTTAATTGATTTTTTGTTGGTGGCGCAATGGCAAAGATGTTTATCGGGCTGACGGATTACGATTGGTACGATAAGTTGCAGTCCGCAAACTTTGACGAGGTCAATTTCTGGCGGCCCGGCAACGTTTCTTTCCGCGCCCTTGAGCCCAATGGTTTGTTTTTGTTCAAACTCAAAAGCCCCCATCACGCGATCGTCGGTGGGGGCTTTTTTGTCCAATACACCAGACTGCCCCTCCCGTTGGCGTGGGAGGCTTTCGGCGAAAAAAACGGCACAGACACCTATCTCGAATTCGCGAACAGAATCCAAAAATACCGCGAGAAAAACAGGATGGACCGGGCGCTCGCGGATGTCGGCTGTATCATTTTGGCGCAACCGTTCTTCTTGGATCGCGCGGATTGGATCGCGCAGCCTCGCGATTGGTCGCCCAACACGGTCGTGGGCAAAACCCTGGATACGGCCAGCGGCGAAGGGGAGCGAATTTACCGGGAAGTCCAGGCGCGGCTTCAATCCGCAAAGCCCCATCTTTTCTCTGCCACGGGGGAAGAGCCGGCGCGGTACCTACATACGTCGACGAACGTCCGCCTGGGGCAGGGCGCCTTTCGGGTGCTGGTCACCGACACATACGAACGCAGGTGTGCCGTGAGCGGCGAAAAAACGCTGCCGGTGCTGGAAGCGGCCCACATCAAGCCCTATGCGCAAGCCGGCCCGCACCTGATTCAAAACGGCATTCTCTTGCGTTCGGACATTCACAGGCTGTTCGACAACGGCTATGTCACGATCGACCGGGACCTCCGCGTAGAAGTCAGCAAGAGGCTGTACGAAGATTTTGGCAACGGCAAAATCTACTACCCGTTTCATGGCAAAAAGCTGCTTTCGCTGCCCCATCGCCGCGAGGATTACCCCGACCCTTCTTTTTTATCCTGGCACAATGAAAAAATCTATTTAGGCTAGCCGTATTGGGTAGCCCTCTTAGGCTAGCCCACGAGGGCTGGCCTAAGAGGGCTTAACAAGCAGAGGCGGCCCGCGTCTTTCTGATTGGTTTACATCTGTTTTATTGGCAGATGTTACAAATGTGTTGCTTTTGCGTGCGGGGATTCCTATGACAAATGTAGTCGCGTGACGTATGAGCTCTTTTTACCAGGAGCAAAAAAGAAAGGAGGGCAGGACAAGGGCCGTTCTCATCTGAGAACAACAAATGTCATCAAAATCCGTGTCATGATGAAAAGTTGCAGGAAAAACCAGAACAAAAAAGGAGCCAAGCGAAGATGAGGAAAAAGAAATTTATTGTCAACGTTTCTCGACTCCTGGCAATCATGATGCTACTGTCCGTTGTCGCGTTTGTTCCCACGATGGTCGAAGCCAAAAACGCATGCGTTAAAATCCCGAGCGTTAAAAACCCGAGCGTTAAAAACCCGTGCGTCAAAGACACGTGTGATTTGGTATGGAACAGCAAAACGGACAAAAGTGTAGCCGAGGTGATTGCAAACGGCACCAGCACCAAATGCACAACCGCCGTAGGCCCCAAGATCACTTCCCACGCGTGTAGTGACAAATACCCCGGCATCTATTTTATATTTGATGCCAAACAAAAAGACATAGGCTATCTGAAGGTGGACGCGGAACTGTTCAGAAAATATGCCAGTTTCGTAATCACCATCAAAGAAGGGAACAAGTGCACGAACTATGTGATCGCGCCTGTTATGGGGCAAGCGCTCACCACCGATTACTGCTATGTTTTCTTCTTGCCCAACGTCGCCAGTGCGAAAAAAATCGATGCGGTTAATCTCGATAAAACCATTGTGACGCCCCTGTCAAAGGTGCCGTATCCCGAAGCCATTGTCGAGCTCGATGACCTGCTTGCCCAAGCGGAAGCATTGTGCGCCGGCAACGTAGAATTCCCGCTCCAGATCAGTGCCACCGAAGATGGTTCGGATGTAAACCAGGCCTTCCCCTGGGTTTACGCTGCCGAATTGGATGCGTTGGAGCAGGCAATGGAAATTGCGCGCTATGCCAGCGTCATGTGGGCTTCTGAAGCCACGGATGGACTGGCCGACGCGCTGGATCTGTTTGTCGGGCAAATCAAGGCCGATGGTTCGGATCCCTATTTCCGCTTTGATCCCGGCCCCGGCAGGTTGGCTATCCAGATTTCCGCGCCATCCAATGCCTGGGCAACCCGATCGCCATTGGATAACCGTGTTCCTGCCAACTTTGCCGGTGGTTCATTTGAAGTGATCCCGTACCCGTTTGCGGATTCCGCGGGCAAAGCCGATGTGCTCAAGCTCAACTATGCGCACAACGGCACCAGCACCTTTGGCGGTATTTCTCTCCAGGCGCCTTTGTCTCCTGCGGTCAGCGTACCTGCGGGGGCAACCATTGAATTTGATGTGTATTACCCCAAGAGCGCACAAGGCAAATTCATGAGATGGCGCATCCGCAATGTGAATTCTGACATTGATTCCTATCTCAGGGATTATCCGTACAACGACCTCAACCCCGACTGGGTCGGCAGTTATATGGGTGATACCTGGCTGATGGCGCACCACAGCCTGACGGCGACAATCGGAAACTCCTCCAACTTTATCCTGGAGCTCCACGGCGAAACCAGCCGTCCGGCGGAGACCGGGACATTGATTGTCGCCAACATCAAAATCGTCGCTCCCGATCCCAGCGGCATCCCGTTGCCCAATGTGGTCAACCTGGAAAGCCAGAGTGTGGTAGATCCGCTCAAGAGTTTGTACAACGAAGCAAACGATCTGTTCATGGTTGGCGCCATCGGTACAGGGGCAGTGACCGGAACCCGGGCGCGCCATTACGAAATCTTTGTCGATGGCAACAACCTGAAAGCGGAAGGCACACATCCGCGCGGCCCGAATTGGCTCAAAAACATCAACGGCGGTTCTTTGAGCGGCGCGACCACCGCACCGGGCACAGCGGAGTACAGCTTCCCGACCAGCTCGTATCAGGCCATCCGCGATTCGGGTGAGCCCGGCGAGTACAAAGCACACGCTCACGTTCTGGCCTGGTACAACCAGGCGCCGGCGTGGATGCGGCAGATCGTACCTGCCACCCTCCCCTCCGGTTACAATGACACCACCGACTTCTACGGTCTGGGCAACAACGTCACGACGCAGGTGAAGGTGGACAAAGACATGGCCAGAAGGGTGCAGTTCAATCACACGATGTATGTGATGCGCCACTTCCTGACGACCGACGCGAAATACGGTTCGAGCGCGGCGCGCGGTATCATCCCGTTCAACTCGTGGGATGTCCTCAACGAAGAGATTCATGAGAGCCGCCACAGCGAACTCATTCCGGTGGATCCGAACAATTGGAGAACCAGCCTCAAACACACCAACTGGCTGGTCGCGATGTCAGACGATTTGATTGGCGGCGATCTTTCGGATCATTACGTGTATCTGCTTTTCAAATACGCCCATATCGCGGCCCCCAACGCGCAGATGGCAGCGGCTTACAAAGCCAATTACGCGAGCCTTCCCGAGTATATGAAACTCGATGGGCACGACACGGACGGTAGCATCGACGCGTACATCGTCGACGAGCCGCCACAACTCACGTACAACGACTACGGCATCGCCACCCGCAGCAAAGCAAGAACCCTGTACAACATGATTCGCGCCCTCAACACCGCGTGGCTCGCGGATCCGCTGTACGATGGACGCCCGCTGATCGAAATCGCCGGCATCCAGGGGCACGACTCGATCGGCCCAGACCTGGCAAGCAACAACCAGTACGCCGTCGCGTTGTACGCCTCGCTCGTCGACCAGGGTCTGCTCTCGGGTATCAGTTATTCGGAATTCGATCTCAAGGTACCGACCAGCACACCGGGTGGCGGTGCGACCGCGCCGGCCACGCTCAACGTCAAACAATCCGATGCCCTGGGTTACCAGTACGCGTTGATGTACAAAATGTTCACCAAGTTTGCCCCGTACATTGACCACATCATCAGCTGGGGTGTCTCCGGTTCAGGCTGGCAAGGCAGCTATGTGCTGTTTGACAGCGCAAGCCGGGCCAACGCCGGTTATTACGGAGCCATGAATCCCGATCGCTACATTCTTGGCCACTCGTATCTGGATGAGTTCTTTGACGGCGAGTACGAAGCACTCCAGGACGAATTCGAGATCGACCTGGGTGACTTGGGCGTGTACGTTGTGGCGCCCGCGGAAGACGAGGAGCAACCGGGGCAACAACCGGGGCACTGTCATCCCGGCCATCGCTACAAATGCTTCGCGCGTCGGACCAAGTTTACGTTCCGGTACAAGGTGTGCGGGAACAAGTCTTATGGTCCCACCAAGCCAACCTGCCACTCCCCCAGTAAGACCATCCGCTTCCCGGTGTTACCCAAAGGCGGAAAGCTACTCAATGTTTACAAATTTTGCTCCGTACAAAAACCACGCAAGTAGCTGGGCGTGTACGTACGCTGATTGAAAACACGGTGACGACGACGATTCCGGAGGTTGCGACTCCTCCGGAATCGGGATCGGAGCCAAAGGCTTACGGTTACACAGTGAGCTAAAAAACCGGCACCGGGGTCCCTGTTGCTTACCATAGGCAACAGGAGATCCCGGTGCTTTTGTCTGCCGCAAATGGTTTTGGCGCCGGAAAGGCGCACGTGTGGGGGGCTTTCTGTTACGATGGCGTAGTGAAAAAGCATCTTGTTAGGGGGTCTATCGATGTTTCGTGAAATGCGTAGAAGCCATCGGGTGTTGTCACGCGAAGTGTGTGAGGACATCCTGGATCGGGCCACGGCGGGCGTACTGGCCGTGGCGGGTGACGAGGGCTATCCGTACGCGGTTCCCATGAGCTACGCCCGGGACGGCCAGCGGCTGTTATTCCACAGCGCGACGAGCGGCCACAAACTGGACGCCATCGCCCAAAACGACAAAGCCTCGTTTTGTGTGATTGACTTCGAGCGTGTGGCGGCGGATGTGTTCACCACGTACTATCGCAGTGTGATTGTTTTTGGTCGTACGCGTGTCTTGACCGCGGAGACGGAAAAACGCCAGGCGATGCGGGTGCTGGTGCAGAAATACGCGCCGCATCGGATGGACGAGGTGGACGGCGCGTACGCGGGCGCGGCGGACAAGCTGGTTGTGTTGGAGATGACGATCGAGCATATCGCGGGCAAAGAATCGCCGGAGCCCTTGCAAACGCCCCCGCCCCAGTAAGCGGCGGGCGTATGGCACAGCTGTTTGTCCGGGATCGGTCGTTTTATCGCACCGTTGTAAAAATCGCGCTGCCGATCTCCCTCCAGAGCCTGATCACGATCGGCGTCAACATGATGGACAACATCATGGTAGGATCCCTCGGCGAGGTCGCGCTGTCCGCGGTATCTCTGGCCAACGCGTTTATCCATATCTTTCAGATCTGCTGTATGGGGATCGGTATGGGCGCGTCGGTTTTGACTTCGCGGTTTTGGGGCATGGGCGATCTGCCTTCCCTGCGCAAAGTCGTGACCATCATGTTGCGCCTGGTCGTGCTGTTCGGCGGTCTCTTTACCGTCGCGACCATCTGGATCCCGGGGCAACTGATGCGCATCTACACGCCCGACCCGGCCATTGTCGCCGCCGGGACGCAATACTTTGTCTGGTCGATCCCCGGTTATTTGCTGTTGGGTTTTTCGCTGACCTGCACGATCGTATTGCGCAGCACCGGTCAGGTCCGACTGCCTCTGATCAGCTCGCTCGTGGCCTTTTTCGTCAACATCGGCTGCAATTGGCTGTTCATCTACGGCAACCTGGGCGCGCCCCGCATGGGCGTCGCGGGCGCCGCGCTGGGCACGATCATCGCCCGCGTCGGTGAATTCGCGCTGATCTGCGGCTTCTTTTTCTTTCGGGAGCAGCGCATTGTCTACCGGGTCCGCCATTTGTTTGCCTCTTGCCGCGACATGATCCGCACATATGTGACCGTCGCTTTTCCGGTCCTGGTCAGCGACGCCCTGCTCGCGCTGGGGCAATCGGCGGTGGCGATGGTGATGGGGCGTATCGGCGCGGGATTTGTCGCGGCCAACGCGATCACCAGCGTGACGCAACAGCTGAGCACGGTGCTGATCTCCGGCATGTCCAACGCCAGCGCGATCATCACCGGACACACGCTGGGCACCGGCCAGGTCGATAAAGCCCAGCGGCAAGGCGTGACTTTCACCGCGATGGGCACCCTCGTCGGCATCGCCGCCGGGGGTCTGATCATGGCGTTTTCCGGCGTGATCATCGGCTTGTACAACATCACCCCCGCCACGCGGGAGATTGCGGAACAGCTGATGCTGGCCGTCGGCTTCATCGTGATTTTCCAGGCCGCCAACTCCATCCTCACCAAAGGCGTCTTGCGCGGGGGCGGCGATACACAATTCCTCATGCTCGCCGATATTTTATTTTTGTGGGTCGCTTCGGTCCCGTTGGGCGCCCTGGCCGGCCTGGTCTGGCACTTCCCGCCGTTCTGGGTTTATACGCTCCTGCGCATCGAGCACGTGATCAAAGCGGTCTGGTGTCTGTTCCGGCTCCGCAGCCGCAAATGGATCAAGCGTGTCGCGGATGAGACGTTCCAAACGGCGCCATCGCCGGATTTGAAAACCAGATCCCCTTCCGACTGAAAAGGCTTGACGATTGACGAGGCAAGCGGTAATATAAGTTAACCGATTGGTTAATCTGCAAACGAGGTAGAATCGTTGCATATACGATACGCCAATCCCGGTATTGAGCGATGCTTTTCTGATCAGAAAAGTATGCGCAAAGCGCTGCCGGAAGCTTGGGTCCAAACGATCCGGAAGCATTTGACGCGGTTTCGTGCGGCAGATTGCTTTGGCGATATGCTCGATCTCGGATTGGGGAGACCGGAGATTCTCAAGGGTTATAAAACGCCGCATGGCTCTCTCCGAATTTCCGGTAATGTAAGGCTTATTTATCAATTGGAAGCAGATTTTTCAGAGGTTCGCGCCTGCCTTGTCGTTGTGATAAAAGGAGTTTGTGATTACCATGGTGGCAAAGAAAATTGGTATATCAGATGATTGGATCATTCATCCGGGTGAAACCATTGCCGACGTGCTCGAAAACCGCGGCATCACGCAAGCGGAATTGGCCGTGCGCACCGGGGTGACACCCGCCTATATCAGTCTTGTTGTCGCCGGGAAGAAAAGCATTTCCGCCAAGTTTGCCGCCGCGCTGGAATACGGGCTCGCGGTGAGAAAATCTTTTTGGCTCAACCTACAAGCCAACTATGAGGCGGAAAAGCTGGATCTGGACGCCAAAAAGACGATCACGCCGACAGAAAGAGCGGCCAAGGATCAACTGGCCGCAGTTACGAAATATCTACGCAACCAAGAATGGATCCCGCCGCATCGCGGAACAGAAGATACGATTTTATCGCTGCGGCATTTTTTTCAAATGAGCAACCTTGCGGATCTTGAAAAGCTGATATCAACCGGATCTTTTCGACTGTCCACTTACACCCATGAAAAGACATATGTGCTGGGCGCATGGTTGCGGCTGTGCCAAATGGCAGGCGAAAAGAGCCGTGTGGAAACCTCGTTTAACCCTGCCAAAGCAGAGGATCTGATCACGAATCTAAAAAAAGTCATGCGCAAACAAGAGCATGAAATTCCCAATGATTTGCCGGTCCTTTTTGCGAAGTATGGTATCGGTTTTTCCGTGTTTATGGGTTTTCCCGGCGCGCCGGCGCAAGGATACCTGGCCCAAAAGCAGGATCAGTCCTACCAGATGGTCCTGACACCACGGGACGCATATGCCGATCGCTTCTGGGTTTCTCTTTTTGATGAACTCGGGCACATCATCCGCGGCGAGGTACCCCAAACACGGAGAGTCATCGATGTTATGGATAAGCCGGATCGCGCGCACAAATGGGGCGTGGATTGCTTTGCCTGCGACGCGTTGCTCAACCGGCAAGACTATCAGAAGTTTATCAACGACGGCGCTTTCTCCCTCCCTGACATCCGCCGTTTTGCCGACGAGCAGCAAGTCGTGCCATCTATTGTGATCGGGAGGCTGCAACAGGAAGGCGCGATCTTTCATAATGAATACGCAGAATATAAAACGAAATACCAGTGGAATCATACGATCAACGATTCGCATTTCGCCCCAAAGATCGATATGCCCATCGCGCAAGGAGGTTGCCATGTACCGGATACACCCGGACTTCCCGCCCCGCAAACCGGTGAACGGAGCACAACTACAAGCCGCACTTGATGCCCCCGTACTCCGCACGGACGGCCTAAATGACCCGCTGGTGATCGCCTCCATCCGCATGGTCCGCGTGCACGGCTTTACCTTTGTGATCAGCCGCGCAGCGGACGGGCAGGAGGGCATCGCCATCGCCGGGGGCAACTGGCGTTACTTCCACCCCATCCTGGCGCAGAAAATCGCCCCCTATCTGATCGGCACCGACGCGCGCGAGCTGGAATCCACGCTCGAGCAAATCTATGTGCAGGAATTGAATTACAAGATCCAGGGTCTGGCGTACTGGTGCTGTGTCGCCTGGGTCGAAGCCAGCATTCTCGACTTGCTGGGGCGGGCGGCCGGGCAGTCGATGACCGCGTTTTTCGGCCCGCGCCGCACCGGGCATGTGGACTATTACGTCGCCAGCGGCAACCGGGATACGACGCCAGAGCAGGAAGTCGCGGTGCTGGCGGAGCGGGTGGCCGAGGTGGGCGCCCGGGCGGTCAAGTTCAAGATCGGCGGCCGCATGAGCCGCGACGCGGACGCGCTGGCAGGCCGCTCCGAAGCCCTGATCCGCCACGCACGCCGCTTCTTTGGCGACGATTTCGTGATCATGGCCGACGGCAACGGTTCCTTTTCACCCCCCACCGCCATCCGCTACGGCCGCATGCTGGAGGACGCCCAGGCCTACTTCTATGAAGAACCCTGCCCGTTTGACGCGCTGTGGGAAACCAAAGAAGTCGCGGACGCCCTGACCATCCCGCTGGCCTTTGGCGAGCAGGAAACCAGTTTGCGCCGGTTCCGCTGGCTCGTCGAAAGCGACGCCGCCCAGGTAATGCAGCCGGACATCCAATACAACGGCGGCTTCATCCGCACGACCCGGGTCGCCCGGATGGCGGCGCTGGCCGGCGTGCCGCTGACCCTGCACATTTCCGGCGACATCCAATACGCGTATGTCCTGCTTTTTGCCTCCTTTACCCCCAATCTGCTACCCTACCAGGAAATGAAAGCGGGCTATCCCGAGACCAAAGACTTTTTTGTCCCGTCGCTGCAGTTGCGCGACGGGCGCATGCGCATCCCGGAAGGGCCGGGCCTGGGGATGGCGTTTGAAACAAGCTTTTTTGCCGGCGCGACCGAGATCTTCCACTGCACAGAGGCGCGCTTGTTCGGGCCGGTGTGACGGGACGGGGCCTCGTAGGCCTCGTCCCTTTTATATAGCGGAGTTGACCGCTCGGGCGGCGGACGGAATGGTACGATCGATAGCAGCGGGGCGTTTTATAAAACGCGGACGGGATGGTGGTTGGTATGAAACAGGCGGCGCGTGTTGTTATTTTGCGCGAGGGTCACGACATGCTGGCGTGCGGCCCGACCGGGGAGTGGGGCTGCAACCATCTGGCAACGGTGTTGCGCGAGCGGGGGCTTGCGGTTTCCCTGCACAGCGTGGAGCAAGGCCTTGCTCCACGCGATCGGGCCGCGGATTTGTGTCTGGTGGTCGCCGCTTGGGAGCAGCCGCGGGCGCAGGCGACGCTGGCGCGGGCCGGGGTGGAGCACCCGGATCAGGCGGAAGCGTTTACGTTTGTGCGCGAGAGCCTGCAAGGGGTCCGGACGCTGACGTTGGTCGCCCGGGATGCCCCCGGGCTGGCGTATGGGCTGACGGAATGGGCGGATCTGGCGGCTTGCGCGGAAGACCCGTTGGCGGCGCTGGCGGATGTGGCGACCGGTTCGCAGCGGCCGGCAAACGCGGTGCGCAGCATCACGCGCTTGTTCACCAGTGAGGTGGAGGATAAGCCGTGGTTCTATGACCACGCGTTCTGGGACGCGTATCTGACCGAGCTGGCGACCCAGCGTTTTAACCGTTTTACCTTGAGCCTGGGCTGCGGGTACGATTATTTGATCGACCAGATCGTGCTGGACAATTACCTCTGCTTCCCCTATCCGTTTTTGCTCCAGGTGCCCGGCTATGAGGTCGCGGTCGAGGGGCTGGACGCGGCGGAGCGCGAACGCAATGTGCAGATGCTGCGTTATATTGGCCGGCAATGTGAGCGCCGCGGCCTGACCTTCCGCCTGGGGTTGTGGAATCATTCCTATGACTACGGCCCGCAAAATACCCACGATCGGTATCGCGTGCGCGGCATCGATGCCGGCAATCACGCGGCGTATTGCCGTGACGCGCTGGCCGCGCTGTTGCGGGCTGTGCCGGAGGTGCGCGGGCTGACCTTCCGCGTCCATTTTGAGGGCGGTGTGCCCGAGCCGACGCATGCCTTTTGGCGGGTCGTTTTGTCACGTATTCCCGAAGCGGAGCATCTCGAGGACATCGATTTTCACTCCAAGGGTGTCACGGATGAGCTCTTGCGGATTCTGGCCGGCACGGGCAAGCAATTCACCTTGTCGACCAAGTTCTGGGCGGAGCACATGGGGTTGCCGTATCATCAGGCCTCGATCCGCGCGCGCGAGTTTGGCCGCGGGCGGCAAAGCGGGGCCGGGCCCGATCCGGCGGGCGACGCGGTCGGCACCGGGCACCATGAGACCGGGGTCGCGGGGATGGAGATCACACACAAGCGCAGCTTCACCCGCTATGGATACGCGGACTTTTTGCGCAACGACCGACCATACGCGATTGTCCACCGCGTGTGGCCGGGGACACAGCGGATCCTGACGTGGGGAGATCCGCAGATGGCGGCGGCCATCGGCCGGGCGGCGGGGTTTTGCGGCTCCGCGGGATTCGAGTGGTTTGAGCCGCTGTCGTTCAAAGGGAAAAAGGGCTCGGGTCGCCCGGGTGGTCGCGAGCTGTATGAGCCGGAGGCTTTGCGGCTGGGGACGCGCGATTGGAGTAAATTCAGCTATACCTACCGTTTGTGGGGGCGGTTGGCATACGACCCGGAGGCCTATCCGGCCAGCTGGCGCCGCTGGCTGCTGCGGTCATTTGGCGCCGCCGCCGCGGCGGTGGAGACGGCGCTGGGGCTGGCGTCGCGCGTGTTGCCGCTGGTGCTGACGACCCATACGCCCTCGGCGGCCAACAATGTGTATTGGCCGGAGGTGTATACCAACATTCCGCTGGTACGGGGCAGCGATGAGGTGGCAAACCCGTATGTGCGGGAAGGGTGGTCTGTCAACGCGGATTTTGACATGGAGCCCCCGTATAACTTTATGAACACCAGCCCGCTGGATCCGGTTCTGGTGTACAAGGTCAATGAATTCGCGGACGACCTGCTGGCCGGCCAACGCAAAGGCAAGTTGTCGCCGCTGGAGATCGCGTCGCGCCTGGAGGCCCTGGCGGACGGGGCGGAGCGGGCCCTGAGAGAGGCGGACGCGCGCGTGGCTGAGCCCGCGGCGGCGGATTATGTCCGCCTGGCCGTCGATGTGCGCATCCAAGCGGGAATCGGCCGCTTCTTTGCCGGCAAATTCCGCGCGGCTCTGGCCTATTCGTTGTACGAAAAAACCGGCGACGGCGCGCTGCTGGCGGAGACCCTGGCGCATTATCGCGCGGCGCGTGCGGCGTGGGTGGATGTGGTGGCCGTGTCTGACGGAATCTACAAAAACGACATCACGTTTGGGCATCCGCCGTATACGCGCGGCCACTGGGCGGACCGGCTGGCGGATATCGACGCCGATCTGGCGAAAGTGGAGGCGCTGGCGACCCAGACGCCCGGAGGTTCCGGGGATGGCGGCGGTGTGCTGGCGAAGTGGCTGGCGCGATGCGCTCCCGGCCAGCGGCCCGTGTGCGTGCACCACGCGCCGGCGGGATATGTGCCGGGGCAACCGCTGGTGATCCAGGCGACCCACCCGGGTGAAGGGATTTGCGTGTGGCTGCATTACCGCCATGTGGACCAGTCCGATGTGTACCGCACCGTCGAGATGGAACCGCGCGGGCCGGTGTGCACTGCCATGATCGACGGCGCGTATACGGATTCACCCTACCCGCTGCAGTATTTCCTGGAGTTGCGGTCGCAAAGCGGCGATGCCTGGATGGTGCCGGGCTACGATGAGGATTTGTCTAACCAGCCGTATTATGTGGTGAATGCGGAGAGGTAGGGGGGGCGGATGGGGGCTTGTGTACCCTTGCTGGTTACAGCAGGCATTGAAGTCTCTTCCCGTGATATGCAATCAAGTATAATGAACGATATAAAATAATTTTGCAGGTGACGTTCGATTGATTGTTTACAGCAACACGGCGATGCAATTTCGCCAGGATGTGGATGAAAATCAAATTACAGCGCAGATTGCGCAATCTTTTTTGGACCACCTGGGGTATTTGCCGGGTGAGGCGGAAAGGAGGTCCTGGCAGAATTCAATGCAGTTTATGGAGCGTGTGGTTCGGCGCTCGCAAATACCAGACGACTGCGGGGTACTGATCGAATACAACATTCCTGCCACGAGTCTACGTATCGACTTTATGCTTACGGGGCAAGATATCCATTCTCAGGATAGTTTTGTGATCGTGGAACTAAAACAATGGGACCGCGCCGAAGCTACCACCCGACCCGATGTGGTAAGCACATTTGTAGGTGGCCGTTATCGGGATGTGTTGCACCCTTCGTATCAGGCTTTTTCGTATCTACAATACTTGTCCAATATGAATGAGGCCGTCCAAACGCACGGCATCGTTGGCCGCGCTTGTGCTTATTTGCATAATTATGCCAAAAAGCAGACCGAACCCTTACTGCATCCGCAGTACTTGGATATCACACGCAGTGCACCCATCTTTTTTCGCGAAGACCAGGGTGACATGCAAAAATTTCTCTACCAAAGCCTGGCAAAAGGGAAGGGCATCCATACGATGCATTTCATCGAGCACGGGCGCCTTCGGCCGTCACAGAAATTGATGGACCACGTTGCTGGGTTGCTGAAGGGCAATGATGAGTTTATTTTGCTCGATGAGCAAAAAGTGGTGTTTGAGACAATCATCGAGCGAGCGCAAACCGCGGAACATAAAACAGTCATTGTGGTCAAAGGAGGGCCAGGGACGGGGAAGTCTGTGTTGTCCATGCATGTGTTGGGCCGTTTATTGCAAGCAGGAAAAAACATCCGCTTTGTCGCCCCCAATGCAGCTTTTCGCCAAGTCATGATCGAGCACCTGGCCAAAAGCCGAGTGCGCAACAGAGCAAAGATCAACGCATTATTTTCGGGATCGTCAAAATTTTGGGAAACGCCATTGAACGCGATGGATATCCTCGTGGTTGACGAAGCGCATCGACTCAAGAAACGCGGCGCGTTTATGTACCGAGGTGAAAATCAGGTAGAAGATGTGGTGCGTGCAGCACACGTGTGTATTTTGTTCATAGATGATCACCAACAGATTCGCCCCGACGATGTGGGCACGACAACAGAAATCCGTCGACTCGCAGCTACATATCGAGCGGAGCTTGTGGAACTGGAACTGGAGGCTCAATTCCGCTGTGCGGGCGCAGCAGGTTTTCTCAACTGGATCGACGACGTATTACAAGTCCGGCATACCGGCAATTACGACGGATGGGACCGTGACGCTTTTGAATTTGAGCTGATGGACTCACCACATGATCTGTATCAGCGCATCCAAGAAAGACAATCACAAGGTTATAAGGCAAGGATGCTTGCTGGATACGCGTGGGAATGGACACGAGTAGAAGAAAATCCACTTGGCGAAGTCGCGGATGTTGTAATCCCCGAACATGATTTTGCCATGCCATGGAATCAGCGCCAGAACAGCTCTCTGTGGGCGATTTTGCCAGAAGGAGTCGGGCAGATCGGCTGCGTACACACCTCGCAAGGACTTGAGTTCGATTACATCGGTGTGATCGTGGGGAAAGATTTGTGTTACGACCCTGCGTCTGGAGAGGTTTGCTCAGATGCGAGCCAATATAAAGACAGAGCGGGGATCAAAGGAATTGCAGGGAATCGGCCGGAGCTCACCCGATTGATAAAAAACATCTACCGCATCTTATTCTCTCGCGGTATGAAGGGCTGCTATGTTTATGTGTGCGAGGAGGGCATGAGAGAAAGAATGAAAAACAGGATGCCTTTTCGAAAAACGGCGACCTCTTGACTGGACATACCTGACGAATGAACTTTGACAATTGAATCGATGAATTGCCAGCATCTCTGAAAGTAGGCGGGCGTACACGCATCATGGATTAGAGACCATTTATTTTATTTGTTTTCATTTTATTTAAGGAGCTCAATATGGCTACTCTCAATCGGTATGCACAATACAGCCGAGAAGATGTGCATGCTCTTTTTTCTCCCGAAACAAAATTTACACCACATTCTAGACTTGTCTCTTGATCAAAGCGTGTGATCCACCCTGATGGTTACGCTAAAGCCATGCCCGCAGTGGGGGCTGCCATAACGGCGATACGCCCGAAACAGATAGCCATTATGTGCACTCGCGCCGCCCTTTTGCCCGTCCACTTTGGGCTTCATATAAATCGCTGCATATTAGCGTGTTGCTTCATTTTTGCCTGTTGAGGAACGCGCGGAACTGCAACACAATAACAACATAAAAGATTGCACTTTCTTATTGCTTTCTATTCCGGTGTTGTGCTATGATTCTGTAGTACAGTTGCGGTTTTGATAGAGTGTTTTTAATGGCAAGTAGGGTGTGATTATTTGAAAATTATGACTGTCAAAGAAGCCGCCGAAAAATGGGGTGTTACTCCTCGGCGGGTGGGTGACTATATACGCGAACAGCGAATAAAAGGTGCATATAAAATCGGCGCGGCGTGGGTTATGCCTGACAATACGCAAAAACCTCCTAATATGAAATCCGGTCGAAAAGGGCCCAACAGTCAAAGGTATTAATAAACACCGGAAAATAAGGAGGACCCATAATGAATAAGATTAAGAACAATAGATATTTTGTTGATCTATTTGCAGGTTGCGGCGGCTTGTCGTTAGGGCTTGAACAAGCAGGATTTGTTCCTGCGCTTGTAAATGAAATAAGCCCGGACGCTATGGAAACATACTTAATGAATCGTGATGATACGTTTCCATTGCTGCGCGAAAAATACAATGTCGGTGATGTGAAAGACCTTGTGAACGATGAAACTTTGTTCAAGAGAATTATATCTAATATGCTTGCTGATTATGGCCTTGATATAGCCAAAGGAGAACTTGACTTACTTGTCGGCGGACCACCTTGTCAGGGGTATTCAGGGATCGGTCATCGCCGTTCCTATTCTGTCGAGAAAACTGAGCTTCCTTCAAACCATTTATATCTAGATATGATTATACTTATTAAAAAATTTAAGCCGAAAATATTTATGTTTGAAAATGTAAAAGGAATTCTATCGGGAAAATGGACTTCAACAGGAGAAAAAGGTGAGATATGGAATGATGTTCTTAACGCTTTTTTAACAATTGATGGATATATAACTCGCTGGAAATTAGTGCGCGCAAAAGATTATGGTGTTCCTCAAAATAGGCCAAGAGTTATACTCGTTGGTGTCCGAAAAGATATTATGAAGTCAGACAATTTACCACAAGATGCAATAAAAGCAGGGTTTTTACCGCCGCCGTCGAATAATTACCCTAATTTATATGAATTATTAGGTGATTTGAGCGATAATGCTTTCGAATATGGAGGTAGAAACACCCATTACATAAATCCGCCACAAAATGAAATTCAAAAAAATCTTAGAAAAGATAAACACGGTAAAATTATGAAAAAGGGGGACGAGTTAACCGAACAAGAATACGGGAATCATACTGTCCGTGTTATCGAGAAATTTACCCATATGCTTAACAATGGTGGTGAAATTCCAGAAAAATATAGAACTAAAAAATTTGCTCAAAAAGTTTTGCCCGCTACATGGGGAAAAAACGGCCCGACAATAACAGCAACTTGCTTGCCTGATGATTATGTGCATTTTTCGCAGCCTCGGATATTAACTGTTCGAGAATGGGCGCGTTTGCAAATGTTTCCGGACTGGTACCAATTTGCAGGAAAAAGAACCACAGGGGGAATAAGGCGTGCAGGGAACCCACGCGAAGGCGTTTTCGACCGTGAGCTTCCAAAATATACCCAAATTGGAAACGCCGTGCCTGTGTCGCTAGCCGAAAGTCTGGGAGTTAATTTATATCGTATTTTAGAGGATAATAATGCTCAGTATATCCGATATAAAAATTGAAGACATTCTACCTGTTTTTAGCGATAGAAATGTTGATGTAGCGTTCCTTGTCCCGACAGACACAGGCCTAGAGAAATCTATTATGGACGCAACGACGCCTATACGGCAATTTCTATTGAGAAATCACATCCACAACTATGACAAGCAAAAACAAGGACCAGATAACAAAGTGGTATATCCCGCTTTCTTTGTAAAGGCTGACGGATTAATAGAAACATCGGCTTCACTTTACCGGCCAGTCACAAAAAGCGGAGACCCCAGAATATGGTTCAAGGGTTTAAAGCAGTATTGTAATCCTAAAAATCTTCTTGGAATTGTAACAAACGGAGAGGCACTTTTTGTTATCAATCTCAGCCTTCCTATTATCATAAAAGCCATCCAAAACGGCCGAGTAGCTGCAAGAATCCTTGATGATATATCAACAATTGCCAATGCAATATCTATTGAACTACTTGAAAAGCTGAAAGCAATTCATCGTATGGGTTTTATAAATACTGTTACACACGGGGATACAGGCATCGGAATGACCCTTGAAAATCTTTTGGGGATAGCACCGAATTCTGATAAAGCTCCCGATTATAAAGGCATAGAAATAAAATCTACAAGAACAACATCGAGAAGTCAAAGCAGAGTCAATCTATTTTCACAAGTGCCTAATTGGCAAAAGAGTGCCATGAAAACAGCACAGGAGATACTTAATACTTACGGATATATCCGAGATGGGCGATTGCAGTTGTATTGCACAGTTTCCGCTTCAAGGCCAAATTCGCAGGGTTTATATTTTGAAATTGACGAAAATAAAGATATTCTATATAACAAAAGCAAGCAGATCAATAATAATCATATTATGAATGTTGTGCTTTGGAATATTGAAACATTAAGAAGGCAATTGGAAGAAAAACACCGTGAAACATTTTGGGTTAAAGCCTCGGCCGATTTTGCAAACGGAATAGAGCGTTTCCGATACGATACTGTAATCCATACTCGGAAACCCAACATTCATCTTTTTGGGGCTTTACTTGATCGTAGTATTATTACCATGGACTATACATTATCACAAAAAGACACTCGCGTCCGAGACCACGGATACATATTCAAAATAAGACCTGAAAACATGGGGCTTCTTTTTCCAGAACCTATAAGTTATGAATTAAATAAATAGAAATTAAAATATTGATAATAAATTTATAAAAAATATATTTAAAATAAGGTAGATTTTTTAACAAATATACAAAACTCATCAATAAAAGAGGTTGGCGGTAGATAGTGCTGTTGTGATAGCAAAAGGCGGAATTAAAAGATACAAATTAGCTCTTGAGCAACACAATCGAAATTGTGTTATTAATAATATATAGCTATAATTTTACAGGATAAGTATACATAAAAGTCAACCCACCAATAAGCGGTTACCTCAGCCAAGTCCTGAATGTTGGTGTGAATTGCTTTCGGTCAATGGTCTTCAAGACACATTGTGAAGGTACCTAGGCCGGTCTTCCTTCGCTTTCCTCTTGGCTGTCTCCCGTTCTTCGTAGTACTTTCCCATCGTGAAATACTTCTTCCCGGTCGCCCATTTCACGTGTATGTCCATCAATACGGGTTGTCAACACAATTTCGGACAATCGGTCATGCTACACAAGGTAGTTGCTGATCCAGCCACCGATTGAGGAACTGGATCGGGCTTAGGTACCCGAGTCGTT
>CAYZME010000038.1:0-18830 GCA_964479435.1 uncultured Oscillospiraceae bacterium
CGCAGCAGACATACGCAGCGCTCTATGCATTGTACGGAGAAGCCGAATGCACGTTGGATGGGTATGAGGATCCGTGGCGCCTCCTGGTTGGCGGAATTTTGGCGGCACAATGTACCGACGCCCGCGTGAACTTGATCACACCCGCTTTATTCGCCGCTTATCCCGATGTGGAGGCATTTGCGAACGCGGATCCATCGGAGATTGAGCCATTGATCCGGTCATGTGGCCTTTTTAGGATGAAAGCCCGCTCGATACGCGATAGCGCACGGGCTTTGGTCGAGCATTATGGAGGAACTGTCCCAGATCGCATGGAAGATCTTCTGTCTTTACCCGGAATCGGTCGCAAGATTGCCAATTTGGTGTTGGGCGATGGTTTTGGCATCCCGGGTATGGTTGTTGACACGCATTGCGCGCGCGTTGCGCGGCGAATCGGATTGACCGATTCCAAGGATCCGGTCCGAATTGAAAAGGACTTGACGGCTGTTTTTCCCTCTGAACAGTGGATCGATTTGGGGCATATGATGGTGGCCCATGGTCGCGCACTCTGTGATGCGCGCAATCCGCTATGCGGCCAATGCCCACTTGCCGGTTTTTGCCGTTATGCGGCGAACGCTTCTGTATAAGCGTGTCAGAAGCGATTCCATCTGAATTCTCTCAGGGATGGTTACGGCAACCCATCACCGTTTTGCCTGGCATCGGGATCCGGCGCGCGCTTTTACTTGAGCGGCTGGAGATTCGGACATTGTATGATCTGGTCACTTTTTTCCCTCGCGCGTATGAGGATTGGACGTCGCCGGTACCGATTGCCGAACTCGCTCACGGACTGGAACAAGCCTTCGTAGCCACCGTATCGCGCAAACCCACGCTTATGCGCAAAGGGCGCTTTTCCCTTTTGCGAACGGTTTTACGCGATGACTCCGCCGCGATCGCGGCGGTCTGGTTTAATCAGCCCTATTACCAGTCGCACCTCGAAAAGGGCGAACGATACTTGTTTCGCGGTCGCGTCCAGCGAACCTCGACACGATTTGAGGTGCAGAATCCCGGGTTTGAGTTGTACACCCCCGACTCCGCGGCTGGTATTCTGCCGGTCTACCGGTTGACGCGCGGCATCACGCAGGGCGTAATCCGCAATTTGGTCGCGCAGGCCTTGGCCCGAATTGAAGGCGGGTTTCCCGAGCCTTTGCCAGCGTGGATTCGTCGTGAGTACCACCTGTGCGATGTGGATTACGCATATCGCATGATTCACCAGCCAAGCGATGGGGAGAGGTTCGCGATCGCCAGGCGCCGTTTGGCTTTTGAAGAAATGTTTCTGGTGCAGGCCGGATTGCGAATGATTAAAGGGCGGTTGCGGGGGTTGAGTCGGGCGCAACCCATGCAAGGGGGCAGTCTTATAGATGCCAAGGTCAAGGAGATGGCCTTGGCGTTGCCTTTTGAACTGACCAGCGCGCAATGGCGCGCGATTGCCGATATCCGGAACGATATGACCAGAGCATATCCGATGAATCGCATGCTGCAGGGCGACGTCGGTTCAGGTAAAACGGTGGTTGCCGTGCTCGCTCTTTATCATGCGGTTTTGCACGCAAGCCAGGGGGCCTTGATGGCGCCGACTTCGATCCTGGCCGAACAACACGCGCAGACGCTGCGTCAGTTTTTCTCGGGTATGAACGGATTGCCCAAAGTGAACATCGCTTTGCTGACCGGGGCGACACGCGCGCCCGAGCGCCGGCAGATATTGGCCGGGTTGGCAGATGGAACGATCCAGATACTTGTGGGTACGCATGCTTTGATTGAAGAATCCGTACACTTTAAGCGATTGGGCCTGGCAGTAACGGATGAACAACATCGCTTTGGTGTCCGACAGCGCACCAGCCTGATTCAGGCCGCGCCGGGCGCACCGGCAAAGACCGACGCGCATTTCACGCCCACGTCACCAGCAACTCCTACCCCGGAATTGCCGCATGTGCTGGTGATGTCGGCGACGCCTATTCCGCGCTCTTTGGGGCTGATGCTGTATGGCGATCTCGACCTGTCCATTTTGGATGAACGCCCGGTCGGGCGGACCTTGGTTGAGACCTATACCGCGACCTCGGCCGACCGCGCACGCATTGAACAGATCATCCGCAAACAGGTCATCGCGGGGCGACAAGCGTTTGTTGTCTGCCCATTGATTGAAGAAAGAGAAGGGATCGAAACCAACGAATTGGAGTCCGCGGTCAAAACCTACGAGCGTTTGTCCACGGGTGTGTTCGCGGATATGAATGTCGGTTTGCTGCACGGATCTCTCAAAGCACGCGATAAAACAGCTGTGATGGAAGCGTTTCGCCAAGAGGAGATCGATGTTTTGGTGACGACAACTGTGATCGAGGTCGGCGTCGACAACCCCAACGCCACCATCATGGTGATCGAGAACGCCGAACGTTTCGGTTTGGCCCAATTGCACCAGCTGCGCGGCCGCATCGGCCGCAGCTCCTATCGTTCGATCTGTATTTTGATATCCGATGTCGAAGAAGGCGTGGCCAAAGAACGAATCCGCACGTTATGTTTGGAAACCGATGGATTCAAGATCGCTGAAAAGGATCTCGAATTGCGCGGACCCGGAGATTTTTTTGGCACCCGCCAACATGGCATACCCGACTTTCGCATCGCCAACTTGTATGAGGACACGGCGTTGCTCCGCGAGGTATCCTCCAGCCTGGACCGCCTCATGGAGGCCGACCCTTACTTATCGGCGCCGGACAACCGGAGTTTGATTCCCGCCATCCGCCTGCATTTTGGCACATTGTTTCCAGCGATTGGATTGTAGAGGAAATTTATGCCCAGAGTGATTGCCGGCACGGCTAAGGGTACCAGATTGGAAACGTTGGCGGGAGACGCGACACGGCCGACGGCTGATCGCGTCAAGGAAGCCCTCTTCAGTATGCTGTCGCAACGGATTCGCGGTGCGCGCTTTCTTGATTTGTATGCCGGATCGGGACAGATCGGCATCGAGGCGGCCAGTCGCGGCGCCAGCCAGGTCGTATGTGTAGAGCAAAGCCGGGCCAGCCTTGTTTGCTTGCGCCGGAACCTGGCCAAAACGCAAGTCGGCGGCATTCGCGTGATGGGGACCCATGTGATACGCGCACTCACCACACTGGCTCGCGCGGAGGAAGAGCCATTCGATCTGGTTTATCTCGACCCGCCCTATCAACAGGCGACGGAGGCATTGACGATGGTGTCGCGAACTCTTTCTCCGCGTTTATTGGCCCATGACGCGCTCGTCATACTCGAACACGCGGCTACGACGGAGGTCCCTGCTTTTGTAACAGACCTGAAACTCGTGCGGAATTGTAAGTATGGCATGGCGATGCTATCATTTTATAAAGAAAACCGGGAAGATAGGGGATCGTCTCGTTGAGGACATTTATATACCCAGGATCCTTTGACCCCTTTACCACAGGGCACGCGGACATCGCCCGCAGGGCTGCTTTCTTGTGCGATCAGCTGATTATCGCGGTGATGACAAATCAGAGCAAGCAACCGGCATTTTCGACCGAACAGCGAGTCTGGATGGCGCGTGAATGTGTACGCGATATCCCAGGTGTGGAAGTGGCGGCGTTTGATGGATTGCTGGTCGATTTTTACCGCACGCGAAAAGCGGCCGCGGTGGTCAGGGGCTTACGGAGTGAATCGGATTTCCGGTTCGAAGCGGAATTAGCGGCTGCGAACAAGTTGATGTATCCCGCATTTGAGATGGTTTTGCTCCCCGGTCGCAGTGATCTCACATTTACCAGTTCCAGTATGGTGCGGGAAGTCGCGTCATTTGGCGGTAACATCAGCCATATGGTGCCGGAGGAGATCCGTTCATTTGTGTCCGGACACCTGCGGCGCATCCGAGAGGGGGATGGGAGCCATGCGTGAAAATCCCGGCGGTAACAGGCAGGGTGGAGGCGACTCCGACCTATTCGACATGCTTGACAAGCTGGAAGCCAATATTACACACGCGCGCTCGCTGCCATTCTCGGATTCCTGTTTGGTTGACCGCGAGGAGATGCTGGTGCTGATATCTCTGATTCGTGACAGTCTGCCCGCCGAGATTCAACAAGCCAAGTGGCTGTTGAGTCAGAATCGGCAACTGGTTGCGGAGGCACGGAAAGAAGCCGAGAATATTGTGCGTGAAGCGGAAACGCGCATGACCGCGATGGTAGATGAACACGAGATTACATTGCAGGCCAGGCAGGCGGCCGCCCATACCATCGAGACGGCAAACCAATCGGCGCGCCAGATCCGCAACGGCTCTCTGGAATACGCCAAGAGAATGTTGACCGGTGTGGAAGAGAGCCTGACCGGCGTTTTGGTCACAATCCAAAAAAATAAAAAAGAATTAAATTGAAGTAAGCAGTCAGACAATAAAAAGACGGTCGGCGTACAATCGCCGACCGTCTCTTCGTCTGTATAAGCAGACACAACTGTTTTGCTTAGCGGGGCAGGAAGACTAAATCGTCATAACCCACCCGCGAGGATCGGGCAGATTGCCATATTGGATTCCGGTTAAGGTGTCATACATTTTCTGGCTAATGGGGCCAATGCGTCCGTTGTTGAACGTCATAATCGTATCCTGATACTTGAGGGAGCCTACGGGCGAGATGACAGCAGCCGTCCCGCAGCCAAACATTTCACTTACGCGCCCTTGTGCGTACAGCGACGCCAATTCCCCGATCGACAACAGGCGTTCATCCACATCCATGCCAAAGTCCGCCGCGGTTTCCAGAACAGAGCGCCGCGTGATGCCGGGCAGAATGCTGCCATTGAGGGCGGGCGTGACCAGCACACCATCGATGACAAAAAAGACGTTCATGGCGCCGACTTCTTCGATGTATTGGCGATGGATCCCATCGAGCCATAACACCTGCATGTAGCCGGCTTTGTATGCGTTGGCTTGCGACAACAAGCTGGCGGCGTAATTGCCGGCACATTTGGTAAAACCGGTACCGCCTTTGACCGCCCTGACATATTCGTCCTCAACGTAGACGTCAATGGGGTTGAGCCCCTGAGGATAATAAGGACCGGACGGGGAAAGGATGATCAGGAAATGGTAGGTGTGAGAAGGGCGTACGCCCAAAAAGGGATCCGCGGCAAAAACGAAAGGCCGGATATATAAGGAAGTACCGGGTGAAGAGGGCACCCAATCTGCTTCAAGCGCAATCAATTGCCTGACCGCACGGACACAAGTCTCTTCGTCAAGCGGAGGAATCGCCATGCGTTCGTCTGAGCGGTTCATACGTTCAAAATTGAGATGCGGGCGAAACAAGTTGATGGAACCGTCCGCGGTGCGATAGGCTTTGAGCCCTTCAAAAACCGATTGCCCGTAATGGAAGACCATGGTCGACGGCTCCATCATCATCGGTCCATAAGGGACGATCCGTTGGTTGATCCAGCCTTGCCCCTGCACATAATCCATCATAAACATGTGATCCGTAAAGATCTGTCCAAATCCGAGATTGGCTTCATCGGCAGGTTTCACCTTGGGTGACAGTGTTCGGACAATCGTGATCTGGTCGGTCATAGGGTCCTCTCCCATCTATCTGGCAGGCGACGTCACGGTCTCTGCCTTTTAGTAAGACATTATACACCTGAATGGGATTTGCCCGCCACGACCCGCTCACGCGATCAATGCGCGCAAGCGCGTAATGCGCGCAAGCGCGTAATGCGCACAAATGTTCTTTTCCGCTTTGCGGTGCGGTGGTATAATTCACTGCATGGATACTCCGTTTCGATTGATTTCTGATATGACACCCAAAGGGGATCAGCCGGAGGCGATTGACCAACTGGTACGCGGCATACAAAATGAGATGCCGGCGCAAACGCTGTTGGGCGTGACCGGTTCGGGCAAAACGTTTACGATGGCGCAAGTGATCCAAAGATTACAACGGCCGGCGCTGGTGATTGCCCACAACAAGACGCTGGCGGGCCAGTTGTGCGCGGAGTTTAAGGCTTTTTTCCCGGAGAATGCGGTCGAATATTTCGTCAGCTACTACGATTATTATCAGCCCGAGGCTTATATACCCTCCACAGACACCTATATCGACAAAGACTCCGCGATCAACGAAGAAATCGACCGCATGCGGCACTCGGCGACCTCGTCGCTGTTGGAGCGCCGGGATGTCATTGTAGTAGCCAGCGTTTCTTGTATATATGGTTTGGGTAATCCCGAGGATTACCGCAATTTGGTGGTGTCTTTGCGGCCCGGCATGCGCAAAGACCGCGACGTGGTCATCCGCGAGCTCATCGATATCCAGTACAATCGCAATGATTTTGAGCTCAAACGCGGAAGTTTCCGTGTTCGCGGGGACACGCTCGATATTTACCCGGCCTCTTCTGAAGATTCGTTGACGCGGGTGGTCTTTTTCGGCGATGAGATCGAGAAAGTATTGGAGTTGGATCGACTGACTGGCCGTACCATCGGCGCGCGCAGCTATACGGCCATCTTTCCGGCTTCTCATTACGCGACCACGGAGGAGAAAATCCGCCACGCCTTGGTTACGATCGAGGAAGAGCTCGATGAACGGTTGCAGGTCCTCCAGGACGCCGGCAAACCTCTTGAAGCCTATCGTCTGGAACAAAGAACGCGTTACGATTTGGAAATGCTGAGGGAGACGGGGTTTTGCAAAGGCATTGAAAACTATTCCCGCCATCTCACAGGCCGCGCCCCGGGTGAGCCCCCGTATACCTTATTGGACTTTTTTCCCAAGGATTATCTCCTGTTTATCGACGAGTCCCACGTGACGGTCCCGCAGGTTGGCTCGATGTATAACGGGGATCGCGCGCGCAAAGATACTTTGGTTGAATATGGATTCCGCTTACCCAGTGCCTATGATAACCGACCGTTACAATTCGAGGAGTTCGAACAGCGCATGGGTCAAACCGTGTTTGTCAGTGCTACGCCATCGCGCTACGAAGCAGCGCACGCGAAACAGGTCATCGAGCAGATCATCCGGCCAACCGGCCTGATCGACCCTGAGCTTCACATCCGCCCGGTCGACGGGCAAATCGAGGATTTGATCGGGGAGATCCGCCAGACCGTTGCCCGTGGTGAGCGTGCCCTCGTATTGACTTTGACCAAAAGAATGGCTGAGGATTTGACCGCGTTTTTTCAAGAGGAGAAACTGCGTGTGAAGTATCTGCATTCGGATATTGAAATTCTCAAACGTATGGAAATTTTACGCGATTTGCGAAGTGGCGCTTTCGATGTTTTGGTGGGAATCAATTTATTGCGCGAAGGGCTTGACCTGCCGGAAGTCTCGCTGATCGCCATCCTTGACGCCGATCGGGAAGGGTTTTTGCGCTCGACCACCTCATTGATTCAAATCATCGGGCGGGCTGCCCGCAATGTCAACGGCCAGGTTGTGATGTACGCGGATGAAGTCACCCCCTCCATGCTCAACGCGGTGACAGAAACCAACCGCCGCCGTTCCATTCAAGAGGCATACAATCGCCAGCACGGAATCACGCCGGTCAGTATCCGCAAGGAAGTGCGCGATGTGCTGGAGACACTGGAAGCGGTAGCCGATGAGGCGGGCGTCCATCTGAATGTGAAAGTGGCTGAAGAGGCGTCCGATTATCAATTTGACGCGATGAGCCGAAGTGAACTTGGGAAGTTGCTGCCGCGTGTCGAACGCGAAATGCGGGAAGCCTCCAAACAACTGGCTTTTGAGGAGGCCGCGCGGTTACGGGATCTGGCGATTGCCATTCGCGGAAAATTATCGGGTTGACCGCAAGCCTTTTTCTCTGGCCATTCCCATTCGGGGCTTCGGAGCGTGCCGGGCGGAATGGTATAATCCCCTCAATACCTGTTGTGCGAATCCGTAGCGGGATCATGCGTGAAGGGCGGGAGTGGAGGATGGCAATGAACGCGCTAGATCGATACCAGCAATGGATGGATCATCCGGATCTTGACGAACGGCTGCGAACAGAATTGGTAAAAATGAGCGGTGATGTGCCCGCAATCACGGATCGCTTTGATCGATATCTCACATTTGGAACGGCCGGGTTGCGCGGGCTACTGGGTGCCGGCACCAATCGAATGAACAGCTGGACGGTGGCGATGGCTGCGGCCGGGTTCGCGGGGGCGATTGCCGCCCGGGGACAAGAGGCCATGCAGGCGGGCGTGGTGATCTCTTACGATTCGCGCCGCTTTTCAGCTGATTTCGCGCGGATCACTGCCTGTGTTTTTGCCTCCCATGGGGTATTTGTCCGCTTGTCCGATCGTTTGCGCCCGGTTCCCTTGCTTTCGTTTGCTGTCCGCTATTATGGCGCCGCCGGCGGTGTGATGATTACGGCCAGCCACAATCCGGCCGCGTATAACGGGTTCAAAGCGTATGGCCCGGACGGAGGGCAATGCCCGCCGGAAACGGCTGACCAAATTGCTGCGCGTATGACGGCGATTGCGGACCCTTTTTCGATTAAAATCGGTGATATTGAAGATCACATGACGTCAGGACGTCTAGTGGTGATGAAAGATGAATGGGACGACGCGTATATGGAAATGTTATCCCAATTATCCTTGCATCGCGATGTGGTTGCAAAACATGCGGATCTCAAGATTGTTTTCACACCGCTTCACGGGTCGGGGAACCGCCCGGTGCGCCGTGTGTTACATGAGGCGGGGTTTCGCCGTGTTTTGGTCGTGCCGGAGCAAGAAGATCCGGATCCGGATTTTGCTACAGTCGAGGCACCAAACCCGGAAGAGCGCGCGGCCTTGTCTCTGGCGATCGATCTGGCAGGACGTGAACAGGCGGATTTGGTGATCGCGACCGATCCCGACGCGGACCGTATGGGTTTGGCATTGCGCCAGCAAGATGGCGAATACACGGTTTTGACAGGCAACCAAATCGGCCTTTTGTTGATGGATTATATTCTTTCATCGAAAACGGAGGCCGGCACGTTGCCGCCCCGCTCATTTTGTGTAACGACCATTGTGTCCACCAAACTGGCGCGCCGCGTCGCCGCCCATTACGGTGTGACCCTCATGGAAAGCTTGACGGGATTCAAATATATCGGCGAGCTGATTCAAGAGCATGATGAAGATGGCGATATGCATTTCCAATTTGGTTTTGAAGAAAGCTTCGGCTATTTGGTCGGGACGGATGTCCGCGACAAAGACGCGGTGGTTGCCTCCATGTTGGCGGCAGAAATGGCGGCAATCGCCCGGGACCGCGGCCAAACATTATACGATTTATTGCAGGATTTATTCCGCCGGTTTGGCTACGCCGCGGAACAAACCGTATCGATTGCACTGGATGACAAGGAAGGGCTGCAGCAAGTCCAGCGCGGCATGGAACGCTTGCGCGCCGCCAAAAACACGCCAATCGCCGGGATGCAGATCGCCCGTGTCAAGGATTATCTGGAGTCGCGGGAAACGGATTTGGTGACGGGGAGCGAGCGCACACTCGATTTGCCCAGTTCGGACGTCCTGTTATATGAGCTGGAGGGAATGGATTGGTTTTGCGTGCGGCCTTCGGGCACGGAACCGAAAATCAAGGTCTATGCCGGCGCGTATGACACCCGTGTGGACCTTTGCCAGGCACGCCTGGACCGGATGATCCAGGCGCTGCGCGACTACATGGAGGAAATTTTGCGGACATGAGTTCATTTGTCCACTTGCACTTACACACGGAATACAGCCTGCTGGACGGGGCCATCCGCATCGCGGAATTGCCGGCGCGCCTCAAGGAGCTGGGGATGGGCGCGTGCGCGATCACGGACCACGGCAGCATGTATGGCGTCATCGATTTCTACCGTACTTGCGTCGAGGCGGGGATCAAACCGATCATTGGCTGTGAAGTATATGTGGCGCCGCGTTCTCGCCTAGACAAGCAGGCGGGCACGGACAAAGAACCGGCTCATTTGGTGTTATTGGCGGAGAACAACGAGGGCTTCCAGAATATGATTCAGCTGGTCTCCGCCGGGTTCATCGAGGGGTTTTATTACCGCCCGCGCGTCGATCACGAATTGCTGCGCAAGCACGCAACGGGACTGATTGCCTTAAGCGCCTGTTTGAGTGGAGAGATCCCGCAATTGATCTTGAGAGGGGACTTGGCGGGTGCCGAAGCGATGGCGTTACGCTATCGCGATTGTTTTGGGCCGGATCATTTTTACCTGGAAATTCAAAGCAATGGCATCGACGAGCAGAATCGCGTCAATGCCGAGCTCATCGCGTTGTCGCGTCGGACCGGCATCCCTCTGGTTGCGACCAATGATTGTCACTACATGCGGCAGGAAGACGCCCATGCCCACGAGGTATTGTTGTGCGTGCAAACCGGCAAGCGGATGACTGACACGGATCGCATGCGTTTGCCAACAGACGCGTTCTACGTCAAAACCAGCGAGGAAATGTCCGCGGCTTTTGCGGCAGTGCCGGAAGCGTTGGCCAATACGACCCGCATCGCCGCGCGTTGCCAAGTATCCATGACATTTGGGCAAACGCTTTTACCCAAATTCATTGCCCCGGGTGAAACCGAGAGCCGTCTGTATTTGCGCGCGCTATGCGAGCAAGGTTTGGTAAGAAGATTGGCGGCCGGATCACCCTATCCGGAGGCGTTATATCGGGATCGCCTGGATTATGAGTTGGGCGTAATCGACAGAATGGGCTTTACCGACTATTTTTTGATCGTCTGGGATTTTATCGATTTTGCCCACAAACATGGCATCATGGTCGGTCCCGGGCGCGGTTCGGGCGCCGGTTCGCTCGCCGCTTACTGTTTGCGTATTACAAATATCGATCCGTTAAAATATGAATTACTATTTGAGCGTTTTCTCAACCCGGACCGTGTCAGCATGCCGGACTTCGACATCGATTTCTGCTATGAACGACGCCAGGAGGTCATCGACTATGTAGCTGAAAAGTATGGCGCCGATCACGTCGCGCAAGTGATTACCTTTGGGACACTGGCCGCCCGCGCGGTGGTCAACGATGTGGCCCGCGCGCTGAATTACCCATATGACGCGTCCCGCGTCCTGGCTAAAGCCATCCCGACAGAATTGGAAATTACACTGGACAAAGCGCTGGAAAAATCCGCGGAATTTCGCACCGCGTACGAGAGCGATCCGCAGGCGCGTGAAATCATCGATGTCGCCAAAAGACTGGAAGGATTGCCCCGTCACGCTTCCACGCATGCCGCGGCCGTGGTGATCGCCAGCGACCCGTTGACGCAAACCGTGCCCCTTTCGCGCAATGATGAATCCATTGTTGTCCAATACGATAAAAATAATGTCGAACGAATCGGATTGCTGAAGATTGATTTCCTGGGGCTGCGCACGTTGACCGTGATGCGCGACTCGGCGGAAATGATTCTGGACAATCATGGCATTTCCATCGATTACGACCGCTTGCCGATGGATGACGCGGAGGTATTCCGCATGATCGGCGAGGGCCGGACCGAGGCGATGTTCCAGCTGGAAAGCCCGGGCATGACGTCATTTTTGCAGGAATTACGCCCCACGTCGCTTGAGGATATCATCGCCGGCATTTCAATGTATCGACCGGGTCCGATGGAGCAGATTCCCCGTTATGTGGCCGCTCGCCACGACTCCGCCGCAATCCGTTATGATCACCCCCTCTTGGAGCCGATTTTGGATGTCACATACGGCTGTGTCGTGTACCAGGAGCAAGTGATGCGGATCGTACGTGACCTGGCCGGCTTCTCCATGAGCCAATCGGACAACGTGCGGCGCGCGATGGCGAAAAAAAAGCCGGATGAGATGGCAAAGTACCGCAGTTTATTTCTGCATGGCGGACAGGATGAGCAAGGCAATCGGGTTGCCGGAGCCATCGCGCGAGGTGTGCCCGGCCCGGTAGCAGACAAGATTTTTAATGATGTCATGGCTTTCGCCGGCTACGCGTTCAATAAGTCGCATGCCGCCGCCTATGCCGTGATTGCCTATACGACCGGTTGGTTGAAAGTGCATTATCCAGTGGAGTTCATGGCCGCGATGCTCAACAGCTACATCGGGAGCGGGTCGAAGCAGGCCGCGCATTACGTACGCACCGCGCGACGTATGGGAATTGAAGTGTTGCCACCAGATATCAATTTGAGTGGCGTAAAATTTCAAACAGAAGGCGGTAAAATCCGTTTTTGTCTGGCCGCGGTGAAAAATGTCGGGACCGGCGTGGTGGCTGATTTGATTGCGGATCGCCAAGCCAACGGCCCCTTTGCCACGTACGGAGCGTTCTTACGCAGAATGTCCGCCATCGGCATGAATCGGAAAGCAGTGGAAAGCCTGGTCAAAGCGGGCGCCTGTGACGGATTTGATATTGAGCGGGCGCGGATGGTAGCGGTCATCGACCTTTGCTTTACTCAGGAGTCCGCGATGCGGCGCACGCAAATCGAAGGGCAAATGTCCCTGTTTGAAACCTGCGACACACCGGAAGCGCGCGACCTGGCGGAAATGGAGCCGGTATACCCCGATATAAAAGATTTCAGCCATGAAATGAGATTGGCTTTGGAAAAGGAGATGCTTGGTTTTTATCTGAGCGGACATCCACTGGATCGTTTTGAACAGACCATCCGCCGCCGGGCGTCCATCGATAGCTCGGCGCTGGCATCCCATCCGGCTGAAGAGGGCGCGGAGCCCGATGCCGAAGACGCGTTTGCCGCCGGCCGCCAGAACCTGATGGAAGGCACGCGCGTCGCGATGGCCGGTCTGATCCTGGCGCGTAAAAATAAGATGACGCGTAAAAATGAATTGATGTGTTTTTTGCAACTCGAGGATCTGGCCGGTGAGTACGAGGCGGTGATTTTCCCGCGCGTCTTGCGGGACAGTGATGCGATGCTTCATGCTGACGCGGCGGTCTTGCTGGAAGGGACTGTTGGGTATAAATCTGCTGGTCGCGGCTCGCTAGACCTCGAAGCGGTTGGTCAGCTGACAGTAGACCGGGTGCGTTTGTTGGCAGAAGTGGAAGCCGGCGGGCCATCCGGGCAACCGGCCGAACAAAATGTTCCACCCGCGCGCTGGGAAACAGAGTTCAGCACCCCGCCGGCCGCATATGATGAAATCAAGGAGGCGGAAACGCAGGATGGCGTCCCGACAAAAGAAAGCAATTCCCGGCCCGCCTTGCTGATCCGGTACCGTGGAACAATGGACGATGAAGGGTATCGCCGGATGCTTAGTATGCTCCACTATTTTCATGGACCGCTGCGTACAGCCGTATATTTCGAAGCAACAGGCGAAAGCGTGGATCTGCCGGAGTTATATTGGATTGAGCGCGACGACCAGGCGATCGGCGCGATTGCGAAACGTGTTGGCGTCGACAACCTCGCTTTGCTCTGAGGACCTTGCCCTTGTGCGGCGATTTGGGAGGCAATATGGACCGGAAAGCTTCAGCGATTCACACGATCGGTGTCCTGACCAGCGGTGGCGACGCGCCCGGTATGAACGCGGCCATTCGCGGTGTTGTGCGGGCTGCTTCGTATTACGGCCTGCAGGTCTATGGTATCCGGCGTGGGTACCACGGATTGTGGCGCGGCGATTTTATTGAGCTCAACAGCCGATCGGTTTCGGAGATCCTGCAACACGGCGGCACCTTTTTGATGACCGCGCGGAGCAAAACGTTTGCCACAATCGAGGGCGTGCGGCAGGGTGTGGCCATGGCGCGGGTATTTAAATTGGATGCAGTCGTGGTCATTGGCGGCGACGGCACCTTGCGTGGCGCGCGCGATCTGGCCGAGCAGGGATTGCCTGTGATTGGCATCCCCGGCACGATTGACAACGATATCGGGTGTTCCGAATACACCATCGGTTATGACACCGCGCTGAATACGGCCATGGAAGCGGTGGATAAATTGCGTGATACAGCCTCTTCCCACGAGCGGTGCAGTGTGATCGAAGTGATGGGCAGGCATGCCGGGTATATTGCGCTCAATGTCGGCATCGCGGTCGGCGCGGAGGTTATTTTGGTTCCGGAGATCCAACGCGATATCGAGAGTTATGTAGTCAGCCAGGTGTTGGAAGGCCGCAACCGCGGCAAAAAGCATTACATTGTGATTGTGGCGGAAGGGACCGGAGACGCGATCGAGATTGCCAAACGGATTGAAGCAAAAACCGGGTTGGAAGCGCGCGCGACGATCCTAGGGCACCTGCAGCGCGGCGGTTCACCCACTGAGCGAGACCGCCTGACCGCCAGCGTGATGGGCGTGAAGGCGGTGCAGTGCCTGCGTGAGGGGCGCGTCAACCGCGTCATGGCTGTTCGCCAGAATATTGTTACCGATCTGGATTTGCATGAAGCGCTGACGATGGAAAAAACCATTACCGCGGAAGAATTCGCCATCGCGGAAATCCTGGCGACCTAAACGCCTCCGGGTTGTTTGACCGCCGATTTTCGCATTGTTATAATGTGCGACGAGATGAAACTGAAGGATCAGTGTACCATTCCGAATATTCTGACCCTGATCAGATTTTTTTGCATCCCCGTCATGGCGAAGTACATCCTGGCCGGGGATGATTTTCGTAAACCCGCATTTGTGATGTATGCCGCGATCTGGTCAACGGATCTGCTGGACGGGTATATTGCGCGTCGGTATCACCAGGTCACCGATCTGGGGAAACTGATGGATCCGTTTGTGGACAAAGTGATGCAGTTTACCGCGTCCGTCACATTGTATGGCATCGGCAAAATTCCTTTCTGGGTCCCCTTGTTTGTGGCATCGAAGGAAGCGCTGATGCTCATTGGCACTGCGGTTGTACTTCGTTCCCGGCGCCAGGTCGTATTCGCCCGCTGGTACGGCAAGTTGGCGACATTCACATTTGTAGCCGGTTCAGGCGCGATGGTCTGGATGGAAACACCGACCGCTGTCCGTTGGGCACCGTGGATTTTTATCCCTGTGATTTTGCTGTCATTTTTGGCCTTGTCACACTATGCAATCGCCGGCGTGCGGATGCTGACCGGCAAGACCGATACAACCGAGCGCACGTTTGATTCTGACGGCCAAACCGGTGGCGATGGGGACCGGCAGAAAGATTGACTTCGTACATGGATACACGCACCCGCAAGATTCTCGAGTATGACAAAATCATCGATCAGTTGGTGTCCCGTGCGCACTCGTTGCCGGGGCGTGAAATGTGCGCGTCGCTGACACCTTCCACCTCTGTCGATGAGGCTGGGTCACGGCAGCGGGATACAGATGACGCGGTGCAGGTTTTGTTGGCCAAAGGGACTCCGCCTTTGTCCGGATTGACCGACGCACGACCTCTGGCCGCCCGCGCGGTGGCCGGCGCGATGCTGAGTTGCAAAGAATTAATGCAAACTTCCGCCTTGCTACGGGCTGTTGCGCGTCTGCAGGCATTTATTCCCTCTTCCGCTACGGAAAACCGCCTGTACGCAGCGATGGCGCGTTTGATCCCGGTGCCTCCACTGGTGCAGGCGATTGACGGCGCGATCATCAGCGAGGAGGAGCTGAGCGATCGCGCCAGTCCTGAGCTATACAACATCCGCCGCCGAATCCGCGACGCACAAGCTAAAGTCAAAGAGATCCTGGAGCGCATTGTGCGCTCACAAGCACGTGTGCTGCAAGAACAGCTGATCACGATGCGCGGAGATCGCTATGTGGTACCCGTGCGGGCAGAATTGCGCAATGAATTGCAAGGAATCGTCCATGACGTGTCATCCAGCGGCTCGACCCTGTTTGTCGAGCCCATCGCTGTGGTGGAGGCCAACAACCGAATCCGCGAGTGGCGGGCGCGTGAGCAAGAGGAGATCGAACGGATTCTGGCGGCGTTGTCCGCTCAGGTTGCGGTGCATGCTGACGAAATCGCGGTTGATGTCGCGACCATGACATGGATCGACTTTCAGGTTGCCAAGGCGCGTTTGGCTTTCGATATGAAAGCCATGCCGCCACGACTCAACGATACAGGCCGGATTGTACTAAAAGGCGCGCGGCACCCCTTGATTCCTCATGACCAGGTGGTGCCGATCGATTTTCATATCGGCACACAATTCCGCACGTTGGTGATTACCGGACCCAATACCGGAGGAAAAACGGTCGCGCTCAAAACATGCGGGTTGCTAAGCCTGATGGCTGCTGCCGGCTTACAGATCCCGGCTCGGGAGCACTCGGAACTCTCTTTGTTCGATGAGATTCTGGCCGATATCGGCGACGAGCAAAGCATCGAGCAAAGCCTCAGCACGTTCTCCTCTCATATGTCGCAACTGGTGGCCATCACCCGCCGCGCCGGCAGGGGAACCCTGGTTCTCGTTGATGAACTGGGCGCCGGGACCGACCCTTCGGAAGGCGCCGCACTGGCTATCTCAATCCTTGAGCATCTGCGGGCCCGCGGGTGTGTGACGGTTGCGACGACTCACTACAAAGAGTTGAAAGGCTACGCGATCGAGACGCCGGGCGTGGAAAACGCCTGTTGTGAATTTGACACCGAGACTTTGCGCCCGACCTACCGTTTGCTGATCGGCGTTCCCGGAGTCAGCAACGCGTTTGCGATCTCGGGAAAACTGGGGTTGGCGCCGTCGATCATCGAAGCGGCCAGGAAGCGGATGTCAGAAGAGGGTATGCGTTTTGAAGAGCTGCTGCAGGAAGTGGAACGCAGCCACGCGGCCAGTATACAAATGCGTGACGAAACGACCGCATTGCACGCGGCGGCAAAGCAAGAACACGAACAAGCGCTGCATGTGCGACAAGAATTGGAGCGCAAACGGGCTGATTATTTACAGCGGGCGCGCGAGGAAGCCCGGCGCGAACTCGTGGCGTATCTGGATGAGGCGGAAACGCTGCTGGCTGAGGCAAAGCAGGCGATGCAAGCGCAGGAGGCCGCGGCTGCCAGTGAGTTGGCGCTCGCGGTACGCAAAGGGTTGCGCGAGCAGATGCGGGCTGTGGAAGATCAGATCGGCCGCGCCACACTCGACGCGTATGATCCGGGCGGGGTGCCGGAAACCATTGAGATGGGCGGCGTCTATTACGCGGCGTCCCTTCAGATGGAAGGCAAAGTCGTGGAAGGCCCGGACGCCCGCGATTGTTATACATTGGTCAGCGGTGCGATCCGCGCGACGATCCCGCGGTCCATGCTCCGCATGCCTGATTCGGCGCGCGCAAAGAAAAAAGCGCGTGCGGCGTCGATTGGGAATCGGCGAAGTGGCCGCGGCGGTCAGGTGGCTGTGCCTTCAAAAGCCATGACTTTTCGTCCGGAAATTCATCTGCTGGGCCTGACCGTTGAAGAAGCGCTGGTCGCTTTGGATAAACACCTGGACGAGTCGGTGCTCGCCGGCGCGCACGCGGTCCGGATCGTGCACGGAAAAGGGACGGGGGCTTTGCGTGCCGCCATTTCCCAATTCTTGCGCAAAGATGCTCGGGTCTCTTCTTTTCGCTTGGGAAGCTATGGTGAAGGGGACAGCGGTGTGACACAAGCCGAGCTCAAATAGCCTGTAGAAAAAGCGGGCCTGATTCCGCAAACGTCCGGCCGAAAAGGTCAAAATCCACCTGGAGAAACAAAACGTCCGAAAAGAGTGTGGCCTTTCTCAATCAGCCAGCCGGTGCGGGCGCAAGCTTCTTCGTCATAGGCGTCCGCGGCCGGATGTCCGAATCGTTCGCCAGAGCTGTCGAATATGGCAAAGGGCACGGCCTCACGTGTATGGGTCCGCAGTTCGATCGGTGTGGCGTGATCCGGCAGGATCAGTATGCGGTATGCCTCCCCGGTCGCGCGGCGGTGCGCTTCCAACCAGGACCACACAGGTCCGATGATGTCCTGGTCAATTCTCTCAATGGCATGGATTTTATTTTCCAGTTCCGCGCGGTGTCCACATTCATCCGGTGCCTCGACATGGATATAAACATAATCCTGGCCGCGGGCCAACTCAACGATGGCCGCCTCGCCCTTGCCGATGAAATTGGTATGGATATTGCCGGTCGCCCCTGGCACTGCCACCACGTGAATCCCCATGCAAATCCCCAGCCCGCGGATTAAATCGACCGCTGAAATCACGGATCCACGCACGCCGTACAGGTCCGCGAGGTGTGGCAATCCGGGTTTTGTCCCTTGGCCCCAGATCCAGATGGCGTTGGCGGGATGCAGGTTTTGATCGACACGGGCCCGGTTGATTGGATGCGTTTCAAGCATGTCGAGGCTCTGGCGCATCAGCGCCAGCAAACGCTCTGCCCCTTCTCCCCGCGGCAGATACGACCCGACCGTTTGCGTGAGGATATCGTGCGGCGGGGTGGTCTTGATCGAGAGCGGCCCGCGGTGCCACACCATACAATGGCGGTAACTGATGCCCGGATAAAAGCGGAGGCCCTCGGCCGCCAGCTGTTCATTGAGGGTTTGCACCAAAATCGCGGCGTCATCGCTGCCGATCTCATCGGCGGAATAGTCCGTCATTTCACGCGTCTCATATGCGCCATGTCCGCCCAGTGTAACCAGGTTGGTGCGGAAAGCCACGTCATCTGGTCGCAAGGGAACCCCCATGCTGACGGCTTCCAAAGGGGATCGTCCGGTGTAATAGCGGATGGGGTCGTAGCCCATCACCGACATGTTGGCCGTGTCGCTACCGGGGGGCACGCCATCCGGGATGGTCTGGATCAAACCGGCCGCGCCTTCACGGGCCATGCGGTCCATATGCGGCTTTCTGGCACGCATCATCGGCGTTTGCCCGCCGAGCGCGTCGATGGGGCGATCTGCCATCCCGTCAGACAGAAAGACTACATATTTCACGCCACTACCTCGATAAAAGGACTACGGGCCTTCTTGCCGGACGCACCTTACTTGAGCAGTGCCAGCAGGATTCCAGCGGCGACCGCGGAACCGATGACACCGGCGACATTGGGTCCCATCGCGTGCATCAGCAAAAAGTTGGA
>CAYZME010000039.1:0-10415 GCA_964479435.1 uncultured Oscillospiraceae bacterium
ATACTCACTTTGCACCTGATCATAGCGGATGTTTTTTTGCCGCATCTGGATGGTGGCATACCCCGACATGGTGGTGCGCGCGTAGTCTTCAAAATAGCGGTCGACGCGGGCGCGGATGCGGGGTAGGAGCTGGACGCCGTCGAGATCGTATTTTTCCGCGAAAAAGCCGGACAAATACGGCATCTGGAACGGCTTGAGCTCGCTGCCGTCGAACGGTTCGAGCTTGTCCATCTGCTCGTCCTCCATCCGGGTGGAGGCGTCGGCGGGCACCCGGCGATAGAGCGCGTCCATATTGCGGTGGAGGGCGTAAAAACTGGTTTCGGTGTATTCGTTGTCGCCGACGCGGTACACGTGCACCTTGGTGCCCTCCGCCTGAAAGTCGCCCGACAGATCGCAATCGTAGAGAAAGAACGGCACATAGATGCCGCTGATCTTGCGCACCCGGGCCGCGCGGACAAACGCGCGCGGGGTGATCAGGCCACGGCGGCACCACTTGAAAAAGGCTTCTTCGGCCTGTTTCTGACTGATCTTGAACGGCAGAACTTGCGCGGGGGCATAGCTGCCGCTCAGGCGCGCCGGGATGATCGTGGGCTGGCCGCAGTAGCTGCAAAAGGTCGCCGCCGTATTCTGCTCGGTCACCAGTTGGGAGCCGCAGCTGGTGCAATGAAAGACCGTGGTCTCTTCTTCCCAGACTTTGCGCGCGGCCTCGTCGCGCCCATCGACCGCTTGTTCGCTGCCACAGTTTTCACAGGCCAGCAAACCCTTCTCGGGTTCAAAACGCATACTGGCGCCGCAATTGCCGCATTTGGTGATCAGGATCATGCCGTACCCCTCCCGCAATCAGCCGAACAAGGGCCCGTATGCGGCACAGGCGCGGTAATCGGCGCTCTCAGAATGGGCGGTGCCAAACGCGTTCCAGGCGTGGGGGCGAAAGACGCGTTCGTCCGGGACGTTGTGCATGGCGACCGGGATCCGCAACATCGCGCACAGCGTCAGCAGACGGTCGCCGATGTGGCCATACGCCAGGGCGCAGTGATTGGCGCCCCACGCGGACATCACGCTGTAGACATCGCGGAAGGCCGCGCTCCCGCCGGTGCGGGGGACAAACCAGGTGGTGGGCCAGGTATAGTTGGTGCGCCGATGCAGGATTTCGTGGACTTTGGCGGGGATTACGGTGCTTTGGCCCTCTGCCACCTGTAGCACCGGGCCGACACCGGCCACCAGATTGAGGCGGATCATGGTCATCGGCATGGCGGCGGCCGTCACATAGCGGGAGGAAAAACCGCCGCCGCGAAAGTAGCCCAGGTCGGCCGGGCACCATTCGGTCGCGCGCAAGCAAGCGTCGACATCCAGGTCGGTCATCTCCCACCAGGGTTTCATGCTGTTTTCGCCGCGCGGGCTCTGGCTCATGCCGCACCCGTCCAGACTGGCCGCGCCCGAGTTGATCAGGTGGATCATCCCGCCCGCGGCGTCCCCCTTGGGTTTCCAGCCGGTGGCCCGCTGAATCGAGGCGGGACTCCAGTATGTGCGTACATCGGCAAAAATCGCGGCCCGATCGGACAATAAATGTCCCATCAGCATCGACAAGGCGTTGAGGTTGTCGTTTTCGGTGGCAAACATAAAGGGCTGGCGGATGCCATTCCAATCAAAAGAAGAACTCAGGATCGCCTCGGTGAAGTCATGGTTGGGGAAGTGATCGGTCCACTGGCGCTGGCCCTGGATGCCGGCGGCGATCGCGTTGCGACCCAGGGCTTCCTCGCCCCAGCCGAGTTGCGCCAGGCGGGGATTGCCGATCATCAGGTCACGGCAGATCAAGGTGGTTTTGACGACGCGCTCCCACTCGGCATCCTTTTGTTCGCGGGTGTGCGCGAGTTCAGGCGGGTTTTCATCGACCCCTTCGCGGCAATGCTCCCGCACCCAGGCGATCGCGCGGGTGTATTCCTCCGGGTCATAAATCCCGCGCGCGACGCGCCGTTCGATTTCCACCTGGTCGACCCATTCACTGCGCATCCCGAAGGTTTTCTGATATAGATCGGGATCGAGAAACGAGCCGGCGATGCCCATGGAAACGCCGCCGATGCTCAGGTAGGATTTGCCGCGCATCGTCCCGGCGGCAAGGGCCGCCCCGGCAAACAGGAGAATTTTGGCGCGGACGTCGTCGGGGATGCTTTCGTCTGCCAGGTCTTGCACATCGTGCCCATAGATGGCGAACGCCGGCAGGCCGCGCTGGGCGTGGGCAGCCATCACGGCCGCCAGATAGACCGCCCCCGGTCGTTCGGTGCCGTTGAACCCCCATACGGCTTTGTGGGTGTGCGGGTCCATATCCATGGTTTCCATGCCGTAACACCAGCAGGGCGTGACGGTCAGGGTCGCGCAGACATTTTCACGGGAGAACTGGTCGGCACATCGCGCGGCTTCGGCAACCCCGCCGATGCAGGTGTCGGCGATCACGCATTCGATCGGCAAGCCATTGGCGTGGCGCAGGTTGTTGCTGATCAGGGCCGCCGCCGCGCGGGCCATGTCCATCGTGCGCGTTTCCAGGGATTCGCGTACACCCTGCCGCCGGCCATCGATGGCCGGGCGGATGCCGATTTTGGGCATCGCGCCGATCAGGCGGTTGACGGGCTGATTCATCGGGTGCGGCATGTCGACATCCTCCGTATGTTTGTTTGACAAGTGACCGCGGGCTGGCCGGGGGGCGCCGCGGTTGCGCCCAAAGGGGGTGCTCCGATGCGTCAAAGGGTGACGCTCCGATGCGTCAAAGGGTGACGCTCCGATGCGGTCAAAAACAGTATAGCGCAACCAGGAACGGTTCACATAGGTTGCTAGGGCGGATGTGCTATCATGATGCCAAACCCGTACGCGGGCCAAGGAGTACGTCATGCCTCAGCCGCTGCCGCCGCATGTGTTATTCAGCACGACGCTGGACAACCAGATTTGGCATTTTCACGTACCGTATATCCAAATGCTCCAGGCGCGCGGCAGCCGCGTCGACGTCGCCAGCGCCGGTCATTCGCACATGCCCTTCTGCGATCACAAATTTACGATTCCCTTTACGAAAAAGCCTCTGTCCATCGGCAACCTGCGTGCTTTTCGCGCGCTGCGCCGCCTGCTGGTACGCGAGCAATATGATCTGGTTCATTGTCACTCGCCGGCGGCCGGCGCGGTCACGCGCCTGGCTGTGCGCACGTTGCCGCGACGGATGCGCCCGGTTGTTTTTTATACGGCGCATGGGTTTCATTTTTTTCGCGGCGCGCCACTTGCGTATTGGCTTTTGATTTATCCGTTGGAAAAGATCCTGGCCCGCTGGACCGATTGTCTGCTGGTGATGAACCGCGAAGACCGCGCGCGCGCGGCACGTGGACGGTTTCGTGCCGGACGGATTGTCGAAGTGCCGGGGGTAGGGGTGGACCTGTCCCGTATTGACCGCGCCTGTGAACACAATTGCCGGCGGGATCTGCGGACGAAATATGGTTACCGGCCGGACGAATACCTGCTGTTTTACGCCGCTGAGCTTTCCGACCGCAAGCAGCAGCGACTGTTGCTGGACGTTGTGGAGCGACTGGTTCCGCGCATTCCCCACCTGCGCCTGATCCTGGCCGGTCGCGATTTGTTGGACGGAGCGCTGCAAAAAGAAGCGCAGCGGCGCGGGTTGGCGGCGCGCATTGATTTTGTCGGGCACCAGGAGAACATTCCGGAGTGGCTCTTGTTTACAGATGTCGTCACGGCTTCCAGCCGGCAAGAGGGGCTGCCGGTCAATCTGATCGAAGCGATGGCCTGTGGCCGCCCCGTGGTGGCCACCGCGGTGCGGGGACATGTCGACCTGATCGACCACGAGATCAATGGCTTGCTGACCCCGCCGGGCGACGCGCCAACCATGGCGGAGGCCGTGTATGGGCTGTATTGCCATCCGGAGGCGGCCGAAGCCATGGCGGCGCAGGCCGTCGCCGACGCACGGCGCTATGGACTGGGCGAGGTGCTACCGCAGGTGGAACGGCTGTATGAAGAAGTATGGGCGGCGCGGCAGGAGCGGGGATAGCGTCTTTTTCGAATCGCATGGGAGGTGCCACATGTTTTGTTCTCATTGCGGAACCCAGCTAAGTGAAAATGCGCGTTTTTGCAAGAAATGCGGAATGGCGCAAGCCCCTGTGGCAGATCCTCGCCCTGCCGCATCCCGCGAGTTGGTGGGATTCTCGCAACGGATTCAGGACCCGGCATTTGACGCGTTCCGCAAAAAGGAGAAGGCCGGGTCGTTGCTGTTTGCCGGAATCTTGTTTGTGGTCGCGGGCACCGGTTTTCCGCTCTATGGCAAAATCAGCGGCGAGGTTGCTTGGCCATTATCTTTGATTTACGGTTTGGGAATTGGCGGGATGTTTGTGGTGATCGCCCTGATGCAAACCGCGCGCAGAGGTCGCGACAGCACGTGGGATGGCACAGTGGTGGACAAAAAAGCGGTTAAAAAGCAGCGTAACGACAGCGCGGATCATGGCATCTCCTACTATTCGCAGTATATTGTGACCATCCGCAAAGACAACGGACAGACCCGTAAGCATCGCATAAACGATCAACCGGGGCTATTCAATTACTTGCGTATAGGCGAACGTGTGCGCCATCACAAAGGTTTCCAGGTATATGAAAAATATGACAAATCACACGACGCGGAGATCATGTGTATTGCCTGAGTTGGCACGCCTATTATTCTTTTGGTTTTCTATGTCGTTCGATTAATTTTTCGACAAACGCCTTTTTGTAAAGATCTGGCGTAAGGATCAGTCTTACCGTTTCGAAAATGAGTCGAATGTCTTGCATGAGAGTATAACTGCGAATATAGATCAGATCAAAGCGAAGCTTATCTTCTGCTGAGGTCTCATAGTTCCCAATGATCTGGGCATATCCGGTGATCCCGGCTTTGACATTGAAACGTTGCGTATACCCCTCGATATCGCGTGAAAACTGGTCGACGAAAAAAGGCCGTTCGGAACGTGGCCCAACCACACTCATGTCGCCTTTCAGAACATTCCAAAACTGCGGTAACTCGTCCAGTTTGGTGCGCCGCAAAAAACGCCCGACACGCGTGACCCGTGGATCATCTTGTACCGCGATCACTGGGCCCGACTCAGATTCGGCATCTGAAAGCATCGTGCGGAACTTCAGGATGTTGAAGAAGCGGCCATTCTGTGTAACCCGGCGCTGTTTATAAATCCCCGGGCCAGGTGAATCCAAACGTACGGCAATCCAGCTGCCGAGCATAATGGGCCATGTGAGCAAGAGAACAAGCGAGGCAAAGGAAAGATCGAACAAGCGTTTGATGAGTCGCTGTTCAAAAGTGAGCGCGACCCGATCGATCAAGAATGTCAGCGTATCATCTAGATGTAGCAACGCAGCGTTGTACAACGCGAGCTCGTAGTATTGCGGGATGAGATGAATGACTTTCCCCGACAGAGAGGCTTCAAGAATGAGGCGCGATTTGATCGATTCAGAAATGGCCGAAGTGATCATAATCTCCGGGTAAGGCTGCACAAGGCGCAAAAGCTGGTCGATGTCTTGCTCGAGGACCGATTCATGCAGATCGATTTGGTAACGTTTCAAAGCCGCGCCAATTTTGTGCAATGTTGCGTCCCGATCTTCTTCATTATGCGCGACCAATATCGCGGCGTTTTCTTTATACATGCGGGTGGTGACATGCATGCATAAATAAGACCAAATAATAATCAAAACAAAAAGTACAATCGAGCCGACTAAAAAAACGCTGCGCGGAAATGAAAAAGCACGCAGCGCGAATGCCGCGGTTGAAGTGATCAGGATTACGAATGCCGTGAAACGAAAAGCGAGCGACAGCATGTCGCTATAGGAACGATGAAAGAATCGTGTCATTTTAAACAGGTCGTTGCCGACGAGTGCGCCAATTGAAATAAAGGGCGTGGAAACAAGAAAGGCGCCAAAATTGCGATCAGGCAGGTTGAGGAAGCTGCGTCCAAAAACGAGATAGAACGCAACAACAAATGCCAGGTTTGAGAAGAAGACCAATAATAGTACGAACAGCAACTTCACCAGATGCGTGCGTTTCACAATCGGGTATCTAGCCGGAGGGGTTTTGTCGGTGGCGGGCTGGTCTTGATTTGTCATAGAAGATGTTTGACGTGCGGATCGTCAAATCCTTTCCTGGCTGATCGCTAGACTCATTATATCTACGGGCCAAAAAGGGCGCAAATGGCAGGGGGTATCTGGCAGATCATCGTGAATCTGGTATAGTATGAACAGCCTGCTTTCATGAGCAGATTCGAAGAAGGGCAACTACATGGCATACACGTCTTTTCGCTTTTTGTTCTTTATAGCGCTGGTCGCGCTTTTTTATTTCACGGCGCCACGCAAGATCCGATGGACGATTCTGCTTATAGCCAGTTATATATTTTACTTTCTAGCCGATTGGCGTTATTTCTTCTTCATATTGATTACCACGGTCTCGGTTTATATTACAGGGCGCTTGTTGGCTGGAAATCACGCCAGAGGGCAAGCATTATTGGACCAAAATCCCGATTGGGACGCGACCGCGAAGAGGGAGTTTCGAGCGGCGAAAAAGAAGCAACGAAAATACATTTGTCTCATCGCACTTTTGATAAATCTAGGAATTTTATTTTTTGTAAAATATTATATATTTATCGCTGTAAATTTTAATACCTTGTTCAGTAGATTCAATTTCGGAACACTCCCGGTTTTTTCCATTTTCTTGCCGTTGGGCATCTCCTTCTATACTTTTCAGTCTTTGGGGTACGTTTTAGACGTTGCGCGCGGGAGAACTGAGGCGGATCGGAACATTGCCAAACTGGCGCTGTTTATTTCATTTTTTCCGCAAATTGTGCAAGGGCCTATTAGCAGGCACGACCAACTGGCTCACCAGTTATACCAGCCACATGATTTTGATTTTCGTCGCATGGTTCAAGCGGCGGAACTCATCATCTGGGGCTTTTTTCTAAAGCTGGTTATCGCGGATCGTATTGCGGTCATCTCTAATGAACTTTTCGGAAACTATACCGAGTACCGCGGTCTCGGATTCTGGGTGGCGGGTCTGGCATACGGTTTGCAGATCTATTGTGATTTTTCAGGAGGGATCACCATATCGCAAGGCGTTGCGCAACTCTTTGGCATCCGGTTGGTTAACAACTTTGAACGTCCGTATTTTGCGACGTCTCTGGCGGAATTCTGGCGACGTTGGCACATCACGTTAGGGGCGTGGATGCGGGATTATTTTTTCTATCCGGTTTCTTTGTCGAAAGCTTTCTCTCGAGCGTTAAAACGGAGCCGTCAAATATTTGGCCCTGTAGTTGGAAAAGTGATTCCATCTAGCATCACAACAATATTTTTATTCCTTTTGGTTGGCATATGGCATGGAGCCAGCTGGAATTTCATTTTGTATGGCCTCTGGAACGGGTTGATTATTTCTTTGGCGATGATTGCGGAGCCCTTGTTTGCGAGAACAACGAAGTGGTTGCATATCAATAAGAAAAGCAAGAGTTACCGTGTATTTTGTATGGCGCGAACACTGGCAATTGTTTCAATTGGCCGCATGATCTCGAACACGTCGACGCTAAAACAAGCTTTCTACATGCTGGGATCTAGTTTTAGCCGATTCAATGTGAGCGAAACAGCGCGCGCGATTTCGGCAATCGGATTGAATTGGCTGGATTATCTGATTCTGGCGGGGGGGATCGGCCTGTTGCTGGTGGTCGGAATCTATCAGGAAAAAGGTGTGGTTATTCGCGATCGCTTTGAGAAGAGCCCAGGGGCATTGCAATGGGTGGTTATTTTCTCTGTTATTATTTTTATCATGTTGTTTGGTATGTACGGGATCGCGTTTGATTCGTCCAGCTTCATTTATCAGGGGTTTTAGAGAAATTGGAATGTGGAAGAATAGACAGTACGCTGCCGCAAAAAAAGGAGGACTAAAATGAAAAGACTGCTTGACCTTTTACAAGAAATTCGCCCGGATGTTGATTTTGAGAGTGAGCAAAAATTGATCGACAGCAAGGTGTTAGACTCGTTTGACATCGTAAGCATTGTGTCTAGCATAAACGAGGAATTTGATGTCGATATTGACATTGACGATCTCATTCCTGAAAACTTCAATTCTGTAAAAGCGATGATGAGCTTAATTGAGAAAATGAGAGCAGGCGACTAATTTGTATGACCGAATCTGAAATGGAATTGAACGCGCGAAAACCAGATCAAAATGGATTGCGGTGGGTCGCTTTTGTTTTTATGATCGCGATGACCATTGCGTGTGTGTATGTAATGGGGCTCGTTGTGGCGCCGCGGCAGCAAGGCCCTGGAAACGATCAGCAAAACAGCAATCTATTCTATAGTTTGAATAAGCAAGGCGTTGAAATCGATGTGCTGATTCTGGGATCCAGCCAGACGTATGCAGGAATCCAACCGATTTGCCTGTATGAGCAGTATGGCATCACCGCTTTCAACTGGGGGAACTCCGTTCAATCGCCAATCGTTACATATGCAAAGCTGCAAGACGCTTTGTCAGAACACAACATCAAAGCCATTGTACTGGCGGCAACGCAGTTGTTTAAGGAATACAATGTGGACAACACCGCCGTCGAGCCTTTTTTGCGCAGAGCGGTGGATTCATTACGATGGAATCGATACAAATTCGAAGCCGTAGCCCGTATCGTCAAGAAAAGCGAGAAGCAAACAGCTTTGAGTTATGTTTTTCCGTTTTTCCGTTATCATTCACGCTTTCTGGAAATAAACAGAAGTAGTTTTGATTTTTCATATTTTCGGGATCCCAACCCGTCCACAACGCTGGGCGCATACGCGAAGAAAACAATTTCGGAAGGCGATTATCCTGAAAACTGGATGAAGCAAACCGATAAGAAAAGCGCGCTGTCTGAGGCCAGCGTTGAAATGTTTGATAAAATTGTGCAGCTCTGTAAAGAAAGAGGGGTGCGTGTCTTTCTTGTCCGTCCGGCCAGTCGGCGCGGATGGAGTACAGCATACAGCAACGCGGCATCGGATTACGCCGCTTCCAGAGGTATTGATTATCTTGATTTCAATTTGCCATCTTTGACACAGGAAACCGGAATCGACCCATACACAGATTTTTACGATGACAATCATCTAAATGTGGGAGGAGCATGGAAGACCAGTTTATTTTTTGGACAATATCTTCGTCAGTTGGTTGACTTAGAAGACCACAGACCCAAGAGAATCGCTTTTTGGGAGGAAGCGCTAAGTGATTTTCACGAAAAATACGATGATTTTATATATTTCTTTGAAGAAAAAATATCTCATATGGAATATATGGAATATGAAGAGCCTGAATTAATATATCGAAATGACTCGGATTATTTTATTGACGCCAAAGAAAGTAATTATAATTATACAACGATATTTACTGGATTCCGCTCTTTAGCCACATATGAATTTACGGTAACCGGATGTGATATGCCCCTTTCAGATGAAAAGGTATTTTCTGTTACGCTCTACAACCATGTCACCAAACAAATAGCTGGCAGCTTTGAGTTTGACGCAACAGACTGCGCTGATCAAGTATACGAGTTTACAACGGGGTTGAATGCGGATCAATTATCCTTGCTTCTGTACGCCGGAAAGCGTGGAGAAACCTCTGGTGTTTCAATTCAGGTATCCCAAATGCAGGTAGCGGAAACAGGCGAATATATTTCTTTGCCAGATACAGATTGATGATGGGAAGAAAGGGGAGGAAGATGCGTTCAATTCTGGAATGTGTAAGGGCTCATAGTGAAGCAAACCCCAACCGGATGTGCCTGGCAGATTTTGGCGGATTGAATTATTCGTATAGCGATTATTGGCAATGGATCCGCAAGGTTGCGGTTTTCCTTCAAGAAAGGCATCTGAAGCCAGGCGATCGCGTGATCGTCGAAGGTATGCAATCATGCCTGTTTGTCGCAGTGGGATTGGGGATTCAATTAGCTGGAGGCGTTTTTGTTCCCGTCGAGGAGCACATCCCTGGGGAGAAGCTAAAGGAGATTGATGAGGAAATTGCGTCCTCCTATATTGTGCTGAAAAAAGACATAATCATGAACGACAAAATAATAATATTCGACACTCTCGTTCATGCCTTGGATCTCATTCCGCCTGAGCAACTGCCCGCATACGCCATTCCTGACGAAGATGAGATGGCGGAAATATTGTATACGACTGGCACAACCGGTAAATCAAAAGGGATTATGATTAGCCATGGCGCCAACGTGGCGTTGGGGCAGAACATTTCCATGGGCGTACAGATGGGCCGGGGTAATATTGATTTGGTGCCTGTTCCACTCAGCCACTCATATGGTTTGCGCAGCGTTTACGCAAGTCTATATAATGGCAGCTCAGCTGTGATTTTAGACGGCCTACGAAATCCAAAAAATTTCTTTTCAGCA
>CAYZME010000039.1:10425-18253 GCA_964479435.1 uncultured Oscillospiraceae bacterium
ATTACTTCCCTTACGCTGGTGCCCGCGATAATCAATATTTTACTCGCATTGTCCAAAGGCCGCTTATCACAATATGCAGCACGAATCGAATTTGTGCAAAGTGGTTCCGCGGCGCTCAGCGAACAAACCAAAATCAGACTGATTGAGCTCCTCCCGCAATCACGGTTATATAATTTTTATGGCAGTACAGAGTCAGGAAGATGTTGTGTGCACGAATATAGTAAAGATCCGGAAAAAATTGGATGTATCGGTCTGCCCGCACATAATGCAAGCTTCAAGATCATTGACGATGCGGGCGAGACGTTGCCTTCATTCCCCAAGTACGTAGGGCGCTTGGCTTGCAAAGGTAAGATGAACATGCTTGGTTACTGGAAAGCAGCTACGGAAACAGAAGCTATCATGAGAGATGGATATATAATAACAAATGACCTTTGCTTTATTGACGACCAATACATCTATTATGTAGGGCGCCAAGGGGATGTAATGAATGTAGGGGGGAAAAAAGTCTCTCCACTGGAAGTTGAAGAAGCAGCTAACATGTTTATGGATGTTAAAGAAAGCATTTGTGTCCCCCTCAGAGATCCGCTTCTAGGTCAAGTTCCCCGCCTGTTGATCGTCCTAAACGAAGGTACTGTTTTTCGCCCTAAAGAACTCGCATCACATCTGGCAGAACAGCTAGAGGATTATAAATTGCCTAAGAAAATGGATGTAATCGATCAAGTCCCTCGTATGTATAATGGGAAAATCGATCGGAAAACCGCCCAAAGTCTATAACATATATAGTAGGGAGAGGTTCGCGCATGAGTAACAGAAGAAGGACAGTCTATCTCATACTTGGGCCCGTTGTTTATTTGCTCTGCACGCTGGGTATACCCGACATTGTATTTTCTACTGTTGCCGCCAAATCCGCAGTTGGTACGGTCGCATGGATGGCGTTTTGGTGGATCACATCGCCTGTTGATTATGCTGTAACAGCTTTTTTGCCTATTCTTGTGAATGCTTTTTTGCCAATGATTCCAATGGATCAAGTGATTCAGAATTATGCTTCGGAGATCGTTGTCCTGCTGCTTGGTGCTTCAATTTTGACGGTTTCATGGGAAGTGATCAGTCTGGATAAAAGGATCTCGGCACGTTTCTTGACAAAAATTGGCATAACAATGCAATCACAAGTCGTGTTTTGGTTTTTATTATCCACCTGTATGTCGATGTTCTTGCCCAACTCAATTGTAGTGGCAACGATCACTCCTATAGCGGTGGCGATGTTGAGGTATGTCGGTGAAGGTGATATCGGCAATAGTAAAATTGGATCGATCATTCTCATGTCCATTGCCTGGGGAGCAGGGATTGGAGGTATTGCCACACCACTGGGTGGGTCGATGAACCTGGTCACGATTGAATATTTGCAGAAGCTGACAACAAGTGAGTTCCTCTTTGTCGATTGGGTCGTAAAATTCGCCCCGATCACGTTTGTTTTAATTTCGGCCACTCTTGTGATGTTGTTAATCATAATTCCGAAAAAACAAAAATTAAAAGGTAGCAAAGAATATTTTATAGAACAATACAAACAGTTTCCACGCATGGGAAAGACGGAGTATATTTGTTTATTCCTTTTTGTGATTTCCGCAATACTGGCTTTTACACGGCAGCTTTACGCGAACGCGTTACCAGGCCTCAAGCCTGCTTATGTTTTTCTATTGGCAGGATGCGCAACTTTTTTGCTGGTAAATAAAGACGGCAAACGCCTAATGGCATGGAAAACGGTTCAGAAGAAAATCATTTGGGAGCTCATCTTTATTTTTGCGGGAGGCCTTGCCGCTGGTGCGCTGATCAATGGGAGTGGAGCCGCAAGCGATTTGGGTAACTATGTCTCAGGTTTACAGCTAACCGGTGGTTTTGGCACGGTTTTGGTTATCGTCATCATTACGACGGTTTTATCAGATGTCACAAGTAATACCGCGACCGCGGCCATTAGCATCCCGTTGGTAATAAGTATCGCGCAAGGGTTGAATTTGAATCCGATCCCTTATGTTTTCATCGCCTCCATCGGCGTGAACGTTGCTTACACGCTGCCGACATCGATCCGGGCGATCCCTGTTGGATACGGGCTGCAGCCTCGATATATGTTTGCCAAGGGACTGACGCTTACAATTATTTTGATACCAATTTTGGCGGTTTTGGGTTATGTGCTCATGGTCTATTGGCCGTATTTTAGTGTCGCATAAGGCGTAAGTATAGAGAGGTCATATGTCGTTGTTTAAAACAAGCAAGCATGTTCTGGATTGGTTGGATGAGCGCACGATTCGTTCCCCGAATCGCATGGTGTATGCGGATCTAGAAAGAGAAATGACCTTTTATGAACTGAGCCATCATGCGCAGGCGGTAGCTTCTGAAATCATTCGTTTTGTCCGCCCGGGGATGCCCATTGTCGTTTTGTGCGGACGACATGTCTGGACGCCCGTTGCCTATTTCGCTGCGCTATATGCGGGTTGTTACTATGTACCGATTGATACCGGGTTACCAGTGGCGCGTATGCGGCAAATCATTCAGATGGTTGTCCCCGCACTGATTTTGGCAGACCGGGACCATTCCACGGTGGCAGTTGATCTGGCGAATAAGAGTGAAATTCTGGTTGTGGAAACATGTGCAGAAGGCCCTGTAGATCAGCAAAAACTTGCGGATATACGCAGCGGAATCATCTCTACAGACCCCATGTATGTGCTCTTTACTTCCGGATCAACAGGCACGCCGAAAGGCGTTGTCACTTCCCATCAAGCATTGATGTGCTATATCGAAGCTTTTGCCAAAGCGCTAACGATATCGGGAAACGATGTCTTTGGGTGTCAAGCCGCTTTGGATTATGTGGCAGCCATTCGGGATCTCTACGCCCCGGTATTTACTGGCGCACAAATGCATATTGTGCCCAAAGAATATTTTTCGATGTCTGCCAATCTATTCGAATTTTTGAATAAGAGAAGAATTACAACATTGGCATGGTCGGTTACAGCATTGGTTTTGCCAGCACAGCTTGGTGTTTTTGCCCGCCAGCAACTGCAATATGTCAAAAAGATTATTTTTACAGGCTCAATCATGCCAAACCGATTCTTGCGAATATGGCAAGAGAATTTGCCGCACGCAATATTTGTAAATCAATATGGGCCGACGGAGGCAACCGCGTCTTGTACCTACTATGTCATCAACCATCTGGTTGAAGAGAACGAGGTGTTGCCAATCGGTACTCCGTATAAGAATTACAAAGTACTTTTACTGACTGAGGACGGCACGCCAACGCCTGTTGGCGAAATTGGAGAGATTTATGTCGGTGGACCTGCTCTCGCGCTCGGTTATTTTCGCGATCCTGAGCGCACCCAAGAAGCATTTGTCATGAATCCCACCCTGTCGGACTATCCGGAGCGGCTGTATCGGACAGGAGATCTTGGCAGCCTGCGAAAGGATGCGAACCTCCTATTTCACGGCAGGAAAGATCAACAGATTAAACACCTGGGGCATCGGGTTGAGCTGAGTGAAATCGAGGCAGTGGGGCAGAATATCGAGGGGATTGGGGAGTGCCACGTTTTGTACGATATAAAAAAAGAGCTGATTTGGTTTTTTTATGCCGGCACGCCTTTGAGCGCAACTGTACTGGCAAAGGAGTTCCGGTCGATTTTGCCGTCATATATGGTTCCACGAAAATTTCAACATGTCGATGTCTTTGCCCGCTTACCCAATGGGAAAATTGATCGACGTGCGCTGGAAGCAAAAATGATGTGATAGGAGATGAGTTATAAGATGGACCGTATACGGACTTTTGATGAATATAAACAAAAGCTTACCCAATTCCGTGCTCATTATGAATCGCGAATATATACCAATAGTTATTTATTGCGACACGATATAGAAAAATATATAGAAATAAAATCGCTATTTTGCATCGAAACCAGCGATAATATTTTTATTCTCCTTCAAGAACCGACGCATTATTTGTTATTCTATTTCTTTCCGTCCTACGAGCCTATTCTGCTGCCACCACTTCCGCTCCCTGTATTTGTGCCAATTATTACTTCTGATGATTCCCTCCCCGCATTTGACGCAGTCGCGACCGAATCAAGATTTCTACGTTATCGAACATTTGCGCGTATGAGAGCAAAATGTCAGGAATTAAGTTTTGGTCACATTACAAGCCACCCCGTTCGATTTGCGCAGGAAGTTGAAGCGGAGCAGATTTTAGAAATATGGCGAGAAAACAGCGAATTGTACTTCTCCGGGATACCGACCCTTGACGAACTAGGTGCTTGGATTAAACAGCAAAGGGTTTTGGTGATTCCGGTTGATGGCGTAGTGAGAGCCGTAAAGGTGTTAGAGGTGGTTGGGCAATCACTACACACCCGATTGATCGCGGTTGATAAAGATCATCGGGGCCTGGGGATGTCAAAAGCAATGTTTGCATATGCCGCAAGTATGTGCAAATCGTTGGAGCTCGAGACATATGAGCTTCAAGTAGATGTCGACTACGCGCCTGCGGTTACTGGATATTTAAAATATGGTTTCACTTATACAGGTAGAAAAATAATTTATTATATTCTTGAAAGTTAATTACAGCCTCCACACGCGATAACCGTCATCTTGCAATGAGGGTTTTTCGAAAACACCTTTTACATCGATGAGAACACGCTCATCGTCGTTGCCGTCGTACAGGCTCGAGAGCTCTGTACTTGTCATATTGCGATAGAAGTCGTGGGCGACCGCAAATACGACGCAATCCATACCGGCAATATCTTCCATAGGGGTCAGCGCAATTCCGTACTCTTCGAAGACTTCGTGCGGATCAGCTTCCGGGTCAGAAACAATGGGCGTGACCCCAAACTCCAAAAGTCGATCTATAATGTCCCTGACTTTAGAATTGCGAATGTCAGGGCAGTTTTCTTTGAAAGTGATGCCAAGGATCGCTATCTTCGCGCGCTTCACGTTCTTGTCAGCCAGGATCAATTGTTTGATGATGGCATCCGCGACAAAGGCACCCATTCCATTATTTATTTTCCGACCTGATAAGATGATTTGTGAATGGTATCCCAGTTTTTCCGCCTGATATATAAAATAATAAGGATCTACGCCGATGCAATGTCCACCGACCAAACCGGGTGTAAAACGCAAGGCATTCCACTTTGTGTTCATTGCCTTGATGACTTCAAGCGTATCGATGTTCATCCGGTCAAAAACCATTGCCAATTCGTTCATGAAGGCAATGTTTATATCGCGCTGACTATTTTCGACAACCTTGGCCGCCTCCGCTACCTTGATGCTGGAAGCTTTGTGTACGCCTGCTTCGATTACCAAGGAGTAAACATCGGCTATCAAATTCAATGATTCGTTATCCATCCCTGAGACGATTTTTATAATACTCTCAAGCCGATTGATTTTATCTCCCGGGTTAATGCGTTCAGGCGAATACCCGATTTTAAAATCAATGCCACATCGCAGGCCGGACTCTTTTTCCAGAATCGGGATACATACTTCCTCTGTAACACCAGGGTAAACAGTGGATTCATAAACGACGATTGAACCGGATTTGAGATTGCGACCAATGACCTCACTTGCGCCAATAACAGGCGTCAGGTCGGGGGTGTTATCCGGTTTGACAGGGGTAGGGACAGCAACAATAAAAAACCTCGCTGTCCGCAACACCGATTCATCACTCGTAAAAAGAACCGATGTCTCCGCGATCACTTCGTCGCCCACCTCGCGCGTGGGGTCTATTCCACTGCGGTAAATTTCGATTTTCTCCTGGTTGATATCAAAGCCGATGACATCAATTTTCCGGGAAAAAGCGACAGCGATTGGCATCCCGACATATCCCAGTCCGATGACTGCCATTTTGGTTTTGCGATTGATAAGCTGCGAATAAATACTCATTTCATTCCCCGCCATTTCTGTTGTTTTGTTTCAGAATATATTCCGCGGCATCCAATGCGCCATTTTGTATGTTGAATTTTTCGGCATGCTCGCGCATGGTTCGATTGTGTTGAACGTCAGCAAGTTGCGCAATGGCCGTGTCCAATGAGGGCTCATCGAAATGGTCTAGCAACAAGGCCGCACCCGCGTTTACAGCCAGCATTGCCCGGCCATATTGGTCATCTGTGCCGGTTTCCATGTTGGGCAGAAGAAGCGACGGAAGACGCAAGTAGAGCAATTCGTGAAAGCTATTGTAGCCGCAGGCGCTAATAGCAAAGTCAAATCCATCAAAATATTTTGAATTCGGATAGTCTTTGATAATCACAATATCGTTTTCATAGATCGTGAGTTCGTTGCCAATGATTGACTCTCCCAGGGCGATCACAATATCCCCCCGTTTACGTAAAGATCGGACGACAGGACCGATTTGCGAGTGGATATCATTGATATTGCCAGCGCCCAATTGCACGTACACGAAAAGCTTGTCATCAGGCACATTGAAAAGTTTTCTGACTTGATCCCGGTTTAACAGCTCGTCCTTTTCAATATATATAATAGGCGGGACACTTATATGGCGTTCATCGTTAGGTGGAGGCTCCTTTCCTGCTTCCGCTGGTAAGATGATCATGTCAAATGATTTCTCCTGTTCCATTCGAGCCGCTTCCATACCCGCTTTTTCGTTTCCACGCTTCACCCAGATCTTCTTCAACCCTTCTTGTTGACCAATGGTGCGTACAAATTGAGCATAGGGAAAAGCACCGTCAAAAACCACAGTTTTAACATCATGTAAAGAAAAGATCGCATCCAGCGTATCTGTCAGCAAGGTTCCCCATTGCGCAGGTGTGATATCGCTGTTGAGGGACGTTTTTGGCGGTACATGATAGGCGGGAAACCCCTCGCGATTCAAAATGTTCATCGCCACACTGGTGGTTAAGAACAAAATTTCCTGATCAGTAGAAAAGTTGCGAATTTGCCTGGCGATCGCCATGGAGCGCGTAAGGTGTCCCAGCCCTGCTCCGTTCGTTGCCATGAATAAAATCGCGTTTTTCGAGCTGGGAATACGTGCGAGATATCGGCTTCGCATGTCGCGCCGGGTGCGAGCGGAGATCTGGTTTTGTTCGCCTCCCGGGATATGGTGATGATCGAGAGCCGTCTGATCGACCCCGGCATCCAGCCTTGCGGAACGCAGGTCCTGCTTTTTCCCCATGAGCCAAAAAATCGCAGATTTCAAACCATGATAAACAAACCTTGCCGCCCGCGCCGGAAGCCTGGGTGAATGCCAATACGCCAGCTGAAGGCGTCCCAGTTTGGAATGAGCAAGTTCGCTATATTTGGCATCACTGTTTGCTTTCTGCCGTCGCAGAGTCTGAACACGTTGACGCAAGTGAATACGGTCTTCAATCAGTTTGTTCAGCCGTTCACGTAACCCCGCGATCAGTTGCTGGTTGTACTGAGGATCGATTCCCTGCGCCTGCAGGGAATCGATTTTTGCTTGTAGATCGATACTTTGTTGCGATCTTTCCTGTAGCTCTTGCTGTAATAAGCGATGGGCTTTGCTTTGATCCTCCAGCCGAGCGTTTGTTTGAGCCAACGCATCCTTCATGGCGTGTATTTTGGTGTCAGCAGCCAAGCGCTTCGCTTGCGCGTCCTGCCGCAGTTCATCTATTTTGGCGTTCAGCTCCGATCGTTGTGTCTCCAATCTTGAAATTCGCGCCCGGCGCAGTTTGTCTTTCTCATTCAAAGCGCTTTCTATGGACCAGAAACCATTTTCAATGTAACGGAGCAGTTGTATGTCGATCGGAAAGCTGGGATCTTTCTTAGGAAGGGCAATCAACCCGATCCAATCCCGAAGTAGTTGTACCTGAGCTACCGAAAAGAAGGT
>CAYZME010000040.1:0-17284 GCA_964479435.1 uncultured Oscillospiraceae bacterium
CTGGATCGACGGCACGCATGTATTTGAAAAGGCTGCAAACTTATTGATGGATCTGGTCGTCGACCCGTTCGTCAATGAAGAAGGATTTTTTGATCGCGTGTTGATGGAGAAGGAGCGCGCGGCGTATGTAGACGAATTGCGCGGTCGTTGGAATGATCGCGAGAGATATGTGTATGACCAAGGTGTAGATTTCTTTCTCGAAGGGGCATCCCATGGCATAGATGCCGATGGCAACCTAGATCACGCCGCCGACATTACGCTATCGGAGCTGCAAAATGCCTACTCGGAGATGTTACATGCTACAGCGGTGACCGTTGTTGCGGGTGGCGATATCGACGCCGGGCAACGGCATCGGCTCATCGAGCGTGTCCGGGACTGGCCGTCCGGCCATCGACCTGGCCAATCCATCCCCGGAAAAAAACCGGGGCCTTTTGTGCCCGCCCCAAATGTGCGCAGACGACAAGAGCGGCGTCCGGTCGAGCAAGCGCGGATCTTGGCGGTGTTTGCCGGTCTGCCTCCTTATTTTTCGAGTGAAGGATTGGCCGTGACGGTACTGAACAGCATGTTCGGTTCGGGGACGCATTCGCTTTTATTTACCCGCGTTCGTGAGGAACAGCAATTGGCTTACAGTGTGTTCTCAGCCACCTTGCGATACGTGGGCGGATTGGCCGTATATGCCGGCGTCACCGCCGAGAACGTCGGGCGGGCGCTGGACACCATCGAGCGGCAGCTGGCCGCATTGGTCGCCGGCACGTATGACCCCACCATATATACACACGCGATGACGATGGTTCGTACCCAGTTGGCAACGCTGGCGGACAGCCTGTCGACACTGCTGGGCTTCTATATGACCGGCCTGGTCAATGGCCGCCTCTTTCATGTATCGGAGGCACTTGCGTTACTGGACGATATAACCACCGAACAAGTTAGACGGGTCGCGTCGCGCCTGCGATTGTCGAGTGTGTATACTTTGGAACCGGCCCGCCCACAGGAGGAGCCGTTATGAGTTTGCCGGGGTGGGTGATGACTGAAAGCCGGGATGCGCTGTCTAGTTCACGCATGCGTATGTATACGCACCGCACGGGTTTCCGGTTGGTGCTACTCCCCAGACCAGGTTACGCGCGGCGTTTCGGTTCGGTTTGTGTCCCCTATGGATCGATTCACGGTGAATGGCAAGATGCGCGCGGGTTTGCCTCTTTGCCGGCGGGAACCGCACATTATCTGGAGCATTGTGTTTTCAGCAAAGAGGCGGAAGAGAGCCTGCTCTTACGATTGGCCGCGCTGGGCGCCGAAGCCAATGCTTACACCTCGCACACGCACACGATGTATTACTTTACGGCAGTGGAAGGCTTTGAAGAAGCGCTGTTTGCTTATTTTGACGCGGTCACAGCACCTATACTGGATCAGGCCCGTGTCGAAGCCGAGCGCGGCATCATTCTGTCCGAAATTGATATGTATGCGGACGATCCGGACAGTCGCACGTATACAACACTGCTGGAGAGTATGTATTCCCGGCATCCCGTCCGTATTGATATCGCTGGTACCACTGAGAGCGTCGCACGCATTACGGCTGCCGATCTCCAACGGGTCGCGGATCATTTTTATCGTCCTTCGTCCCTGATGGTAACGGTGGTGGGTGACGTGGACGAGCACCACATTTTGTCCGCTCTGGATCAGCGCATGGAAACCACAACGCCCATCCTGCCGAAGGGGAAAGCACACGTGGAGAGCCCGGCGATATCGCAAACGGGAGTAGCGTTACACATGGACGTTGGTACGGATTCGTTCCTGGTAGGGTTCAAAGACCCACTGGTTCTACCGGCCACTCCGTGGGAGGGTTTACCGCTGGTCGAGAGAAAGCTGACCGGGCGCCTACTTGCCGAAAGCCTCATCGGACCCTCGTCGTATGCGTATCAAGCCATGTACGAGCAAGGTGTGCTAAATGATACGTTTGAATTTCAATATATTTGCGAACATGATTTCGCTTATCTGATCGCGGGTGGAGAGACATCGAAACCGAGACAGGCCGCCGCGATGCTGATTGAGGCTTTACAAAAAGCGATGCGTGAACCCCTGGATCCCGATCTGTTTGACATGCAAAAAAGGGTCGCGTCAGGGCAATTTCTCCGCTCGCTGGACCATGTGCGCGCGTGTGGCATGGCGGTTGCGAGATCCTTGCTGGACCGCGTCGATTTCTTTGATTATCCTACCGTCTATGATAGGATAAACGCACAACAAGCGATGGAATCCATGCGCTTTTTGGCGGATCCCGCAAACGCCGCACGTGTCTATGTAACCCATCGTTTCGAGGAGGGCAGGTCATGACCACAGGATACGATGTCAGTTTTGAGGGGTTAGGTATTTCCGTTTTTGTCGAACCGGTCGCGTTTACGTTATTTAATATAGACATATATTGGTATAGCATCCTGATGACAGCTGCTGTTTTTCTCTGTATGTGGTTGTCGCTGCGGCACGCAAAATACAACGGGCTCCGCCAGGATGACATCATGGATGTTTTTATCGCGATTGTCATTTTTATGATCATCGGCGCGCGTTTGTTTTTTGTCATCTTTTCGTGGGAACACTTTCGTCACGATCTTCTGTCCATTTTTTCGACCCGATCCGGCGGGCTGGCATTTTATGGTGGTGTGATCGGCGGATTTTTCGGTATCTGGCTGGTTACGCGGATCAAGAAGATTCGTTTCGCACGCATGACCGACTTTCTCGCCGTATATGTGCCGCTGGGGCAGGCCATCGGCCGTTGGGGCAATTTTTTCAATCAGGAAGCTTTCGGCACAAATACTACACTGCCATGGGGAATGTACAGCGAGCAAACCCGTCGTTATCTCGCGTCCCTCAATCTGGCCGGTCTCAATCCGGAAGCACCGGTACATCCCACTTTCCTATACGAATTTTTGGGCAACCTGTTGATTTTCTTTATCCTGCTGCGTGTTCGGCGTGCAGCCCGCAAGCCATTTGAAGTGACCATCTGGTATTTATTACTCTACGGTTTACTGCGCTTTTTTGTCGAAGGGATTCGCACGGACGCTCTCTTTATCGGGAACACATCGCTTCGCATTTCACAAGTTCTATCCGCGCTGATGGTGGTTGCCGCGTTGGGCGCTCTCACCTGGTTTTATCGTAAGAGCCGGATGACTGCCGGGCGATCGGAGCTCTCTGAGTCGCTGGCCGTTGCGCCGGGCGAAGACCCGGGTGCTCAGGAGCCGCATTCTGAAAATACGAGCGAAACGACGGACGAGTCACCCGCCGACATACCGACTGACCCCGACACCTGATGCCGCGCCCCGGATTTGAAAAGCTGCGCCAGGACGATTATTTTCGGGCACTGGATTATTGGCTTCTGGTTCCGGTTTTGTGCATCACGCTCATCGGTCTGTCGGCTCTACATGACGTGTTGCTGATGGGCACAACGTACCCTATGAGCTTTTATCGCCAGGTGGGCGCGGTTTTGATCGGCATCATATGCGCGTTGTCGATCAGCTTGCTGGAAGTCCCGTTTTTAAAAATTCTCAGTATTGCGATTTACGCACTTAGTGTATTGTTGCTGTTATTGGTGCGGTTCACGCCGTTGGGTTTTGATCCCAATTTCTCGGGTTCCCGCAGCTGGCTTTCGATTCCGATTGTCGGTTCATTTCAGCCTTCGGAGCTTTCAAAGGCAGGTCTGGCGATGGTGGTCGCTTATATTTTGGAGGCGGTTCGACTCCGCCGTTTCGGCCGCCTCAACCATCTCAAAGGGTTCGCGTTGCTGGGCGGTGTTTGCCTCCCCGTAATCGGGCTGGTGGCCATGCAACCAGACTTCGGAACGGCCATGGTGATACTCATCATGCTGGCTGTGATGATTTTTGCCTGGGGGGTACGTATCCGCTATGTATTGTTGGCCGTCTCAACCGCTATTGTCGCGGTTCCGGTCGCTTTCACGACGATTTTGAAACCCTACCAGCAAGATCGGATCTTGACTTTTTTATTTCCTGCCTACGACCCCGACGCTACTTTTCATGTCACCCAATCGCGCCTGGCCATTCAGGCGGGCGGGATCCTCGGCAACCCCGGCGGGTTGACAGTCTATGTTCCGGAACAGGAATCGGATTTTATTTTTACCGCTGTAGCAGAAAAAACCGGCCTTGTGGGGACCACTATGCTGCTGCTGCTGGTGTTTTTTTTCATCGCGCGATGTTTCTATATCGCCGCAAAAGTACGCAGCCCATCCTCTTCTTATATGATTACAGGACTGGCTTCGGTTTTGGCATTTCACTATATTGAAAATCTTGGGATGTGCGTCGGCTTATTGCCGATTACCGGGATCCCTCTGCCCTTTATGAGCTATGGTGGCACGGCGATGATTGTCAGTTACGTGTCGTTGGGCGTCATGCTGTGTGTTTCGATGGATCGAAGTTTAGCCGGAAAAATCTGAACTGCATAGAGATCGCCCGCCTTTTGATTTTTGACCCCGAAAGGGGTCTTTTTTACGTTTGTGTTACATAAAGGCCGCCAGACAGAGGAAACATTGCAGAGATGGAAACAGATATGTAAAATGCAGTTATGTGGCGCAAAGTGGAGTGATAATTCATTGTTGTGGATCATCGTGGGGCAATTAGTTATCTAGGAGGAGGGCGGCATGGCCAAATACACCCATACGATCGATGCCAAAGGCCGCATTTTTATTCCTGCCAAACTGCGCGGCGAACTGGGTTCGCCGATTTTTGTTACCCACAGCCTGGATGATGGCTACCTTGCCGGCTACGCCGCAAGGCCATTTGAGGGAATCCGCTCACAGATAGCCGGATTGTCAGGCACCGATCCGCTGGTGCGGGAGATGAGGCGCGTCATCATCGGCGAAGCGATGACGTGCGACGTCGACTCCCAGGGAAGAATTGGCATCAGTGAGGAATTGTGGAGCCACATCGGCGTAAAGCCAGGTGATGAAATATATATTATCTATATGTTCGATAAATTAGAAATATGTTCCAAATCGTTCTACGAACAGAAGCGCAAAGCCGATGGCCCCCCACTGTCCGCACAGGATCTGACTGCGTATGATGTCAAAGGGCTCTGATTTCAGTCACCGGTCCGTGATGCCCGGTGAGTGCGTGAATGCACTGGCCATTCGGCCGGATGGTGTTTATGTGGATTGTACGGCCGGAGGCGGCGGGCATTCCCGTGCCATTCTCGAGCGATTGGGCAGGGGCGGTGTTTTGGTCGCGATCGACAAAGACCCGGAAGCCGTGCTTCATACAAAACAAATCCTGACTTGTGTGGAGAGCCAGGCCACTTTCCATATAAGGCAGTCCGATTTCTCGCAGTTGGACGATGCTCTGGATGCGATTGAAATCGGCAGCGTAGATGGCATTCTCGCTGACCTGGGTGTTTCGTCCCACCAACTGGATACAGGCGCCCGTGGATTTGGCTACGCCCAGGCAGGCCCTCTTGATATGCGAATGGACCCCGGCGCTTCCCTTACCGCAAGCGAAATTGTCAACCGCTTCCCATTGGAGGAACTGGCGCGTATTTTGCGCGAATACGGAGAAGAGCGATATGCCGACCGCATTGCCCGGGCGATCTGTGCGCGCCGGGAGCTGCGCCCATTCGAAACGACCTTGGATCTGGCCGCTGCCGTTGTCGCGGCGATGCCTTCCGCATCGCGCAAAGAAGCGCAACATCCCGCGCGGCGGACGTTTCAAGCCTTGCGAATTGAAGTGAACGGCGAGCTGGATGCACTCAGGCAATTGCTTTCGTTGGCGGTAGGACGCCTTGCGGACCGGGGAAGGCTGTGTATTCTGACATTTCATTCTTTGGAGGACCGGTTGGTCAAAACCGCTTTTCGCAGCTGGGAAAACCCTTGCACGTGCCCGCGTGACTTTCCGCAGTGCACCTGTGGCGCTGTGCCATTGGGGAAAATGGTGACCCGGCGACCTATGACTGCGACGGATGTAGAACAAGCGGAAAACCCGCGTTCGCGCAGCGCGAAATTGCGGGCGTTTGAGCGCAGAGTTTCATAATGACGCAACCGATTGGGGGATCTGATATGGCGAGAACACAAGGAAATTTGGCTCTGCAGGCGCCCGGCGGGCGGGACATCGCGCCACGCCGCTCAACCGTGCGGACCCGGCGTGTTGTCACCCCTCTTTTCCCTGCGGGCGACCCCCGTCATCCAGCGGCGCGCGCTGAAGCCGTACGTCGGAGCGTGGCGCGTGGAAAGTGGCGAACGACGGTGTTCACATTGCTCGGCGTGGTTGCATTATTTGGCGTTTTTAGTACCCTGTTGATAAATCAGTCGCGTGTGATGGAAGCACAGTTTCATAATACCGAGATGGAGCTGCGTATAGCCGGTTTGCGCCAGGACCAGGCGCTGATAAAGGAAGAAATAATGAAAACGCTCGATCTGGCGAAAATCCGCCTGGCGGCCATTGATCGACTCGGTATGCAAGAAGCGGGGCGTAATCAAACCATCTCGGTCGGGGTAGCGGTCGCGGATCTTGTTGTTTACAATGTGGATGCCAACGAAGGTGCGGTTCGCGAAGAAGCGGTGCGATTGGAGACCTTGCTGGCTAATCTGGAAGGGTTTTATAAGAGTTTAAGGTAAATGTCACACACAGAGACGAGTAGGAGATCATGTGAACCGAGCGGGTAATAACGATCGCAGAGCCAGCAGACGCCCGACAGAAACCGATTCTTCCGGTTCTGCCGGGCGTTCAAACGTTGACCGGCCCAACACGCGTAGCGCGGCAAGACGGCAGGAGAAAAGCCGCCTGCGGCCCGGTATATTGGGCATGTCGTTGGTGATGGCAGGCCTGGTTCTTTTCGCTGTCTATTTACTGTACGTTGCTTTTCAGTTGCAGGTCACGGAACATGAACAATATGCGGAAAAAGCGGCGCAGTTACATTTGCGCACGGTTACAGATTACCCGCAAAGAGGGAGTTTGTATGACCGAAACGGCACGTTGCTGGCTGTAAATACCTATGTGAGCACCGTCGGTGTGACACCGCGTGATGTGCGGCCGTGGAGTGAAGTGGGGGAACCCAGTCCAGCGGTTACAGCCGAGTACGCGGCTGGGATCGCTACCGCGCTTGCGCTCGACCCGGCGTTTGTTGAACAGATCCTTTTGACTAAAAACGATGCGGACGGCAAGCCGATCGAATACGCCGTTATTAAAAAGGAAGCGTCCAAGGCGGAAACGGAAGCGTTGCTTGCCTACAAAAACAGCATGGAATTGGGCGGAATCCGCATCGATGTGGAAGAGCGCAGGTACTATCCGTTGGGGTCTTTGGCGTCGCAAGCCATCGGCTTTACAAACCGCGGCGAAAATTCGTTGGTCGGTGTGTATGGCGTCGAGGCTTTTTACAATCAGGAACTGTCCGGGCAGCCGGGCTATCGATACAGCGAGATGGAAAATGTTTTTGGTGGGCAATTGCCGTTTTCGTTGCCTACGCGCTTGCAGGCGCAAGATGGTTATAGTTTGCAATTGACGCTGGACACCGAAATTCAACGAATCGTTGAGAGCGCCGTTCAGCGGTCCGCGGATGCCAGCGGCTTGATAGAAGGCGGCGTGGGGATCGTCATGGATCCCAACACCGGTGAAGTTCTGGCGATGGGCCAATATCCCTCGTTTGACCTCAATAAACCCAGCGCGGGCCCGGTGGGATTAGATCCCGATCTTTGGGACCCGGCGGCAAACGAGGAGCAGATGCGGCATTTGCAAAATGCGCTGTGGCGCAACCGTTCCATCTCTGATACGTTCGAAGCGGGTTCAACTTTTAAAAGTCTGACAACAGCGATGGCCTTTGACGAGGGCCTGGCCCACGAACAGGAGTTGTTTAGTGACCAGGAGATCATCGTAGATGGCTGGTCGCTACACTGCTGGGCCCACCCCAGCAATCATGGAATCGAAACCCTAGAGAAAGCCATGTGGAATTCGTGCAATCCGGTCTTTGTGCAATTGTCGCAGCGGGTCGGCATTGCCCGTTTTTACCAGTATGTCACGGCATTTGGGTTTGGGGATTGTACGGGCGTAGATCTGCCGGCGGAAGCAATGGGGATCCTGCACGCGTCGCCGACGGAAATAGACATGTACACCATGTCCTATGGTACATCAGCGACGGTCACGCCGCTTCAGCTCTGTAACGCGTATGGTGTGCTGGCCAATGGAGGGCGCCTGATGCGGCCGACCCTTGCCCGCGCCTTGCTCGATAACGAAGGCAATATCATCCGCACCATCCAACCGCAGACCATACGCCAAGTGGTTTCGGAAAAAACCGCGTCCCGGGTGACACAGTTGTTGGAAGGTGTTGTAACGCATGGTACCGGCAGTACGGGTTATGTAGAGGGCTATACGTTCGCGGCAAAAACCGGAACGACTACGCGAAGATCAGATAACCGAAATGTCGCTTCCTATGTGGCAGTCGCTCCGTCAGACAACCCTTTGATTACGGTATGCGTCGTTCTCTACGGCTTCTCGCAAGATCAGGTTACGTATGATACGGGTCGCGCGGCCGGCTCGATCATTTCACAGACGCTGGAATACATGGGCGTCGAACGGGACTATTCCGGGGATGACGTGTATTTACTCAAACAAACGACAGAGATGCCCAGTTTGGCAGGGATGACATTCCTGGAAGCGCGGAGCGCGCTTGGCGCGCTCCAGATCACGGGGGTTGCGGGCGCACAGCGTATGCTTGATTCCACCGTGGTGCGATCCCAATCACCGACTCCCGGCACACGGTTGCATAAAAACGGGATTGTCGTCCTCTATGATTCCGAGCAGTTACCGGAAGATCTGGTGCCAATCCCGGACTTCACCGGAATGACTGTCAGCGAGGCATCGCGTTTTTCCGCCCAATGCGGATTGAACATCTTGATTCAAGGCAATTGCCTGGGCTTGATCTCCTCGCAAGAACCTGCGGCGCCTGGATCGGAAGCGGTTGATCCGGTTAACCGCCATGTGCCACGCGGCAGTCAGATTGCTGTTATTTTTGAGGTGCCGCATGAGGGGCCAACCGCGGCAACGGGGGAGGGAGGCGGCGAATGAAACTGCAGGCTGTTCTCGCAGAGTTGGAGCTCGCCACTCCGGCGGCAATCCCCCATGTAGAAATCACAGGCGTTGTCAGTGACTCGCGAAAAGTCCGGCAGGGCTCGCTGTTTGTGTGTGTCCGCGGCTTAACCACCGATGGACATTTCTTCGCCGGACAGGCAGTCAAACAAGGGGCTGCCGCGCTTGTGGTCGATCACCTGCTGCCGGAGATCGAAACGGCTCAATTTGTTGTTCCCGATACACGGGTGGCATTGGCTCAGGTCAGTCGGAATTTTTTTGGCGATCCATGCTCACGGATGTCGGTTGTGGGTGTGACTGGAACCGCGGGAAAAACCAGTGTTTCTTTTCTGTACCGCTCGTTAATGGAAGCATGTGGCCAGGCAACCGGGCTGATTGGCCCGGTCGCCAATATCCTGCGCGGCGAGCCGTCTTTCGCGGTACGTGCGACGCCGGAAGCCAATGACTTGCTGGCTTTATTGGATGAAATGGCGTGGTCAGGTACGCGCGCCGCGGTCATAGAGGTTTCATCACAAGGGATTCGTTTGGGCCGCATTGCCGGCTGCGCATTTTCAATCGGTATATTTGCCAATTTATACAGTGATTTTGTGGGAATGACCGACCCTCCATCTTTCGGTGAGGCATTGGATTCGAAAATTCAATTTGCGCGTTCATGTGAGCGCATTCTTGTTTGCGGTGACGCTGAGCACGCCGGCGCTTTTCTGGCGCGTCTCAATCGCCCTGCCTATATGTATGGCTTGACAGCTGCGTGCGATATCCGGGCGCTTGATTTACAGCCGGAATGGCGAAATGGCAGACATGGGACCCGCTTTGTGTGTAGCAGCCCGTGGTATGAGGGGGCGGTTTATATTGGCTTGCCTGGGCGCTATCACGTTGTCAACGCCTTGGCCGCATTGGCGGCCGCTGCCTTGGCAGGTATGGATCCGGACTTGGCGGTCGCGGCTCTAGCGGAGGCGGTCGTCCCCGGCAGTTTGCAACCGGTCGCATCTGCTGATGGTCTGGGAGTGTATGTGGATACCGCGCGTACACCGCAGACCCTGCTCCGTGTTTTGATTGCGCTGCGCGCATATACAAGGAAGCAATTGACGGTTGTTTTTGGTTGTAATGGCAATACATCGCCAGCGACCCGGGCGGAAATGGGCCGTATAGCCGCCGCGCATGCGGACCGCGTGGTGATTGTGCCGGACAATCCCTATCTGGAAGACCCCGCACGCATCGCCGGTGATATTGCCAAAGGTTTTCCCGCCGATGTGCCCGCGCCCATGTATATTGCGGACCGCGCCCAGGGAATTTACGCGGCTTTTGACGGTCTGACAGCGGGCGACGCAGTGGTTATTACCGGGAAAGGGCATAAAACATATCAAATGTACGCCCATCGCACGGAAGCTTTTAGTGATATGGAACACGCTGCGCTGGGATTGGCGCAGTGGGCGGCCGCCGAAAGCGCATCGAGGTAAACCGTGGAAACAAGTATTTTGCTGTTGATTTTTTCCGGTACATGCCTGGCGACTCTGTTAGCCGCCCAGATTGGCGTCCCTTTATTGCGGCGTTTGCAGGTCGGCCAAACGGTTCGTGAGGATGGGCCGCAAAGCCACTTCCGCAAGTCAGGGACCCCTTTGTTTGGCGGCCTATTTTTTGCCTTTCCCATATTGGCAGTCTGCGGTGTAGCCTCGTGCAAAGATCCGCAAGGATGGCGGCTGGGCGCGTTGGCAATTTGGATTTTCTTTTCAGGAGCCATCGGATTTTTTGACGATTACATCAAAGTACGCGTCAATCGAAAGGGTTTGTCCGCATTAAATAAAACACTGTTAATTTTGCTTATAAACACAATATTTGTTGGCGCTTACCTGTATCTGCTGCCCGATCCTCCGATGTTATGGGTGCCGTTTTCGGGACATTCCTGGCCGATTGTGGGCTGGCTTAAGCCCGTGTATGGGTTGTTTCTTATCATCTTTCTTTATTTTGTAGTCAACGCAGTCAATCTCAACGATGGGGTAGATGGCTTGTGCTCTTCCGTAACGCTGGTCGTATGTATATCGATCGGCACATCTGCCTATTTGCTGGCGCCGCGGCTGCCGGCGGCTACGCCGATTCCTTTACTTTGCGCGGCAGGCGCGGGAGGATGTCTTGGATTCATTCCCTTTAATCGCTACAAAGCCCGTGTCTTTATGGGGGATACAGGCTCTTTTACGCTGGGCGCAGTCGTGGCTGGTGGCTCGATGTTGGCAGGCGTGCCCTGGATTGTACTTTTTGCCGGCGTGATCTACGTTGTTGAAGCCTTATCGGTCGTTTTGCAGGTTGCCTATTTCAAAAAAACGGGTGGGAAACGGATTTTCCGCATGTCACCCATTCACCACCATTTCGAGCTGGGCGGATGGAGTGAAAACAAAATTGTCGTTGTCTTTACGCTGGTTACGCTTGTTGGCGGCCTGATTGCGGTCGGATCTGTTTGGTAAAAGTGAGAAAGGGTAGCGGATGAAAGTGGATCAAACATCGATCAGAGGTGGCTCGGCTCCCCTTTCGCCGGGGGGACGCGTGCCGGCGGGTGCGCGTCCGCGCGTACATCTGGGGATTCTGCTGTTAATTGTGATTCTCGTTTGCTATGGGCTGTTGATTTTGTTTTCAGCCAGTATGACAGAGGGGTACGTGAGCGAAAGCGATCCGGCTTTCTATGCGGTGAAGCAAGCTTGGATCACGGGCCTGGGGCTGGTCATCATGCTCATTCTGGCATCGCTGCCCGCACGTCTGTTCGATCGGCCGGCATTGGTGTGTGCAACCTATTTCTTTGTTACCTTACTGCTGGTCTTGCTGCATTTGCCTTTGCCCGGGATTACTTTGACGATCAACGGGGCGACCCGCTGGCTTAAATTGCCCGGGTTACCCGCTTTTCAACCTTCTGAATTGGCAAAAATCGGCATGGTTTTCTGCTTCGCTGGTTACTCATCCTGGATGCGCCGCCGCGAAGAAAAAAGCACCCGCAAAGGACACAGACGCGGTCGATTCTGGCGGGACGGGTGGGTCCGCTTTGTAATTCCCGCAACCGCCATTCTGGTTTGGGTCGCTTTGATCGTGACGCAGCCGCATTTGTCAGGCGCGATCATTCTCGTATGTCTGGCCGCTTGCTGTTTTTTGGCAGCGGGGTTTCCCGCGCGTGTTTGGATCGCTGGATTGGCAATCCTGTTGGCCTTGTTGCTCCTGTTCACGCTGATTGTGATGGTTTTTGTACTGCCTTTGATGCCCGACTCTTATACAGACCAATTTGATTATTGGACGCGCCGAATGCACATCTTCACCCAATCGGATCAGGCGTCAGACGCCGATCGCCACCAAAGTGATCAGGCGCGTATCGCGATCGGTTCAGGAGGCTTGACAGGTGTCGGGTTGGGGCAGGGGCGCCAGAAATACAATTATCTCCCCGAGGAATTCAACGACTACGTGTTTGCGATTCTCGCGGAAGAGCTTGGATGGATCGGCTCTGTCAGTGTGATACTGCTGTATCTGGCGTTGATGTTGGCTGGAACGATGGCAGCAGCAAAAATGTCCGGACCGTATGCCACCATCCTCGTGTTTGGATATACAAGTTTGCTCTGCCTGCAGGCTTTTTTGAACATTGGCGTCGCGACCGGGGTGTTGCCGCCTACGGGAATCTCGTTGCCTTTATTCAGTTATGGGGGGACATCCAATTTATTCTTTTTGATCGGGGCGGGGATGCTGCTAGGTGCCTCCCGTAATCGTCGCGTCGAACAACGTGTGCGAAAGGTTTCTTATGCGTAATCAGTTGCGGCCGGTTTTATTCATAGCGGGTGGCGGCACAGGCGGGCATATTCAACCGGCTTTGGCAATCGCCGAAGCTTTTTCCGCGCGACGCCCGGAAGTGGATATTCGTTTTTGCGGCACAGCGAACGGGATGGAAAGCAAGTTGGTGCCGGCCACCGGGCACCCGTTTCATACAATTCGCGCGCGGGGGTTCCCCCGCGTGCCGTCCCGGGAGATGATGCGCGCGTTTGCTGACCTGTTCGCCGGACGGAAAGCTTGTGCGGCATTGATTCGACAATATCAGCCTTTTGCAGTGGTAGGCACCGGGGGATACGTATGTGGCCCGTTGGTGGCGGCAGCTCGCAGTGCCGGCCTGCCGGTCGTGCTCCATGAGCAGAATGCATTTCCCGGCCGGGCCAATCGGATGTTGTCGCGCGGGGCGCGACTGGTCTGTGTGAGTTATGAGGGAACCGCGCGTTATTTCCCACGCGCGCAGGAAGTGATCTTAACGGGGAATCCTGTGCGCAATGTTTTCTTTCATACGGATCGGATGGAGGCTCGCCGGGCACTTGGATTACCACAAGAGTCGCGGATGGTTTTGATGCTGGGGGGGAGCCAGGGTGCCGCTTCCCTCAACTCGGCCGTTCTGGGATGGGTTTCTGCAGGCTTGGCAGAGGATGTTCGTGTGGTTATGGCGGTCGGTGAGCGCAATTGGGCCCAAGTGCGATCGCAGGCGAAGGGGATACCTGGTCTGGAAACGCACGCCTATCTGGAAAATATACATCAATATATGGCTGCCGCGGACGTGGTGATTTCCCGAGCGGGAGCACTGACCTGCGCGGAAATTGCCGCGATTGGATGCCCATCTGTTTTAATCCCGTATCCATACGCGGCGGGGGATCATCAAACAGTGAACGCGCAAGTCTTTGAGCAAAGCGGCGCGGCGATCCGCATCGCCGATCAGGATTTCTCCGCCGACAAGTGTAGCCGGGTTCTCTCTTTGTTACTTGCGGATCCGCGTCGACGCGAGCGGATGGGAAAAGCGGCACGTACACTCGCGCGTCCCGCGGCCGCAGCGCAGATCGCGCAAGCTTTGGAAAATATATTTCGGGAGTCCGGACATGGCGAGGCGTGACCGACCTCGCCGTGGCCATATGGGTGGCGCGATTCTGGCGGCCGCTTTTTTTTCATTGGCGGCAATTGTGGCCTGGTTTCCTCAGTTCCGCTGTCAGGAAATCACCGTAGAAGGATTGCGGCTGATTGAGCAGGGCGATGTGTTGCGCGCGTCTGATCTGGAGATCGGTCAGCATTTTCTCTCCGGCTTGGGGCCCGACATACCCCGGTGGTTTTCTCTCCGCTATGGGAAGGCAGAAGAAGCCATTCTGGAATTATCGCCATACATGAAGTCCGCGCTTGTTCAGTATGTTTTCCCTTCGCGGATCCGGATTCGGGTGGAAGAGCGGGTTGAGGTCGCATACCTGTCCATTCCCGATGGTTGTGTTGTCATTGATGCGCAAAGTGTTGCCGTCGAGATTTTACAAACAGGCGTCCCCGCCGGGATTCCAGTGATTGAAGGGGTGACGATTACTTCCGTCGTTCTCGGGCAGCCGCTGCTTGTTGCCGACGAAGCGGCCGTGCATAGCGCGGTTGTAATTATGGATGCTATAATCAAATCCGACAACGAGGACGCACGGTTTTCCCTGTTCCACTCCGTTGCCGGACTGCGCGCGGTCAGTGCGGATACCCTATACATGTCGGTGATCTTGCCGGCTAGCGGAGAGACGTTGGTCGTCCGCTTGGGATCATTGACAAACATCGCGGAAATCATTGAGTGGTTGCGTAATGCGATCTACAACGGGCATTGCAACCGGCTGGGCAAAGGCGTATTGGACCTTTCGGGCACGCAGAAAGTGTTCCGTCCGGATGCGTAGAAGCGAAAACGGAACGACAGAGAGGGAGGGGACGAGATTTGATTCCATTAATTGGCTTGTTAGCCGGTCTGCTATTAGGTTTATTTCTGGATTTTGACATTCCGCAACAATACGCAACATATGTGGCCTTGGGGATATTGGCCGTGCTGGACTCCATCATCGGCGCGTTGCGTGCCAATTTGCAGGGGAATTTCAATGTAGCTCTCTTTACGACCGGCTTGCTGGGCAATACATTGGTGGCGATCGCTTTGGCGGCGCTGGGGAAACAATTAGATATTCAGTTGGACTTGGCGGCGGTATTTGCGTTTGGCAACCGGATATTTGTCAACGTTTCACTGATTCGCAGGTTTCTGATGGAACGGGCACAGGAAGCGCGCAAAAAGCGCAAAGCCGAAATGCTATAGAAAGCGCGCTTGCGATGAGCGCGATACGAAGGTTTCGCATCGGGGCAATGGCCGTTGTTTTGCGAAAATGTCCATATCTTGTAACCTGAACGCAAAAAAACACTACGTATTGTTGTATGCCTGTTATCTGTGGTGTAAAATGATTTCAAGGTTTTGGGCGGAATGAATTGATTTTCATTCGTCTTGCCACAAATGTTACGTACAAACCAGCGGTGCCTTGCCAGGCGTATACTGCAGAACCTGTGTGAAGGGGGCTTCTCGCGTGATCGATTACCATATGAGTTTTGGCATGGAAAACGACGCGTTTGCGACCATCAAAGTGATTGGAATCGGTGGCGGCGGATGCAATGCGGTCGACCGCATGATTGAGGGCTCGGTCCAAGGGATCGAGTTTATTTCAATCAATACGGATAATCAGGCACTTCAACGCACCAAATCATCCAACCGAATCCAAATCGGCGAAAAAATCACCAGAGGCCTCGGCGCCGGCGCCAACCCTGAGGTTGGCGAAAAGGCAGCCGACGAGTCCCGCGAAGAAATTGCCACTTTGATCCGCGGGACAGACATGTTGTTTATCACCGCCGGTATGGGCGGAGGGACCGGCACCGGCGGAGCGCCGATTGTTTCACAAATTGCCAAAGAACTGGGGATTCTCACCGTTGGTGTTGTCACACGTCCCTTTCGTTTTGAAGGCGCGCGCCGCATGCAGAACGCTGAAAAGGGCATCCGCGAGATGGAAAAATTCGTCGACGCGTTGATTGTCGTACCCAACGATAAGCTGTTGGAAGTCGCCGGCGATGACACGACATTGGACGAGGCTTTCCTGATGGCGGATCAAGTGTTGAAATACGGTGTGCAAGGCATTTCAGACTTGGTTGCGATCCCTGGATTGATCAATCTGGATTTGGCGGATGTGCGGCGAATTATGACCAGTGCCGGCGTGTGCCATATGGGTATCGGCCGGGCATCTGGTGAGGGCAGGGCAGCTGCGGCTATTACACAAGCCATCGGCAGCCCGTTGTTGGATACGACCATCGATGGCGCGCGCGGCGTCATCATCAATTTCACGGGTGGCCGCGACCTGCGCATTCGCGAAGTGGATGAAGCGGCTTCAATCGTCCGCGATGCCGCTTCCCCGGACGCGGATATCATTTTTGGTGCCGTCATCGATCCTGAACTGGCTGACGAGGTGATGATTACAGTCATCGCCAGCCGCTTCGATGAAGAAGACCGCGAAGATCGCGATACGGTCCGCAAGAGCAGTTCGATTTGGGCATCCGCGTCAAAGCCAGTGCCCGAGCCTGCACGGCCGACGCCTGCAATGAACACGCCAGCTCAACAAATCCCTGAGCCGGAGCTGTCTGAAGTGCCGGGCTTTCTAAACCCGGGTCGCGCTGCGCGCGCCAATGAAAAAAAGGCGGAACCACCGACACGGGATTCGGGTTTTCATAAATTCTCCGGCGGAGCAAATCCGCCCACGGATCAAACCGCAGGTATCCGGGCATCGTCCCCGCCCCCTGTGCATCGATCGGAAGAATCCGCTGCCGATCAGAATACGGTTAATAGAGGTTTGCCGTGGTTTCTGCAAGAGAGCAGCGAAGGCAGAAACCGGCCGGGGCGTTAAAGCCAGGGAGTATGACGTGCGGTGTCCGTTTTGTGGCCATGATGAAGATCGGGTGATCGATTCCCGCCCCTCCGAGGAAGGCGCGACCATTCGCCGCCGGCGAGAGTGTATTGCTTGCGGCAACCGCTTTACCACATATGAAAAAGTGGAGACATTACCGCTTCTGGTGATAAAAAAAGATGGCGCGCGTCAGGCTTTTGATCGGGCAAAATTGTTTTCTGGTATTATGAAAGCCTGCGAAAAGAGACCGGTGACGACAGAGCAGATCGAGAAACTGGTTGATTCGATCGAGTCGTCGGCACAGAATTCTCTTAAGCGCGAACTGTCATCCCGTGAAATCGGTGAAATGGTCATGAATGAACTCAAGCAACTGGATGAGGTCGCTTATGTACGTTTTGCTTCTGTATATCGCCAGTTTCGCGATGTAAGTTCATTCATGAAAGAATTGAACGAGATGATGTTGGGCAAAAAGGCGGAGAAATCGGGGCATGACAGACAATCCAA
>CAYZME010000041.1:0-16863 GCA_964479435.1 uncultured Oscillospiraceae bacterium
AATGCTGCAGGAGGACCAACCATGAAATTTGTCTGCGCCAAAGAATCCTTGGTCGAAGCCATTTCGACCGTTCAAAAAAGCATCGCGCCGCGGACACCGCTGCCTATCCTCGAAGGCATTCTCATAGAAGCCGGCGAGGCTGTGAAGCTGACCGGGTACGATCTGGAGACCGGCATCGAATGCACCCTTGTGGCGGACGTCATGTCCGAGGGCAGTATTGTCATCAATGCCCGCATGTTTGGCGAAATCGCGCGCAAGCTGCCGGAAAGTGTAGTCGCCATCGAGAGCGGTGCCAATCATACCGTGACCATCGAAAGCGGCGCGGCCCGTTTTACGATCAAATGCATGGCGGCGGAGAATTATCCCAAACTGCCGCTGGTTGAAGAATCAGAACGCATTTCCTTGCCGCAAAAAATGCTGCGCGAGATGATCCGTCAAACCTTGTTTGCGGTCAGCAGCGATGAAAGCCGCCCGATTCTCAACGGCTGCTTTATCAAGTGCGAGGAAAAAGTGGTGGAGATGGTCGCCATCGACGGCTTCCGTTTGGCGTTGCGGCGCAGCGAAGTCAGCGAGGATGTGCGCGCGATGTCGTTTATCGTCCCGGGCAAAGCGATGAATGAAACGGGGCGGATTCTGGACAATGTCGACGACCCGGTTGAGATCTACTCGACTCAGAATCATATCCTGTTTGACACCGGTAAAGTCAGATTGGTTTCGCGTCTGATACAGGGCGAATACATGAATTATCACAGTTTTATTCCCACCGCGGCGGAAACCACAATCGTGATTTCCACGCAGGTCTTTTTGTCAGCCATGGAGCGCGCCTCGCTGATTATTACGACGGATGAGCGCCGGTATCCGGTGCGTTTGGCCACGGATAATGATGAGGTTCTGGTGATCAGCGCCAATACCGACGTCGGCGCGATGCGGGAAGAAATCGCGATTTCCTCGCTGGGCGCCACCATCGACATCGACTTCAATCCCAAATACTTCCTGGACGCGCTCAAAGCCATCGACGACGAGGAGATTTCGGTGGTGTTCAACGGCAGCTTGGGACCGTGTGTGATTCGGCCGGTCGAAGAAAACCAGTTTGCTTATCTTGTGTTGCCTCTGCGCAAATAAGTGGCGGCACCGCGACAGCTGACAGGAATCGGGAAGCGGCAGGCGTGCGCGCTGCCGGACGACAGTTGACATGCAAGTCACACGGATTGAACTGCGCGATTTTCGCAATTATCAAAAATTGGAACTGGCGGTCCAGCCGGGCATCAACGTTTTTTTTGGCGACAATGGCCAAGGCAAGACCAACTTACTGGAGGCCATCTATTTGTGCGCGTGCGCGCGGTCGCACCGGACTTCGCGGGATGTGGATCTGATCCGCAAAGGCGCGGACGCGTACACAGTCGGTCTGCGTTTTCTTGATACGCGTGGGTATGAGGAAACCATCGATGTTTCCTACCTGGACGCGTTACCCGGAGATCCACAGCGCGTTCGCCCGACGCGGATTGTCACGCGGGATGATGTCAAACTGCATCGTATCGCCGACATGATGGGCGTCTTTAACGCGGTTATTTTTGCCCCGGAAGACCTGATGCTCGTCAAAGAAGGACCGGCGAACCGGCGCCGTTATATGGATATTCTGCTGTCACAAGTCCGTTCTTCCTATTTTTATGACCTGCAGGTTTTCCAAAAAATCTTACAGCAGCGCAACCGTCTCCTCAAATCGATGCGCGAGGTGTTGCAGGATCCGTCTGGCGCCCACACCGCGAGCGATCAGCAGCAGCTGGATGTCTGGGATACCTCTTTGGCCGGCGCCTCCGCCCGGGTGATCCATCAACGGATGCGTTATGCCGCGCGCATCGCGGAAAAGGCGGAAATTTACCACGGAAAGATCTCCAACGAAAAAGAAATGTTTTCTGTTAAATACCGCACCGTAACGGGGGTTCGCCCGGAAATGAGCGTGGAGCAGATCGCCGATCATCTTTATCGCCGCCAAAAATCAATGATTCACGATGATATTCAACGCGGACTGACGGCGACGGGGCCCCATCGGGATGATCTGGAATTGACACTGGATGGCAATCACATGCGGTTGTACGCCTCCCAGGGGCAACAGCGCTCGGCCGTCCTGGCCCTCAAACTGGCCGAATTGGCCATCGTCCGCGAAGAAACCGGGGACACGCCGGTGCTCCTGCTTGACGATGTGATGTCGGAATTGGACACCCACCGTCGCACCGCGCTGCTGGAAGGGATGCGCGACGCGCAGGTGTTCGTGACGTGTACAGAAGCCGGGCACATCGGCAACCAATTGGATGTTTTATCTGAAAGGGGCGCCAGGAAGCCCATCTATTATTATCATGTGCATGCCGGGCAGGTGGAGGCACTGGGAGAACGACCTTTTTCGCCAGAAACCGGCCCGTGAGCAAGCGGCTGGGGACCGGCGCGAAGAACGTCCATTCTGCCCCTGTGATATACCCTGTGATATAATAAAGTGTATTCCTGAGACCAAAGAAAGGATCGACACAAAGCCCATGTATGTCCACATCGGCGGGGAGGCAAGTCTCCCCGATTCTTGTGTTATCGGGGTGTTTGATCTGGACGCTACGACCCATAAGGGTTCGGCGACACATGCTTTTTTGGCACGCGCGGAGGACGTAGGCAACCTGGAAGTGGTTTCGCCCGAATTACCCCGTTCTTTTGTCTTGACGTCGGCGCGCGTGTATTTGACACCGGTTACCACATCCACACTCAGACGCCGGTTTGCCGCCGGCGCGCACCGCTTGCACGCGCGGCGCGTCAGAAAATAACAAAATTGCCGGCCTGCCCCGATCGCGCGCCGCGAGGAGCGATCTACAAAGGAAGGGAGGCCACCTTCAGTAAAGGGATGAGCAAATCATGATGCAACACAACCGAATCAAGACGAGCATTCAGTATGCGTCTGAAAATTTATCCACCCCGGCCCAGTCGCCGCAGGAGCCGCATGAGGCGGCCGACGATCTGGATGAGGTCACCAATCAGGCAACCGACCCGCGCGCGCTCAAAGACGATGATTTTCAAGAGCAAAACGAAGAACTGGCGCAAGTTTGGGCGGCGCAGGATCAGTTTGATACTTCCAGCACCGCGGCCTATAACGAGAGCGATATCCAGGTCCTGGAGGGTCTGGAAGCGGTCCGCAAACGCCCGGGGATGTACATTGGCGATACAACGACACGTGGTTTGCACCATCTGGTTTATGAAATTGTCGCGAACTCGGTCGACGAAGCCCTGGCGGGGCGTTGCGACCGCATCGAAGTGACGGTCCAGCCGGATAACTCTGTCACCATCGCCGACAATGGCAGCGGCATACCGGTTGGCATTCACCAGCAGATGGGAATCCCGACCGTCGAAGTGGTGCACACGATGTTGCATGCCGGCGGCAAATTTGGCGGCGGCGCGTATAGTGTTTCCGGCGGACTGCACGGCGTGGGCGCTTCTGTCGTCAACGCGTTGGCCGAATGGATGGAAGTCGATGTCGCGCGCGACGATTTGCTCTATCGCATCCGTTTTGAGCGCGGTCAGACCGTCAGTCCTTTACAGGTGGTGGGGGAAAGCACAAAGACCGGCACCATCACGCGCTTTCGGCCCGATCCGGAGATCTTTCCTGACATCCATTTTGATTTCGACGCGATGATCACCCGTTATCGTGAAATGGCTTTTCTCAACAAAGAGGTGACGATTGTCTTGCGCGACGAACGGCAAACACCGGCGCCGGAGAAAACGCTCCATTACGACGGCGGAATTATATCGTTTGTTGAATATCTAAATAAAAATAGAGAACCGCTCTACAAAATGCCGATTTACTTCGCTTCCCGCAGCGGCGATTGTTATGTGGAAGTCGCCATCCAATATAACGACGGATATGCGGAAAATGTTTATTCATATGCCAACAATATCGCCACGATAGAAGGCGGAACCCACTTGACCGGTTTCCGCGCGGCTCTGACCAAGGTGGTCAACGACTACGCCCGCAAATACAAGTTGCTAAAAGACAATGACCGCAACTTGCAGGGCGAGGATGTGCGCGAGGGACTGGCAGCGATCATCAGCGTGAAATTGCCGGAGCCCCAGTTTGAGGGGCAGACCAAAACCAAATTGGGTAACAGCGAGATACGCACGTTGGTCGAATCCGTGATGAATGACCGGCTGGCGACGTATCTGGAGGAAAACCCGGCGGTCGCGCGGACGACCATCGATAAGTGTCTCTCCGCTTCGCGGGCGCGCGACGCGGCTCGCAAAGCGCGGGATATGACACGGCGCAAGAACGCGCTGGAATCCAATGCTTTGCCGGGCAAACTGGCGGATTGTCAGGAGAAAGACCCGCGCTTTTGCGAACTGTTCATTGTCGAGGGAGATTCGGCGGGCGGGACCGCCAAACAAGGGCGCGAGCGCAAATATCAGGCGATCCTGCCTTTGTGGGGCAAAATGCTCAACGTCGAGAAAGCGCGGATCGATCGCGTGTATGGCAATGAGAAACTGCAGCCGGTGATCATGGCGTTGGGCGCCGGGATCGGCTCGGATTTTGACACCAGCAAACTCCGTTACCATAAGGTGATCATTATGGCCGACGCCGATGTCGACGGATCACATATTCGTACGTTGCTGCTGACATTCTTTTTCCGTTACATGCCCGAACTGGTCAAGGAAGGTCACGTCTATCTGGCCAGCCCGCCGCTCTATCGCGTGTATGAAGGAAATAAATCCTTCTACGCGTATGACGAAGAAGACATTATGGCCATCAAAGAGGAGACCGGTTGGGCGGAGCCCAAGTTGCAACGATTTAAAGGGCTGGGCGAAATGAGCGCCGACCAGTTGTGGGAGACGACGATGAACCCCCTGACCCGAAAACTGTTGCAGGTTAACCTAGCCGACATTCAACAGGCGGATGAAGTCTTTACTTTGCTGATGGGGGATAAAGTCGAGCCGCGCAAAGAGTTTATCCATATCAACGCGCGTTTCGCGCATGCGGACATCTAGGCATATCCGGAGAAGATGAATCTGACAGAGGGCGCGATGTTTCATGTGAAACATCGCGCTTTTCAAATTCACCGTGTTCTGCACAGGCAAGGTGTTTTCGCCTCTTTTGCGGAGCTGAAGCAGCCGAAAAGGGCAGATTAGTGTGATAGAATGATGCCGATGCGCAGAGGGATGTAAGGAGCATAGAAGATGGGGCACATATTAGCGATCGTCAATCAAAAAGGGGGCGTGGGCAAAACCACGACCAGCGTCAACCTCGCCGCGTATTTGGCCAGAAACAGAAAGAAAACATTGCTCATCGACGCCGATCCGCAAGGGAATTCCACCAGTGGGGTGGGAAAAGTTAAAAAGACGCTTGCAAGCACCTCCTATGACGTGCTGATCAATCAATTGCCAATCCAGGAAGCCATCATGGAAACCGGGCGCAAAAACCTGTGGCTGTGTCCGAGCAATATCAATCTGGCCGGTGCGGAAGTGGAACTGGTCGATCTTTTTTCACGTGAAACAAGATTGAAAGAGGCCATCGCGCCGGTGGCCGAGTCGTATGACTTTATTCTGATCGATTGTCCGCCCTCATTGGGCCTCATCACCCTCAACGCGCTGACAGCCGCTACCGGCGTGCTGGTGCCGATTCAAAGTGAATATTACGCGTTGGAAGGCCTTACGCAATTGATGGAAACCGTAAATCTAGTGCGCAGGCAGCTCAACACCCAGTTGGAAATATTTGGCGTCCTGATGACGATGTACGACAAACGGACGCAATTGGCACGCCAGGTTGCGGCCGATGTGCAAAATGTGTTTGGCGAAAAAGTGTTTCGCACCATCATTCCACGCAATGTGCGTCTCAGTGAAGCACCCAGCTTCGGTTTGACGATCTGGGAATACGATCGAAAATCCAAAGGATCTGCAGCCTATCATGAATTGGCCCGTGAAGTGATCAAACGGGCCGGGCGCTAAGGAGGGCACCAGATGGCGAACTCATCCACAACCAAAAGCCAGACAAAGGCAACAGGCGTAAAAAAGGCGCCAACGCGCCCGGCCGGCCGGAAAACAGCCTCCAAAGGCCTGGGCAAGGGATTGGGCGCCTTGTTGTCGCTGGAATCGGTCTCGTTGGAGGTCCGTGACGCCATTGTTATGCTGCCCATTCATGATCTGAACCCCAATGTGGATCAGCCAAGAAAACACTTCGACAAAGAACGCTTACAGGATCTGGCGGACTCGATCGCGCAAAATGGCGTCATTCAGCCGATCATCGCTACCCGCTACGAAAGCGGCTACAAGATTGTCGCCGGCGAGCGGCGCTGGCGCGCGGCCCGGCTGGCGGGCTTAAAGACCATTCCGACCATTGTGCGCGAATTGACAGACGCGCAGGTGCTGGAACAAGCCCTGATTGAAAATATCCAGCGCCAGGACCTGAACCCGATCGAAGAAGCGATGGCTTTGGAGAAACTGATGGACGACCATCAGATGACACAGGAACATCTTTCGACCATGATCGGCCGTAGCCGGCCCGCCATCGCCAACACCGTGCGCCTGTTGAAGCTGAGTGACGCGGTTAAGGAACTGGTCATATCCGAGGAGATGACCGCGGGCCATGCGCGCGCGCTCCTTGGTTTGCCGGAGGTGAAAGCCCAGGAGCAGGCGGCCCACACCGTACTAAAAAAAGGACTCAATGTGCGGCAGACGGAAGCGATGGTCAAAAGCATGTTGCGCAGCCGCAAGAAAGCGGACACGCCGCGGGTGGACGCGGAGATTACCGCCAATGTGCGCGATTTGGAGCAACGTTTGCGATCCTGTCTGGGCACAAAAGTCGCGATTCAAGACCGCAACAAAAAAGGGAAAATTGTCATCGACTATTATTCCTATGAAGAGCTGGATCGCATTTTGGAAAAAATAGGCATATAGCACATTATAATCTATATTAACTACAATAGATTTGAGATTGACACGGAAACAGGCGCAATGTAGAATGCTAAACGTCGCCGGGGTTCGCCCGAGGCCAGATAAGGAGAGATGGCCGAGCGGCTGATGGCACTGGTCTTGAAAACCAGCGTGGTTCACGCCACCGTGGGTTCGACTCCCACTCTCTCCGCCACATACAACCAGCCGGTTCGCTTCTGAGCGGAGATAAAAAAGATACCGGCTGCTTACGAATAGGATTATATGCAAAACAGTCATTCGGAGAAGTACCCAAGTCGGCCGAAGGGGACGGTTTGCTAAACCGTTAGTAGGGGCAACCCTAGCGAGGGTTCAAATCCCTCCTTCTCCGCCAAGTTCAAATCTTGTCATGGTTACGTGGCAAGTCGCCAAAAAGCCCAGTAAAACTGGGCTTTTTGGCATTCTGAGCCAAAGCTCGCGCCAACGGATTGAATTGGAATGTCCGAACACTATATATATATATATATATATAGTGGCAGTTCGTAAGAATTGACGATACCGGCATCCTGTGCTACGCATGAGCTATAAGAGGAATCTGTATGCGCGCTTGATTGCAAAAATATTATGACAAATCAGGAGGAGGGAAAAATGCGACAGAAGCGAACGCAGTACACGTTGTTATCCATACTATTGATTCTGCTCATGATGTCGGGATGCAATCCTCCTGTCGACCCCGGCGCGCCGACTGCTTTGACGGATGAACCCAAAGCAAGCCTACGCGTGTTTACTTCGACAGAAACAGTAGACGGCCTGGATGGTTACTGGTATCGGCATACCGAGGATGCCTATGAGTACCCGTTCACAGCAGATACCCAGCCGGAGGAGTGGAAAAAGGCCGATTCGTTGTACCGCCATGAAGCACAGAATCTCCCCGCGGATGTTTTGGCTTCCATTTCGACGAGCGGGCTGGTAGAAACGTGTTTCAACAACTCTTTCTTCATCGATTTCAGCGTCGCGTCGGGGGGAAACTACCACTTGGCGTCCATGGATACTTTTGAGCACTTCAATAGTGGCAAAGAGCTGTTGTCCCGCCCGGATGCCGCGTCTGCGCTCATTGATTACTACAAGAGTATCCACGTCGAAAAGCTATACCAAACCGATTCGGGCGCGTTGCGACTGCGGTATATCGAGTACGTGATTGCGGACGATCGATTTGTCCAGGCGATGTCGGCGGAGCAAAGGGCCGACCTGCTGCATGCTGTGATGGCAAATGTGCAGTGCCGCGATCGCTTGACGACACTGGAGATCCATTTCATGTCTTCCGCTTTGCTGGCCGGGAAATTGCTGATGGCGGATTCAGACGCGTTTCGCACCTATCTCGCTGCCGAAGACCAGGTGAAGGCATATTTGACCTCCGGGGAGATGTCGCCCGATCCGATGGGCTATGGATATAGAGGACTGATCGATCGCTTGATTCCTTTTATTGCGTACTGAGATAACGAGATCGTCACTACCGGTAAACTGAATGCCGCGGACGCTGTCCGCGTGGTATACCAGCCCCTTTTCACCCGGGATTCCGTAAGAGGGAACAGTCTTCGTGAGGTTGCGTCCGAGTAAGACGCAACCTCACGGGCTGTTTTCATGCCCACCTCTCAATATTTAGTTTCATCTCATATCGAATGGTAAAATGACTGCATACACGATCGCGCGCCAGGCAGCCCGGTTGAGTGGCTCTATCTTCTGCCTGGTGCCCGTGACGCAAAGAAAGGATTGCCAGAAATGAATGAGATCAAGTGCCCCAACTGCGGCCAGGTGTTTACGGTCGACGAATCCAGTTTTGCGAACATCGTCAAACAGGTGCGCGACCATGTCTTTGAGAAAGAATTGCGGGACCGCGAGGCCTTGCTGCTGCAGGGCAAAGAAAATGCCGTCCAACTGGCGATCGCCAACGCAAAAACCGACTTGCAGACCGAGATGGCCAAAAAGGATACCGAGATCGCGGCGCTCAAAGCGCAAATAACCGCCGCCGCGACCGAAAAACAACTGGCTGTGACCTCGGCGGTAAATCAAGTGGAACGGGAACGGGATGCCCTGGCCGGCGAATTGAGATCCAAAACATCCGAACACCAGCTCCTGGAAGCGTCCCTCAAAGAGAAGCATCAAAACGAACTGAGAACCAAAGACGAGATGATCGCCTACTACCGGGATATGAAGGCTCGGCTCTCCACCAAAATGGTGGGAGAAACACTGGAGCAACACTGCGAAGTACAGTTCAATCAAATTCGCGCGACGGCTTTTCCAACCGCGTATTTTGAAAAAGACAACGACGCGCGCTCCGGGAGCAAGGGCGATTATATTTATCGTGAATCTGACGACGCGGGCAATGAGATCATCTCGATTATGTTCGAAATGAAAAATGAACAGGATGAGACGGCCAGCAAGAAAAAGAACGAAGATTTTCTCAAAGAACTGGATAAAGACCGCAATGAAAAGGGCTGCGAGTACGCCGTTCTGGTTTCTCTGCTTGAGGCGGACAGTGAGCTGTACAACTCGGGGATCGTGGATGTTTCGCACCGGTATCCCAAAATGTATGTCATCCGGCCGCAATTCTTTATTCCGATGATTACTGTCTTGCGAAACGCCGCCATGCATTCCATGCAATATAAAGCCGAGCTGGCGCTGGTGCGCAATCAGAACATCGACATCACAAACTTCGAAGCGGACATGGAAGCATTCAAACAAGGCTTTGCCCGCAATTACGACTTGGCCAGCCGCCGCTTCAAATTGGCGATCGATGAAATCGACAAAACGATCAAGAGCCTGGAGAAGACAAAAGAACACCTGTTCCGCTCGGAAGACAATTTGCGATTGGCCAACAACAAGGCGGTAGATTTGACGATCAAAAAACTGACCCGCAACAATCCGACAATGGCGGCAAAATTTGCCGAACTCAAAACCGCGCCAGCAGAGGATCCGTCCTAATTGCCGCCGGTCGCGTGTGAAAACAGCCGCGACCAGAAGGAGGGCAGGTTATGAAAAAATGGTATGAAGAAGAATACGAATTTATCGTCGAGGTCACAGGGTTTTTGCGCGGCGATCGCACCGAGCGGTATTGCCGCAACGGCGAGGAGATTGGCGACACGTATACCTGTACGTACGGTTGCCCGGTCAACGCCGACGGCTACGGGATCTGCTCCAAAGTGATGATGATGTTATATCCGCTGATGGAGGCGGTGCGCAGCGGCGGCGATCTGACGAATGTGGGCGGCAGCGATCCGTATAGCAAGGAAATCGTCTGCCCGGACGGGTGCGTCATCTTCCGCTTATCCGCGCGTAAAACTGGCAAGCCGAATTTTTATCAGGGAAAATTTTTTGATTGAGGCCGGGGCCCTGACCCGATCTCATCCGCAGGTCGTCCCGCGCGTTGTGGCGCGCAACAACAGCGTTCGCAATGGATTCCATAAAGCACATCCTTTTTGATTTTATCGTGAAGAGCCCGCGAGAAGCGTTTTTTAGTAGGTATCTCAAGCGCAGACAAGCAAGTGCATAAATCAAAAACCATTGATTGTTGATGTATTCGTGTTTTCGTAAAAAGGAAGGGAGAGCCAGGATGAAAGTATTTATGATCGGCGGGACCGGCTTATTGGGCAGCGAAGCGGCGCGGGAATTGATCCATCGAGGGCACGAAGTCACGTCGATTGCGCTGCCGCCGTTGCCGCCGGGCGCCGTGCTGCCCCCGGAAATGAAAATCGAGTTTGGCAACTACATGGAGATGAGCGACGATGAACTGCGTGGATATCTGGAAGGGTGCCAGGGCTTTGTGTTCGCGGCCGGTATCGACGAAAGGGTGGAGGGCCCGCCGCCGGTCTATGATCTGTTTAAAAAGCACAACATCGACCCGCTGCGACGGATTTTACAAATCGCCAAAAATTGCGGCGTGCGCCACAGTGTGATCTATGGATCGTATTTTACCTATTTTGACAAAACACGGCCCGCCGACCGGCTGGCCCACTGGCACCCGTACATTCGCAGCCGCCGCGACCAGGAAGAAATGGCGCTGTCGTTTGCCGATGACCAGTTTGATGTGGCGGTGCTCGAATTGCCGTATATTTTCGGCGCGCAGCCCGGCCGCAAGCCGGTGTGGGTTTTTCTGGTCGAAATGCTGCGGGGGATGAAAAAAGTCACACTCTACCCGCGCGGCGGCACGACGATGGTAACCGTGCGTCAGGTGGCACAAGCCACCGCCGGCGCGCTGGAGCGCAATCGCGGCGGCCACAGCTACCCGATCGGCTACTACAACATGACCTGGAAAGAATTCTTGCGAATCGTCCACAAGTATATGGGCAAGCCCAATCAGAAGATCCTCACCATCCCCAAATGGATGTATGTGCAGGGCAGCAAGAAAATGATGCGGGAGCAGGCGGAAAGAGGCGTGGAAGGCGGCTTGCACATGGTTCGATTCGCCGATTTGCAGTGCTCAAAACAATTCATCGACCCGGCGCTCGGATGTGACTTGCTGGGTGTCGAACCGGATGACATCGACCGGGCGATCGGGGATTCGGTCCGCTTGTGCCTCGACATTCTCGACCACCATACAGAAGTGATCGACATGAAAGGCGGCTAGAGCAGGGCTCATCCGCCTCCGACCGGGCCGTTCGGGGCCTGCCTACCCGTTTTTCTCCCCGGGTGCGTCGTCCGGCCGTTGTGTTTCCTCGTCGTAGCGCCAGCAGGCGCGCCGGCAAAAGTGCTCGTCGTCGTCAAAGGTCAAGGGGTCGCGCCCGCCGTCCCACGGGTCTCGTCGCCCCGCGCGTCCCCGTCCCCGCGCGCCGCCATGCCCCTCTCCCGCGCGCCCATGACCGCGGCCTTGCCCCTGCCGTCCATACGATATGCACGAGACATCGGTCGCGTCGCACTGGGGGCAATGGATCTGTTGCCGCGCGTCCGCGAGTTGATCCGCGGTGGCTTCCCAGCGGTGGCCGCATTGGCGGCACGACACGCCGCACAAACCACGCCGCCAATTGCCGCCTTCGATACGGATGCCTTTGCCGTGGACCAGGCTGTCGGCGATCTTGGCGCGCGCGGTCGACAAAATGCGTTGGAAAGTAGCGCGGGAAACCTGCATGCGCCGCGCGCAGTCCTCCTGTTCCAATCCCAACTCATCTTTGAGACGGATCGCTTCATATTCTTCGACGAGCAGAATATTCACCCCGCCGGCACCTTGTCCGCCGGCCGGTCTGAACTCCGGCACATCGGGGGGCCGGTCTACACGTCGCCACTTAATCGGTCTGGCCATGGTCACACCTCAGTCCGTTCGCCTTTTCTACAATATACAATACAAAATCCTACGCGGGAGCCAGCTCCTGTTGTAAACGTGCCCACAGCTCGCGCATCGGCTGGACGATGGCCGGGATCCCGGCTTCCACCGGTGTCTGGCCCGCGCGTAAAGCGTCGACGACGGCCGTCAGGTAGGGAAGTTTGCCAATGACCGGAACGCCTCTTTCGGCGCAATCGGCTTCGATCGCCGCCGTTTGTGTCAGATTGAGGTCATATTTGTTGATACAGACGAAAGCCGGTACCCGGAAATGCGCCGCCACGCCCAGCACCCGCGTCAGATCATGGCGCCCCGACGGCGTCGGCTCGGCCACGACGACCGCCGCGTCGGCCCCGGTGATCGAGGCGATCACCACGCAGCCGATCCCCGGGGAGCCGTCGATCAGAATCCAGTCCTCGCCGGCCGCGTGCGCGAAAAGATTCTTGCGCACTTGCGTGACCAGTTTGCCCGACGCGTCCGCGCCGATCGCCAGGCGGGCATGGGAGAAGGTGCCGCGCGCCGTGCGGGTCACGCGGGTTTCGCCGGTGAGAACCGGGTTGAGCGTGATGGCGTCGGTCGGGCACAAGACCGTACAGGCGGCGCAGCCTTCGCAAGCCATCGGGGAGACGACATACGACGCGTCGATGGCGTCAAAGCGGCACACCTGCCGGCAGATCCCGCAGCGACAGCAGCGGTCGGGGTCGATGCGCGCGACCGAACCGCCGCTGTAATCCTGTTTATCCAGGTCTTCGCCGGGCAGCAGCAAATGGAGGTTCGGTGCTTCCACATCGCAATCGGCGATCATCGCGCGATCAACCAGCTGAACCAAAGAAGAGACGAGGGTGCTTTTGCCCGTGCCGCCCTTGCCGCTGATAAAAACAATCTGTTTCATGTTCGCACCTCGCCGCGCACCGCTTGATATAGGGACTGGAAAGCGTCCACCCAGGCCGGTTCCGCGTCGACCGGCAACAGGCCGCGCGAATAATGCTCGGCGATCACGCGCGAAAAAGGAATCCGCATCCAGATCGGCACCCCGGCGCGCGCGCACAGCGTGTCCACCGCCTCGTCCGCGCCGCTGGCCTTGTTGAGGACGACGGCGGCCGGGATCGCCATCTGCCGGACCAATTGCAGCGCGATCGCCAAATCATGGAGGCCAAAAGGGGTCGCTTCTGTGACCAGCAGCGCGAAGTCGCACCCTTCCAGGGAGCGCACCACCGCGCAGGAAGCGCCCGGCGGGCAATCCAGAATGGCCGGTCGCGCGGGGTCGATCCGGCGCTTGAGTTCCGTCACAATCGGGATGCCGACCGGGTCACCGACATCCAGACGTCCCTGCAAAACACTGTGGGTGGGGTCGATTTCGATTTCGCCGACGCGGCGGTCCTCTTCGGTGATGGCGTACGGCTTGCAAACCAAAGCGCAGGCGCCGCAGTGATGGCACAGCTCGGGAAAGAGTAGGACACGCTTTCCGGCGCAGGCGATGGCGTGGAATTGGCAGATCCGCGCGCAGTCGCCACACAATGTACACAAAGCCGCGTCCACGACCGGCACAGGGACTAACACGGGAAAAACCGCGCCCGGCTCCGGCCGCAGAAAAAGAAAGCCGTTGGGCTCCTCGACGTCACAGTCGACGTATTGGCTGTCGGGGATCACGCGCGCCAGACTGGCGGCGACCGTTGTTTTGCCGGTCCCGCCTTTGCCGCTCAAGACAGCGAGTTTCACGAGCGCGCCCCGCCGGCATGCGCGGGCCCGCTTTGTGTCAGGCGTTCCAACCGGCCCGCGAGATAGGCCGCGATGTTGTCGCCGCCCGTTTGGCCGTGGCTCTGGTACAAATCGATCTCAGCGCTTTGCAGGACTCGCATGGCATTGGGGCCCAGTTGGCCGGCGATGACCACCTGCGCGCCCAGCTGGATCAGATGCTGGCAGGCCGCGATCCCCGCGCCGCCGACCTGATCGGCTGCCGGGTTGGCGAAAGCCTCACAGGCCATCGAATCGCTGTCGACGAGCAAGAAGTAAGCGGCACGACCAAATCGGTCGTCGATGGGGGCGTCCAGCGTTTGTCCGGTACTGGCAAGGGCGATTTTCATGCGATTTTCCTCCTCGATTCACATCCGGTGCTGTTCCTATTGTCTGTCGCAAATGGGCATATGTCAATTACCTGAGAATTCAATGGCCGCTTTTTCAAAAAAGATATTGACATATGCCCATAACTGATCGATACTGTTCATGTGCATATGCCCATAAACTGAAAGGAGAATCGATATGCCCAGAAGAGATGGAAGCGGTCCATACGGCGCGGGCCCGGCCACCGGCCGCGGCTACGGTGCCTGCACGGGATACAGTGGCGCGGGGCCGGGATACGGCCGTGGTTTTGGCATGGGGAGAGGGCGCGGATACCGCTGCTTTGCCCCCGGCTATTTTCAGCCCGCCGGGTACGGCCCGGGATTTGCCCCCTACGCGGCACCGGTTGTGCCCGACGAGAGCCAGCGGCGCGCGTTCCTGGAAAATCAGGTCCAGGCACTGGAAGCCCGATTGCAAGAATTGAAGTCCCAATTGGATCAACCCGAGAAATAAGTTCCCAGACAGATGGTGAAAAAGCGCTTTCCACGCCCTCGTCTCGAGGGGCCGAGGCAGGCGCTTTTTGCTCGCCAAGAGCCGTGTGGCAAAAGCGGATTTCGTAAATAGCCGCCGGTCGTGATAGACTGAAAAATGTGACGCGTCACCGCGACGGTGGGCTAAAGCGCCGCCGCATGTATGGAGGACACGACATGGCAGAACGCAAGGTTCTGATCATCGGCGCGGGCGTGGCCGGGCTGACGGCCGGTTGTTACCTGCAGATGAACGGCTATCCCACGACCCTCTTTGAAATGGGACGGACCCCCGGCGGCTCCTGTACCGCGTGGAAACGGGAAGGCTATCTGTTTGACGGCTGCATCGATTGGCTGCCCGGCGCGATCCCCTACACCCCGATGCACCAATATTGGCTGGAAGTCGGCGCGTTGCCGGATGGCAAAATCACGCGTTTCACCGAGTACAAAAAAACCGAATACGCCCCGGGCGCGTTCTTTTCACTCTACACCGACGCCGATTGGCTGAGCGCGGAATTGCTGCGGGTCGCCCCCGCCGACATGCGGGCGATCGCGGGGTTTATCCGCGTCGTCAAACGGGTCGCCCGCACCCGCGACTGGCGCGGCCAGGTGCGCCTGCTTGCCGGCTCCTCCGGCTGGCCCGGCTGGCTGGCGCGTCTGGCCGCGGGTTCGCGTATCCCCGCTATATATAGCAATATGACCATCGCCGCATATGCTCGCCGCTTTCGCACGCCCGTGCTGCGCGCGCGCTTCGCCGAATGGATGGCGATGTCCGACGAGATGCCGGTGGCGATGCTGTTTGTCCGCGCCGGGTGGATGCACGCGGGCGGGGCCGGCTATCCGACCGGCGGTTCCCTGGCGTTCGCGCGCGCGATCGAAACCCATTTCCGCCGTTTAGGAGGGAAAATTCTTTACCAGCGGCGCGTGACACAAATCCGCGTCGAGAACGGACGCGCGGTGGGCATCACGCTGGCAAACGGCGAAACCTATGACGCCGACATCGTGATTTCGGCGGCTGATTCCTACGATACGTTATATAACATGCTCGCCGGGCGCCATGTCGACGCCGTCCGCGCGCGCCGGTTCGGCTCCCCGCCCGGCGGCGGGCCGCCGCTTCGCGAAGCACCCGGCCGCCTGTGTACACCACTCATACGGGTCTCGCTCGGCGTCCGCCACGCGTTGCGGGAAACCGCTCATACCGTCAGCCATTTGCTCGCGCGCCCCCTCGTCATCGACGATACCCACACGGCCACGCAGCTGGAGACCCGCATCTACGGACAGGGAGGCGCGTCTGTTTCATCGGGCAAAACAACCGTCGCGGTTTCCTTGCCGGCGGACTACGATTACTGGTGCCGCCTGGCGGACGCGGATCCCTTGCGATATGAGGCGGAGAAGCAACGCATCGGCCGCGAGGTAGCCGCCGCGCTGGCAGGCACGCCAGGCGTGGGCGGCGGACAGGCGATCGCCGGCCTGGCCGGGGCGGTGGAGGTCATCGATGTCATGACGCCCGATATGTGGCAGAAAAAAACGAACAATTACCGCGCCTCACCGCGCGGCTGGTATCCGACGCCACAGGCGCTGCGCCAACGCCTCCCCCACACCTTGCCGCACCTGCGCGACTTTTACCACATCGGCCACTGGACGGTGCCCGGGGGCGGACTGCCGGCGGTCTTGTGGACCAGCCGGCAGGTCACAAAGGCGATCTGCCGCCGGGATGGACGGCGCTTTACCATCCGTACCTGAGCGCGATCGGCGCGGCCGCTCGGGGGTTTAGTCCCCGGTCAGTGAGTCGATATAGGCGGCGACGGTGCGCGAGGCAATCGCCAGCGCGACGGTGCGGTCGTCCTGCGCGCGCCGCGTGGTCGCGAACACAACGCCGACCACGCGCCCGTCCGCGTTGAGGACCGGGCTGCCGCTGTTGCCCTGGTAGACTGGGCCGTCGAGGACCAAAACGGGGTCGTCACGCGCGGCCAGGCGTGTCCAGCCCAAAACGGTGGCGCGGCCGACGATGCGGAAAAGACCGCGCGGATTGCCGATGATCAGGAGCGAATCGCCTGTTTGGGGTACATCTTCGAGCTC
>CAYZME010000042.1:0-16504 GCA_964479435.1 uncultured Oscillospiraceae bacterium
GGCGGCGATTACTACATGTACCGCGAAGTGTTTACCCCCAGCGTGTGGCGCGTTCTCGAAGCCCTGGACGCGGAAAAAATGGACGTGATGGCGGCCCTGGGCTGCGCGCGCGTCTCCTATCTGCAGGCCTGCAAGTTCCGCAACACCCTGGACGAGGAGCGGGACGCCAAAGAAGTGTTTTTCGCGTATGCCAACCTGCCCCAGGGCTTGCGCGGGCCGCTGACGGTCGACTCGCGCTTTATCGCCGAGGACGTGCCGCAAGGTCTGGTGCTGTTGGAGACGTTGGGCGCGGAATACGGGGTCGCGACCCTGGTCTGCACCGCCCTGATCGAGGTCGCGTCGGCGGCACTGGGCCGGGATCTGCGGCGCGAAGGCCGCTCGGTGGAACGGCTGGGGCGCGCGCGGCTGCAAGAAATTCTACAAGAGGGGGACGAGGGATGCCAAACAAAATAAATCAAGCCGGCCGCTGGGAGCGGTTTTGTCACACGCTGTACCAACGGGTGGACCTGTGGAGGGAAGCGCGCCGGGCGCGCGCGTCGTGCCGCCTGCAACTGCGGGCCTTGCGAGGCGGGCTGGCGGGCAGCCGCCGCGCCTATCGCGAGCAGGTGCTGCCTTTCTGGCGGCGCTATGGGTTGCGGCCGGCGAAAATGTGGTACGACCTCTATGGCTACAAAGACGGCGCTTATGACCCGCGCTACATCCCGGAGGATCTGTACTGGCAACACGTCTATCCGGCGCTGAACCAGCCGCGCTTCCGCCACGCCTATACCGACAAGTGCTTCTATGAGCGCCTGTTTCCCACGCTCAAACAGCCGCGGACGATCCTCAAAAACAGCAACCACTGCTTCTATGGCGGCGCGGGGGAGACGATATCCCGGGCCCAGGCGCGGCTGCTGTTGGCGGCGCAAGAGCGCTTTGTGATCAAGCCGGCGATCTACAGCGGCGAAGGGGTGGACATCTTCTTCTATGACCGCGCGAGCGAAAGCGCCAGCGATCCCGCGCCGGATCTGGACCGGCTCCTGGCGCGCTATGGCAGCGACTTCATCGTCCAGGAAATCTCCCGCCAGCATCCAGTGCTGGCGGCCATCCACCCGCATTCGCTCAACACGATCCGCGTGATCTCTTTTCTTTTCCAGGGGACCGTGCAGATCTCGTCGGCGATCTTGCGCATGGGGGTGGGCGGGACGCGCCTGGACAACGTCGCGGCCGGGGGCATGGCCTGCCCGATCGGGGACGACGGCCGCCTGGCGCCGCGGGCGATGACCTATGGCGCGGACTGGGTGACCGCCCATCCCGGCGGTACGGTCTTTGACCAGATCACCATCCCGTCATATGAACGGGTCCTGGCGGAGATCCGGAACGCGCACCGGCAATTGCCGCATTTTGGCGTCATCGGCTGGGACTTTGCCATCGATGAGGCGGGCGACCCCCTGTTTATCGAATACAACGGCGCGCCCGGGCTGAACCAGGTCAGCTGCGGGCCCTTGTTCGGCGACCGGACCGGGGCCGTGCTGGACACGATCCTGCGCCCGGAACCGGAGTTGTCCCCCGGACGGCAGGCGGCCGTCACACATATAGAAAGGATGAGCAAATGAAGATATCTGTATTGGGCGCCGGCAACGGCGGAACAGCGGTCGCCGCGGAGCTGAGCCTGCGCGGGCATGAGGTGACATTGATCAAAACCTCGCACGCCATGCACGACGCGGACTTTGAGTATTTGCGGACGCACGACGGCGTCGTCCGTCTGATCGAAAAGGGCCGGACCACCCGCGCGCAAATCCGGCGGGTCACCCGGGATCTGTCGCGGCTGAGCGAGAGCCGGGTGGTGATCGTCTACATCCAAACCAATTACCACGAAAACCTGATCCGGCGGATCCGCCCGCACCTGCGCGACGGGCAGATCCTGCTGCTGAACCCGGGCTATCTCTCCACCGCCTACGTGATCCGCCATTGCGCGGGCATCGATGTGACCGTCTGCGAGGCGCAAAGCTCGTTTGTCGACTGCCGGATCATCCAGCCGGGCACCATCCGCGTCGGCTTTCGCAACGTCCGCAACCCGCTGGGCATCTACCCGGCCGGGCGCACCGAGGCCAGCCGCCTGGTGCTGGACCAGCTGGGCTATCCCTTTGTCTACCTTCCCTCCGTCCTCGAGGCCGCGCTGCACAACCCCAATCTGATCGTGCACACGGTGGGGGCGATCATGAGCATACCCCGCATCGAAAAGACCCACGGCGAATATTGCATGTACCACGAGGTATTCACGCCCAGCGTCTGGCGCATCCTCGAAGCGCTGGACACGGAAAAGATGGACGTGATGGAAGCGTTGGGCAGCGCGCGCGTGACGTATGTCGAAGCCTGCAAATACCGCAACACGTTAGATAACACACGCGACGCCAAAGAGGTGTTCTTTTGGTACGCGGGGATGCCGACCCGCGCCCAAGGGCCGCTGACGGTCGACTCGCGCTACATCAGCGAGGATGTGCCGCAAGGCCTGGTGCTGTTGGAAACGTTGGGCGGCAAACTGGGCGTGGCCACGCCCGTTTGCACGGCTCTGATCGAGATCGCCGCGGCCGCGCTCGGCCGCGACTTGCGGGCCGAAGGGCGGACCGTCGAGCGGTTGGGGCACCCGATCCTGCAACAGATCATCGACGACAAAAACGCGGACCCGGCCGCGGCACAAAGCGAATCCGCTTGACGCTTATCAAGCGGCGGTGGTAGGGGCTGGCGCAGGTGGTCTACTGGACCACCTGCGGCGCTTTCAGGCCCTTTTGCTCAGGGTGTCTTTTTGATGCCGTTGATGCCAAAATAGCACAGCTGGATGACCAGTTCGGCCATTTGCGCCGTCGACTCGTTCGTGCCCTCGTGCAGCCATTGCTGCAAGATGCTGATCGCGCCGGTCAGGCCGAAGATTTTGATGTATTCCTGCGTTCGCTCGTCGAGCGTGGGATTTTGTTGTTCGGAAATGATCTGCGCCAGTTCCATGAGGTCTTTTTGGAAGGCCAGATCACAGTTTTCGCTGAGCAGCGCTTTGAACAGCTCGACATTTTCTTTGACGTAGTCCAGCACTTTGGTCAGGACCTGTACGGAGATCGGGTGAGTTTCGTCCAGGTCTTGTTTGTTGAGGTAGCGGGTCAAATTGTCCAGCACCTCCTGCTGGGCTTTTTCCAGCAGGTCGTAGGGGTCGGTGTAATGGGCGTAAAAGGTGCTGCGGTTGATGTCGGCGATCTCACACAGGGCGCGGATGGAGATTTTGGAGATGTGTTGCTCTTGCATCAGCTGCACCAGCGCGTTTTTGAGCAGCTGGCGGGTCAATCGCACCCGTTGGTCGGTTTTATTCGTTTCCATCTGTGGACTCCTTGTCGCCTGTTCGCGGTTCTATAACCGTCACTTTTCCCGTATCTTGTTGTGGATCGTGCCAATTTAAACAACATTGAGGGCTGTAATCCGACACAGTGTCCATTATAATGCATGTTGGCACAGCGAACAAGATCAAACGGAGGCAGCGCATGGGTCTATTTGCCAGCATCATCCGACACAAAAAACCGGTCATCGTCCTGTTTGCCGTCCTGGCGGCGGTGTGTATTTTGCTGACGCTGTTTGTCCGCGTCAACTACAATCTGGTCGACTATCTGCCGCCCGACGCCCAGTCCACGACCGCGTTGGAGATCATGAATCGCGAGTTTACCGAAGCGATGCCCAACGCCAACGTTATGGTGCGGGACGTCTCCCTGACGCAAGCGCTGGCGTATAAACAGGCGTTGGCGGAAATCGCGGGTGTCGAGCAGGTGCTCTGGCTGGACGACGTGATGGATCTCAAGCAGCCGTTGGAGATGGGGGACGCCGCCACCATCGAGGGTTTCTACCGGGATGGCGACGCGTTGTTTTCTGTCACCATCGGCAAGGGGATGGAAAAGAGCGCCTGCGGCGACATCCTGGCGTTGATCGGCGAGGACGACGCCCTGACCGGCGACGCAGCCTCGCTGGTATTTGTGCAGAACACGGCCGCCGCGACCGTGCTCAAAGCGATGGCCATCCTGGTGCCGATCATCATCCTGATCCTGATCGTGTCGACGTCGTCCTGGCTGGAACCGCTGTTGTTTTTGCTGACGATCGGCGTCGCCATCGTCCTCAACATGGGGACCAACCTGATCTTTGGCGAGATCTCTTTTATGACCAACTCGGTCAGCCCGATTTTGCAGCTAGCCTGTTCGCTGGATTACGCGGTCTTTTTGCTGCACAGCTTCCAGGACAACCGCAAGAAATTCGCCAGGGCCGAAGACGCGATGCGCCAGGCGATGAAAGAGTCGTTGTCGACGGTGGCGGCCAGCGCGGCGACGACGTTGTTCGGCTTTTTGGCGCTGCTGTTTATGAATTTCCGTATCGGCGCCGACCTGGGGCTGACGCTGGCCAAAGGCATCGTCTTGAGCTTTGTCACCGTGATGGTGTTTTTGCCCGCCCTTACTTTGTATGTCTACAAATGGATCGACCGCACCCAGCACCGCCCGTTCCTGCCGGACTTTGGCCAGGTCGGCAAAGTGCTGTCCAAGATCGCGATCCCGGCGGTCCTGATCGTCACCCTGCTGCTGGTTCCGACTTTTCTCGGCCAACGGCAGACCCACTTTCTCTATGGCAACGACGTGATCGACGCCAGCACGCGCTACGGCCGGGACACGGTGGCGGTGGAGGAGCGGTTCGGCCGCCAGACGGTGATGGCGATTCTGGTGCCGCGCGGGGACGTGGCCAAAGAGCAACTGATGTGTGACGCGCTGGGGCAGATCGATCGCGTCACGGGGGTCACGGCCTACGCCAGGCAGGTCGGCACGGCCATCCCGCCGGAGTTTTTGGACGACGCGATCACTGGGCCGTTCTATTCGGCAAATTACGCGCGCGTCATCCTCTATATGGACACGCCGACGGAAGGCGAGCTCGCGTTTTTGACCGTCGAGCGCGTCAACGAAACCACCCGGGAGCTGTATGGGGATGATTTCTACACGCTCGGGCAAAGCGCCAACGTGTACGACATGAAAATCATCGTCCAGAAGGACAATATTTTTGTCAACCTGCTCGCCATCCTCGCGATTTTTGTCGTGCTGTTGCTGACCTTCCGCTCGGCGATCCTGCCGTTTTTGCTGGTGCTGACGATCGAGGCCGGGATCTGGATCAATCTGGCCATCCCGTATTTCAACGGCACGCCGATCAATTTTCTCGGCTATCTGGTCCTCAGTACGATCCAGCTGGGGGCGACCGTAGACTACGCGATTTTGCTGACCAATACCTATATGCGGCATCGGCAGACGCTGCCCAAACGCGCGGCGATGCATCGCTCGCTGGGCGAGTCCTTCCGCTCGATCCTGGTCTCGGCGCTGACGCTCTCGACCGCGGGATTTGTCCTGCGCGCGACGTCGACCAACAGCGCCATCGCCGACATCGGCCGCTTGTTGGGGCGGGGGACGCTGCTTTCTTTGGCCATGGTGCTGGCGTTCCTGCCGACGCTGTTGTTGCTGTTTGACAAGCCGATTAACAAGACGACGTTCCGCGCCCGGTTTTTTATCCCGGAGCGCTGAGATCACCCACTCACCGGAGGTGCCGTTGATGAAACGCAAAATAAGCAAGATGATACTCTCCCTCGCCCTGGCGGCGCTGGTCGCCCTGCTGCCGGCGCGCCCGCTGCTGGAAGCGCGCGACGCGCGGCAGACGGCGGCCGACGCCACCGCCCGCGCGGTCGTCGAGAGCAAAGACGAAGTGATTTATGCCACGCTGGCGGCGGACGGGCGGGTGCGCGCCGCCTATGCCGTCAACCATTTCGCGCTGGCGCAAGCGGGCAGCCTGATGGATTTTGGCGAGTACTTGTCGGTGACCAACCTCACCGACACCACGCCCCTGACCTACCAGGGCAAGCTCGTCGGCATCCCCTCGGCGGCGGAGCATTTCTACTACCAGGGCAATCTGGCCACCACCGACCTGCCTTGGCTGATCGATCTCGCCTATACGCTGGACGGGGCGCCCGTGGCGCCCGCGGAGCTGGCGGGCCGGGCGGGCGCGCTGGAGATCGCGGTCCGAACCCGGCAGAACAAAGCGGTCAACGCCGCCTTTTATGACAGCTATATGTTGCAGGTCTCCCTGACCCTGGACACGGAAAAATGCAGCGACATCCAGGCCGCGGGCGCCACCCTCGCCAGCGCCGGCAAGAGCCAGGTCGTCGCCTTTACCGTGATGCCGGGCCGGGACGCGGAGCTCCTGCTGACGGCCACGGTGCGGGACTTTACCATGTCGGGTATCGAGATCACGGCGTTGCCGTTCGCGGTCGCGATGGATTTGCCGGATCTGGATGGCATGATCGGCGACTTTGCCGAGCTGACCGACGCGATCGCCGCCCTGGATGAGGGCGTGGGGAAACTGGCGGTCGGGGTGGCCTCGCTGGAGACCGGCCTGGGCGCCTTGCGCGAGGGGTCGGCCGACATTGACGCCGGCCTGGGGCAATTGCGCGCGCAGTCGGGAACGCTGTCCGGCGCGGCGGCTCAGATCGGTGCGGCGTTGTCGCAGATCGCCGCCGCTGTGGGCGGCGCGCTGGGTGAGCTGGATCTCGCCGATTTGGCCGCGCTGCCCGCGGGGTTGTCGCAACTGGCCGAGGGGCTGGAGGGCGTGGCCGGCGGCCTGACCGCACTGGGGGCCGGGTTTGCCCCGGCCTACGCGGCGCTGGATGGCGCGATCGGGGACCTCCCGGACCCGTTGCTGGGGCCGGAACAGATCGGCGCGCTCTACGCCGCGACCGATCCGAGCCAATACGCGGTACTGGAGCAACTGGTCGACGCCTATACGGCGGGCCAGATCGTCAAAGGCACCTACGGCCAGGTGCAAGGCGCTTTTGCCGCCGTCGCGCCCACCCTGGAGACGTTGAACGCCGGCATCGGGACGATCGCGGCGACGCTGCGCGCGATTGCGGATCAGGCCGGGGCGGCTCTGGCGGGGATGGACGGGTTGGCGCAGCTGGAGCAACTGGCAACGGGATTGGCCACGCTGGACGCCAACTACGGCGACTTCCAGCAGGGGCTCGAAAGCTACCTGGACGGCGTGTCGGCACTGGCCGACGGCTACGGCGATTTTCATCTGGGCCTGACGGAGGCCGTGGGCGGGGCGGGGACGTTGCGCGACGGCGCCCAGACCCTCCACGACGGGTCCGCCACGCTGGCAAAAGAGACCGCCGGGATGCCGGAGACGCTGCAGGCCGAAATCGACGCTCTGCTGGATCCGTATACGGGCGCCGACTACCAGCCGGTTTCCTTTACCTCACCCTGGAACACCGATACCACGCTGGTGCAGTTTGTCATGCGCAGTGAGGGGATCGAGAAACCGGAAAAACCACAGAACGGAGAAACCGCGCCAGCCCACGAGACGATGTGGGATCGCCTGCTGGCGCTGTTCAAGTCCAAGAAAGCAAGCTAACGATCCGCGGCCAAAATGGCGTAGATCGCGCTGTCACATAGGCCCTGGTTGTTGCGGGCGGCCTGTCGCATGGTTCCTTCATAGCGCAGGCCGCTTTTGCGCATCACCTGACCGGAATGCGAGTTGCGCGGATCGTGGGTGGCCTCGAGGCGGTTGACGCCGACCGCGTCGAAAAAGAAGCGGACCAGGCGCTGCAGCGCTTCGCTGGTCAGGCCCTGACGCCACCACTGGCGGCCGATGCAATACCCCATCTGCACCATGGCGAGGTCGTCATCATGCTTGACCACCGCGATGCTGCCGATCGGCTGGCCCAGCGAACGCAGGACGATGGCCCAGGAATAATAGTCGAGACGGTCATATTGGGAGATCCAGCCACGGAGCACGTCCCGGGACACATCGACGCTGGAATGCGGCGGCCAGGTCAGATAGCGGGTCACCTCGGGATCGTTGGCCCAATTGGCAAACATCGCCCCGGCATCGTCGACGCGAAACGGGCGCAAGATCAGGCGGTCGGTTTCTAAAATCCGGGTACCAAGATGCCGCATGTGTGCCACCTTTCACAGGGGAGGGGTTGGTTTCGTCTGGTGATATGTATGATAGGGTAGGAGATGAATGATGGCAATGGTTGCAAGAATAGGGGATATGTGATTATGTTATAGCTGTGTATATATCGGGGCGCACCGTCGATGAACGGGAGAGTGATGCGAGAAAGTGCGCCGGATGATGAACACGGGTATACAAGGAGGGTGAGATGAACGAACGCATGGGCGATGAGGTGAGCAAGGGAGACCAACTGATCCAGATCTTTGAAAAAGCGAATGCGGAGTTTATCTGGAAAAGAGCGATATTTTTTTGGTAATGATTTATTTGAAGGATATATATAATATGGATGATATATATTAAAAATATTTTTTGTAACTCATTTCAGGAGGCAGATTGATCGAAGCAAGGTAAACGGTAATGTGGAATAGTTTTAGGCGCATTGATTGTGAGTTGGATATTTTGCTGAGAGGTTAGAACGGATTGAGAGATTTCTATATGACTTGGAACACCTGAACGGCGAGGAAGGTCCTTTATATTGAGAATCGTTTGTGAACGATGCACTCAAGAGGGAGAGCGATGCACCTAAGGAGATCATCACAATGGATGCGGCAAGCGCATTCAGCCTTATGGCTGGCGAATCATTTGAATTAGAGCGCGATATGCGGCCCTCACCCTGTATACAAATGGGAAGCAAGGTATCCGTGCAGGATTATGTCGAAGGAATTGCGGCACGACATCCGTTGTTAGGTGCAGCTGTTTTAGAGAATAGCTACCGTGATACTGTTGAGACAACGGCTTTGGATGCCATTTATACCATGCTTGGTCAAAACCAAGTCAATAATTGGGCATCACTTGCTGTGCTACTTACAATCATTCAGTATGCGAAGAATTGGGAGCGAGCTGAAAATGCCGGATTCTGGGAATACATAACTGAACAACTCGGATACAGGTATTCGCAGAGGGTTTATAAAGTATTAACCAATGCTGTTAGAGTTGCTTGCCAGAATTACGGTCGACTATTTATAGTCGACCAAAAGGGTGATAACAGATACTATTCTACTGTTTTAGCTCATGCCATGGCTCCCAAGAAAAGTGTTTTTGCGCTATTTGACTTTCTTGCCAAGTTTTACTACAACAATCTCGACTGTTCAGTCTACGAGGACGATCCAGCAATAAGTAGAATGATTGGCGTCTTGCAAGATCGATGCAATGGGGCATCCGTTGAACAGGATGACGATATTAGTGGGCATGTGTATGGTATTCAAGCCGGCCTTAGGGTTCTACTGCTCACCCGTCCAGGTTATATGAAATATTTTATTACCAAAATATTATATAAAATGGAATCAATGTTAAATGGTCTTGACTTGCTTGACGCAGAGCATATCGACACTCTTCTTACACAATGGCATGCTGAAAAAACGATTGAGGCTGTATCTCAACAAAATTCTCCGGCTAGCTTTTCAATGTCAAAGCGAGCTGTCCCAGCGCATAAGCGCACAACGGACATTGCGTTATCCTATATCAGAATCAAAGCTGAGTATGTACTCGAAAACAATAACGAACCCGCTTTGCGTATTTCATCCATTCGTTTGGAGCGTCGCGAAAACCCTGTGCTGAGGATATTCTCTCTCGGCCGTAAGATCTACGAATACACCATAAGCATTTATGGCAATGACTACTCGGCGACATCTGACGAGGTTATCGTGCCGCTTTCTGATCTTGCTGACACAGATTTTAGAAATCTTGAGGTAGAAATACAAATCGAAAACGAGATCATATTTTCCTCGAGAAGTAGCCTGAATGCAGAAGTCCTGGTTTTCAAAGGGGATAAACTGCATGTCAGCAAAACGCTTGACGAGGGCAATTACACGCTTTTCGCTCCTAAACAGGTCAGATTAGAGTTTCAAGGGAGTATCGAATACCAATTACTTTCTTATTTTGCACAATTATATAACATTTATATTCAAGGTGAAGCATTTATCTTTGCTGACGGATCTCTGTTGTGCAGCTCTCGCCCACATGAAGGTTCGCTTAGATTTCAATTGCCACAAACACAGACCGTATATGTCTTAGGAGAGACTACCTATCCGATTTATTCAAGAAACGAGTTTGCGATAACTGCAGTTGGCAAGATGGATAGTGAAAATGTCGGCATATTACTTCAAAGCGGCGAGCAGCTGGAAATTGAGGACAGTGACTGTAATCATTGGTATTTCAACTCGCCTTGCAAAAACGGAAATTATCACCTCACTCTTTTTGATCGAGGTACCGGAAGAATTTTTGACGAGACGAGGTTCTATATCGCCAACAACTGTATTGTCAGATTCGACAGTTCGCATTACCTTGAAACCTCGGAGGGCGGGAACGTAACACTAGATATCGACGGTGAGCATTTTGAGCTATCTCTTATGGGCCATGGAGCGAAAGTAAAGATCCCGTATGGAGAAGGTGAGATCCACATTCCAATTCCGCGAGTTAAAATATTTCTAGACGGCAAATCTCTACCCAATAAAGCAATATGGAAAGATGAAATTTCGCCCAGCAGTCAGATCCGAGTGCTGTGCCCGGACTCACTCAATACAACACTTGTTTTTGGTGGCACGCAAATAGCTCGACGCAATGCACTCGGTGGATATGATTTTTCAATAGGCAACGCAGTTCAAGCATACGACGGATCAGATTCTATTGTCCCTATTATTTTACTTTTAAATAATAATAAAATACGCATAATAGATATTGTTTTCAATCCCTTGTTAGCGCGGCGACCTAAATTTAGTTTAAGTAAGAATATTTTAATATGGCTGAACTGCCATACGTTTGTGGGCGAGCGTAATACTACTTTTAAGCTCATATTCCAGCCTAAAAATGAGGAGCCAATCGTACTGTATTCTAGGCAAGGAGAGAAAATACTAAGCAAGAATTTCCCTGGAAAATCTGAGCGATATCAATACTGGATATTTGCTCAAAACGAGACTGCGTTTGGCGTTTCTGAAATATTGCTAGATGATGGGCATGTCATTTTCGGAGAGAGAGAAGCAGTGATATTCCGGGGCGAGACACTTCGAATAGATTCGATTCTTCTCGATCGTAAGGTCATTGAAATTAAGCCAATATATGCTGCAGATATAAAATTTGTCGGGGTTGAGAATCTCGGATACTCTGATCTGAGCGGTGATTACGCACACTATACAGCTACGCTTTTTTTCAAGACAAAGAGCGGTTGTAGATATTTTAAAAATTTTAATCCAGTTGATATATATCTTATTAACGAAAACTCCAGAATTTTACATATCTCATATTGCGATGGTGACGGATTGCTTATAGATAAAAGAGATGATTATAAAGCACAACTATACGAACACAGAGACCCGCCCAAGAAACTCGCCAGTTGTTTCTTTTTCCCTGATTTCTATGAATTCAACACATGAAGGAGAGATGCCGATGCTTAATCCTGTTGTCTTATCGCAGTCAATTAAGGATACGTTCGTCGATTATGTGGCAACCACTTTGTCAATCGCTGATAAACGTTATGCTTCTCTACTTAGAAAAGAATTACAAAGAGACGGGATTATCTACAAGGGCCCATATCTTGAACTTGTCGACGCCTACAAGACCGGTGCGACAATTCAAGAGTTAATTGCTGAAGGCGTGATGTCGCCTTTGTTCGAGCGATATGGGCAAGGTTTCAAACTAAATCGCCCGCTCTACGTTCATCAAGAGAAGGCAGTCCGTACCGCCGCGAACGTAGAAAATATGATTGTGACAACTGGAACAGGATCCGGAAAAACAGAGTGTTTCTTACTGCCTATCGTGAATGCTTTGCTGAAAGAGAAAGAAGGCGCAGGCTGCCTCGATGACGGCGTTAGGGCTATTGTCATTTATCCGATGAACGCTCTCATAAATGATCAGGTGAAGCGTCTTCGTGAAATCTTTATTGAGAGTGATATAACTTTCGGCGTCTATAATGGAAACACGGAGCAGAGCGAGAAAGCGGGTCAGCAAAAATACCGCACCACTTATGGTGTAGATGCAATGTTGAATGAGAGAGTATCCCGTGATGCGATGCGCGAAAGACCGCCGCATATCTTAATCACAAATTACTCTATGCTCGAATATATGTGTATTCGGCCGGACGATGATGCGGTCTTCCATAACGCAAAATTGAAATTCGTGGTTTTGGACGAGGCCCATGTTTACAAGGGCGCAACTGGTATTGAAGCCTCAATGCTGGTTCGTCGTGTAGAAGCTAGGTTAACCAATGAAGGAAACACCCCGCAATATATTCTGACTAGTGCAACGCTCGGCGATGAAAGTAATAATCCGCAAATTTTTTCTTTTGGAGAAAGGCTCTGCGGACATGCATTTCAATCAATTATCCGATCTGTTCCGATAAAACATATCGTTCCGGAATCTACGTTTGCACTTACATCTGAAGAAATAAAATATTTAAACACTTATGATAATATAAAATTATTTAATAAATGTAATAACAGTACACAATACCATGCAATTCGTAACATTGCGCATGAACCACTTACTCTTACCGAGCTTGCAGAAAAAACGGATATGCCAGAGGATGAACTGGTCGCTTTTATTATGGCTTGCATCTGCGCTGTTAACGGAGATGGTGTGCCGCTTGTAAGAGCAAGATATCACGTCTTTATCCGCGCGCTTGAAGGAGCCTACATCACACTAACAACGCCATATTCTATGTCACTTACTCCTGAAACGGAAATTGATGGAAAAATGGCATTTGAATGTGCTGTCTGCGCTGATTGCGGGCGTATTGCCGTGATCGGCGTAAACGATAAAAAGAGTGGAAAATTGGAACCTCCGGAGAATAGCACCGACCCCAAAGCCGAGTACTTCCTCTTAGAAGACGAAGAAGACGCCCTTACTACCGATGATGAAATGGGAAACCTCCCAGATGAATATTTGCTTTGTGCTAAATGCGGAACCATCAAACATAAAGGCGACAAGAGTATTTGCGATTGTATGGACGAGTTTGGAGCTAGAGTAACAAAAGCGACAAAAAGCAAAGAAAGTGAAATCGTGCGGTGCTCGGCTTGTTCTTTCGGTGAATTACGTCGGTTTTATATTGGAAGTGAAGCGGCTACCGCTGTCCTCGCAACTGCATTATACGAGTATATGCCAAGAGAGAAAACGCGGCAGTTCTTATGCTTTTCAGATAGCCGTGGGGATGCCGCTTACTTTGCACCCTATATGGAACGCGCTTATAAAGAATTTTTGCGCCGACGTGGTATTTGGTACGTTGCAGGACAACATCGTGAGGATTTGCAGAGAAATCCGTGGACATTAGGCACGTTTGTTGATGAATTAACTCGATATTTTGATGCAAATAGGACTTTTGCGAAACTTGGCAAGAAGGAAACTTTAACACCCATTAGCAGGCGTAACGCCTGGATGGCATTAATAAGCGAAATATATACAGCTAGACGTCCAAGTAGTCTGTCCTCGTTGGGGGCTGTGTCGATTATGCCAAGCTGTAATGCAGAATTCGCTTCGGTGTTTGCTTCAAAGCACAGCTTAACCCAAGATGAGGCGAAGACACTTCTCGACTTGCTTCTAATGGACATTGTGTTCCACGGCGCGATTCAAGAACCCGCCATATCACCTCTTGATGGCGATGACCTAGAGATGATTTTTTATTCATCCAACAGAAAACTTCTCGCTCGTTGTAAAACAGACAAAACCCCAGCAAGTGTTATGGGGTGGCTTCCAAGGACGCAGAAAAATGGGCGTTTTTATTCCAATGGTCGTTTACGACGCCTTGTATCTGCACTTGGCGTTACAGAAGACGAAGCATACAAAATTGCAGAAGATTACTTTTCGCTTCTGACTGAAAAAAACATATTGAAAGCTCCTAAAAGAAGGGAGGGCCGCTTCCTTTCAGCCGAAGATTTTGTGATATCTGTGCCAAGTGAAAATAGCCTTTATATCTGCGAAACTTGCGGACGCGTAACGGCTATGAATTTCAAAAATCGATGTGCATATGCACGATGCGATGGAGAGCTTGTAGCCATATCTTCAGAGAAGCTTCAGACAGGGAACCACTATGTTAGCTTATATTCAAAAGATGATCTCGAGCCATTCTATATCTGCGAACATACTGCTCAAATTGAAAAAGACAATGCCCGCAAGTATCAGGAACAATTTCTCAAAGGCGAGATTAACGCCTTGAGCTGCTCGACAACCTTTGAAATGGGCGTTGATATTGGCTCATTGGAATCAATTTTCCTCCGCAACACACCACCATCTCCGGCGAACTATGTTCAGAGAGCAGGGCGCGCTGGTCGTGATTTACGCTCTGCGGCATTTTTGTTGACTTATGCAAAACTCTCCTCACATGACATCACTTATTTTGGCCGCCCGATGGATATGATTTCCGGCGAGATAAAGGCCCCTGCATTTGAGATTAGAAATGCAAAAATCGTTCTGCGGCATGTGTATGCGGTGGCAATCGCATATTTTTTTGATCAGAATATTGATGTCTACAACAACAACGACGCGGATCTTTTCCTCAATGGCAATGGGTACGAGCGGCTTAGTGAATTCTTAATGGCATATCCGGCTAACATAAAAGAGTACTTACTAAAATGCGTTCCAGAGGAACTCATCCATGTGCTTGGCATTGATACTTTTGCGTGGGTTGAGCAGTTGATCGGTGAGGACGGGATTCTTACCGTTGCCGTAAACGACTTTCGCGACCTCACTGTTTGGCTCGATGAACAAATAAAAGTTGCCGCAAATGAACAGCGATATAAGGAAGCATTTCGCTTTGAACAGCTTCTTAGAGATCATCGTCGCTCTGCAACCGTAGGCGATGGGTATAAGAAAACCGATTTGATTAATTTTCTTGTCCGCTCAGGCGTCCTACCGAAGTATGGATTTCCGGTGGATGTTGTTGAGCTGAAACCTAGTTTAGGAAACGACACAAAACAGAATGTAGAGCTTCAAAGAGACCTCCAGCTTGGAATTTCAGAATATGCGCCAGGTGCTGAGGTGGTTGCCGACGGAAATATCTATCGAAGCCGTTATATAGCGAAAGACCGGCGCAAGACTGCAGATTGGGAGATTTTTTATACTGCTGAATGCCCGCAATGCAAGAATATGAGTTACAGCAAAAAGCCCGTTGATAGTGCTTCTTGCATTGCCTGTGGTTCAACTATCGAGAGCGGATGGAATAAGAATATCGAACCGCGGAAGGGCTTTGTCGTGGGTAACGGCCCGAGTGATATTGTTCCTGCTGGTAGGCGAAAGCCGCTGAAATACCACCGTGGTGACATCACCTACTTAGGTGATACAGAGCGTCACGAGCTTGGCCTAAATACTCTCCATTGGGGGGAAAATCAAATAGAAATTCAATCTACCACGAACGACTCTTTGATGATAAGCTGTGACACAGTGTTTCATGTCTGCAATAATTGTGGTTACGGAAAGAGCCGAAAGGAATCGAAAAACTATAAATTTGTCGTGAACGAAAAACATAAAACTTCATATGGTCAAGAGTGTGCAAATATAAAATTATATCCTTATAAATTATCACATATATTTAAAACTGACGTTATCCAGTTGACATTTTCCGATATCGCAAATTTTGACACGATGCTTTCGGTGATGTACGCGTTGCTCAAGGCTGGCTCTCAAATTCTTGATATAGAGAATACAGATATTAATGGTTGTCTTTATAAAACAAAAAATAATGCTCAATATTCTATTATCCTATATGACAGTGTTCCCGGCGGCGCTGGCCATATTCATCGCATAGCAGCAGATGAGGGTATATTCCGAAGCGTCATCCGCAAAGCATATCAAATATGTTCAGAATGCAAATGCTCTCCATCCTGCTATAAGTGCCTCCGCGATTACTATAACCAGGAGAAGCACCGAGTATTGAATAGGGTAACGGTTGCGGAATTTTTAAAAAAATATTTATAGTATAATATTTTATAATTATTTTTATATAATATTTATTAAATGTTTTTTACATCTATATGGGTCAACTCTACAGCAGGGTGGACCATAGCAAGAAGGTGGATAAAACAAGCACAGGTCGGGTCTGAACACGGCTTCAATCTCGAACTAGAGTGAGGTAATTGCCAACTAGATGTGGGCTTAAGCAGATTGAGCCCGTAAACTTGGTGTAAATTGAAAAAAGAGCCATAGGCTCACTTTCGGTATAATTGGTTTTAGAGAAACTAACAAACCGAAGAACGAACCCATGGCTCAAGTCAATCTTACAATAGGCGAGGACATCCTGAAAAACCTGCTTTTGGGGAATCGGGAGAACGCAATGGCGAAGTTGTTGGAGAACGTGTTCAACGCAGTGCTGCAGGCCCAGGCTAGTGAGCAGTTGAACGCCAAACCCTACGAGCGAAACGAAGACCGGGCGAGCTACCGTAACAGCTATCGGACGCGATCGCTGATGACACGGGTCGGCGGATTGATCCTGCATGTGCCCAAGTTCCGGGACGGGAACTTCTCGACCGACCTGTTC
>CAYZME010000043.1:0-16301 GCA_964479435.1 uncultured Oscillospiraceae bacterium
CGCGTCTGTGCCCCCGGCCATTTGTTGCGGCAAGAGACGACGGTCGCGCCCGGCCGTTTGGGGATCATGAAAATGAGGTTCTTGGGGCAGGTTTCGACGCACAGCCCGCAGGCTTTGCATTTGTTTTCGTTGATCACGGCGACCCCGTCCAACAGGTCGATGGCCCCATACGGGCAGTGGTATACGCAATCGCCAAAACCAATACAACCATACGTACAGGAGTTGGGTCCGGAAAACAAACCATGCGCGGCGCTGCAGCTGATGGTGCCGCTGTAGGCGAATCTTTTCTGGGTGTGGGCGGTTGTACCCTGACATGCGCGACCGTGGGGGTGGCCGCGACGGCCGTGATCCCCAGCAACTCAGACAAATCATCCACGAGCGACGGCCCGCCGACCGGGCATTTGGTGATGTCGGGTTCGCCGTCGGCCAACGCTTCCGCGTAGCCGTCGCACCCCGAGTAGCCACAGGCGCCGCAGTTGGCGCCCGGCAGCAGCTCCCGGATGCCGACGGCCCGCAGGTTTTCTTCCACGGCGAAAAAACGGCTGACGACGACGATGAGAACGGCGAAAAACAAACCGATCGCGGCGACGATGAGGCCGGGAACCAGGATATCTTGAAAAGCAGAAGAGACGACGATCACACGCTACCCCCTATCAGGCGAACAACTTTTCGATCAGGCCTTTGAAGCCAAAGAAAGCGATGGAAACCAACGCGGCGGAAACCAGGGTGATGGGCAAGCCTTTGAATGCTTCGGGTACGTCGGCGTGGTCGACTTTGTCGCGCACGCCGGAGAAGATGAACAAAGCCAGCATAAAGCCCAGACCCGCGCCCAGGCTGTGTGTCATCGACTGCCAAAAGGTGTAGCCGGCGTCGATGTTGAGGATGGTCAAACCCAGGACGGCGCAGTTGGTGGTGATCAGCGGCAAGTAAATACCCAAAGCCCGATACAGGGCGGGGATGGATTTTTTCAGGATCGACTCGATGATTTGCACCAGGGCGGCGATGACCAGGATAAAGATCAGGGTTTGCAAATAATCCAGACCGAGCGGGTGCAAAACCCAGTGGAACATCGGCCAGGTAAACAGGGTCGCCGCGAGCATGACAAATAAAACCGCCACGCTCATGCCCATGGCTGTTTTGCGGTTTTTGGATACGCCCAGAAAGGGGCAAATCCCCAGAAAACGCGACAAGACAAAGTTGTCGACGAGGACGGCGCTAAACAGGATGATCGCCATTTCCTTCATGCGTTGCCTCCTTTTGCCGCGTCGGCGTCACAGGGCCCGTCGTCAGCGGACTGGCCGCACAGACCGGCGGCCGGGCAACTCGCGCAACCGGCCATGGCCATCTCGTCCCGCACTTTGGCTTCTGTTTTCTTGTCCATGCGGGCGATGATCTGGATGGTCAAGGCGATGAGGATGCCAAACACGAAGAAGCCGCCCGGGGGGAGGATAAAAACCAGCATCGGCTGAATGGCGCCGCCGGCTTGCAGAACCGGAATCGGCAGACCGAACCAGGTGCCATTGCCGAGGATTTCACGCACCGTACCCATGAGCAACAACGCCAGCGTCGCGCCCAGGCCCATCCCCAGACCGTCGAGGGCGGATGCCCAAACGGTGTTTTTGCTGGCAAAGGCTTCGGCCCGCGCCAGAATGATGCAGTTGACCGTGATCAGCGGGATAAAAATGCCCAACGCCTGGTCGAGATCGGGCAGATAAGCCTGGATGACCATCTGGACGATGGTCACAAACCCGGCGATGATCGTGATGAACACCGGAATGCGGACTTTGGCGGGGATGACGTTGCGCAGCAGGGAGATCAGCACGTTGGAGCATACCAGCACAAAGATGATGGCTACGCCCATCCCCAACCCATTGAACGCCAGCGTCGTGACCGCCAGGGTCGGGCAGGTGCCCAGCAACAGGCGGAAGACCGGGTTTTCACGCAAAATGCCCTTGGTAAGCTGCCGCAGCGGCGAAATCGGTTGTGGCATCAGTTGGCACCTCCTGGGAGATCGAGATAGGCCGAGCAGGCGCGGTTGACCGCGTCCGCCACCGCGCGCGAGGAGATGGTGGCGCCGGCTACCGCGTCGATGCGGGTGCGGGCGAAATCATCGGGTTTGACAGAAAAAACCGACGAGGCGGGCTGACCGGGGAACGCGTCGAGAAAAGCGTCCTCGCGTACTTTTTTGCCCAGCCCCGGTGTTTCGTCGTCCTGGACGACCCGCACGTCGAGAATATGCCCCTGCGTGTCGATTCCGGTCATCACCCAGACCAGACCGGCGTAGCCCCGCGCGGAAGCGGTGAGGACGTAGCCGGCGGATTTTCCCGCGCTGTCCACCCCTTCCACAACGGCGGATACGTCGGGATGACCGGCGGGGATGTCGCGGTCGTGGAAGGTGTCGGCCTGCGGCAGGATCGCGCGGATGGCGGCCGATTCGGCGGCCTGCGCCAACTCGGCGATGCGGTCGCGGGTGACGGCGTTGGCGGTCGCCAATAACAACGTCGTGACGACGCAGATGATCGTCATCGCCAGGACGGGACTCACAAGCTCTTTGAACGCGGATTTAGGCACGTTTTTTGTCTCCTCCGAATACGTGGGGGCGGGTCATCTGTTCGATGGTCGGCGTCAACATGTTCATCAGCATGATTGAAAAAGAGACCCCTTCGGTCATGCTGCCGAACAGCCGGATCATCGCGGTGATCAGTCCGCAGCCGGCGCCGAACACCACCTTGCCGCGCCGGGTCATCGGCGAGGTGACATAGTCGGTTGCCATGAAAAAGGCGCCGAGGATCAGGCCGCCGGAGAGAATATGATACATCGGGTTTTCCCCGGCAATCGCGGTCACCAGTGCCACGGTGCCAATATACGACAGGGGAATCCACAAGGCGATGACTTTGCGCGCCAGCAAATAGGCAATCCCGATGCACAAAGCGGCGATGGAGACCTCACCCAGCGAGCCCGCCTTGCCGGTGCCGATGAACAGATCCAGATAGGACGGCATCGCGCCGCCGCTTTGCAACACATATAAGGGTGTGGCGGAAGAGATAAAATCCACTTGCTCGCCGATCAGATGCTGCCCCATGATCACCCAACGGCTCATGGAAAGGGGAAAAGAGATGGTCAGGACAACCCGGGCCGCCATCGCGGGGTTGATGATGTTGTTGCCGATGCCGCCAAACATCTGCTTGACGACGACGATGGCGATGAAAGAGCCGATGACGACAATGTAGAGCGGGATGTTGGGCGGCAGGTTGAGGGCCAGCAAAAACCCGGTGACGACGGCGCTCATGTCGCCGATCGAGTTGTAGCGTTTCATCAGGCGCCGCGCGACATATTCAAAAAGGACGGCGGATGAGATGGCGACCGCCACGACCAACACCGGGCGCGCGCCAAACAACACAAACGCGGCGACCAATGCCGGGATCAGGGCGAACACCACATCCAGCATGATGCGGCGGGTACTGGCCACGTCGCGGATGTGGGGGGAGGAAGAAACTTCAAGCATCGGCGGTCTCCTTGCGAATGGGGGATGGCGCGGCGTGGGCGGCGGTGGCGCGAGCCTGGGCCTGGGCCGCGGCGGTGGCGTCCATTTCCGCCTTGCGGCGATTCTTTTCGTTTTCCATGCGTAACAACGCTTTGCCGGTGCGGATGCTTTGGACCAGATAGCGCTTGGCAGGGCAGGTATAGGTACAACAGCCGCATTCGATACAATCGGTACAGTGCAGCCCGGCCAGCCCCTCGACGTCGCGATTGCGCGTCAGGTTGTCCAACGTCGTCGGCAGCAGTTCCATCGGGCAGGCGGTGATGCAGCGGCCACAGCGGATGCATTGCGATTCCCGGGGGATGCGCGCTTCTTTCTGGCCGAGCGCGAGAATGGCGTTGTTCATTTTGATGACGCCCAGGTCGATCCGGTCCAGGGCGACGCCCATCATCGAGCCGCCCATGATCACCTTGGCGGCGTCTTCGGCAAAGCCGCCCGCCAGGCGGATGATGTCAGGAATGAGCGCGCCCACCGGCACGTTGACGTTGCATTGGATGGCCAGGGCGCTGCCATCCAGCGTGATGCGCCGGCGGATCAAAGGCATACCGGTCTCCAGATATTTGGAAATAAAGCGCACGGTGCTGACATTGAGCACCAGCACATTCACGTCGTGCGGCAACCCCCCGGTCGGGACTTTGCGCTTGGTGAGCGCGTAGATCAGCATTTTTTCCGCGCCTTGCGGATAGACGGTTTTGAGCGGCGCGACTTCAATCGCCGGCGTCGTAAAATGAATGACTTTGTATTTCAACAGCGCGTTGTTGAGCAGTTCGATCGCCACCGGCTTGTTGTCTTCTACGCCGATGATCGCGCGCGGGATGTTCAGCCATTTCATCACTTGCAGGATGCCGTCGATGATCTCATCCGGGTGTTCGACGGTCTGCCGGTAGTCGGCCGTGATGTAGGGTTCGCATTCGGCCGCGTTGATCAACAGCGTGTCGGGCTGCTTGTCCGCGGGGGGCGCGAGTTTGACGTGCGTCGGAAAACCGGCGCCGCCCAACCCGACGAGGCCGGACGCGCGAATCGCGGCGACAAAATCCTCACGGGACGCGACCTCCGGCGGGCGGATATCCTCGTGAGGCGTATACTGCCCGTCGGAAGCGATCTCGACCACTTCGATCGAGCGGCCGGAGGCGGCAACTTTGTTGGATACCGATTGAACGGTACCGGAAATACTGGCGTGGATGGGCGCCGAAAGATAGCCGACGGCTTCGCCGATCAACTGTCCTACTTTGACCGCATCGCCCGGTTTGACGATACACCGGCAAGGGGCGCCGATGTGCATGGACATGGGAATTTCTACTTTGTCGAACGCTTCCAGACGGACCGTTGGATATTGTTCTGTATTTTTATTACCGGCCGGGTGAACTCCTCCGGAAAAGGCGCGTAAAAAAGACACCCGCTAAACCTCCCTCGATCGATACACTGTACCTATTCAAGCACGCGCTCGGGTCAATTTCAAGGGAACTTTATGTGACATATGATACAAAAATTCCCAAGGATAAGCGACGCGTTCTGCCCGCTGCCAGGTCTGATGCCGCGCCGCGAGCGGCAGACGGGGGAAATGTGCAACTCTCGCGACATGAAGTTGCATCGGCGCTATGTGGGACTATTTGAGAAAAAGCGCGATATAAGCTATAAACAGTAGCATTGACAACAATTCAAGACACGTCTATAATCTCTCGATATCGATGAAGTTGCATTATTAGACATCACGACTTGCACGGAGGAGTGCGTTATGCTCAAATACGATCAAAAAACCAATCTGCTGGAACAGTCCGCTTACCGGTACGCGATGCAGGACGTGTCAGAGCCCAACTTGTACAGGCACCTGTTCGATTACGACCATGTTCCTAAGATCCCTTTTAATCAGCGTGTCGTACCGATGAACATGCCGGATGAAATCTGGATCACCGATACCACGTTTCGCGACGGCCAGCAGGCCTGCTCGCCTTTTACCGTGCGGCAGATTGTCGATTTGTTCCAACTGATGCACCGGCTGGGTGGGCCCAAGGGCATCATCCGCCAGAGCGAATTCTTCCTTTATACAGATAAGGATAAGGAAGCGGTGCGCCGCTGTATGGAGCTGGGGTATGAATTCCCCGAGATCACCAGCTGGATTCGCGCCAATGAAAAAGATTTTGAGCTGGTGCGCCAAATGGAAATCAAAGAAACCGGCATTCTGGTTTCCTGTTCCGATTACCACATCTTCAAGAAAATGAAAATGACGCGCGCGCAGGCGATGGACAAATACCTGGGGATCGTCAAGGACGCGCTCGCGCACGGGATCAAACCGCGTTGCCATCTCGAAGACATCACGCGCGCGGATTTTTACGGCTTTGTCGTCCCGTTTGTCAACGAGCTGATGAAACTGGCGCGCGAGAGCGGGGTCGCGATCAAAGTCCGCGCCTGCGACACCTTGGGCTTTGGCGTCTCCTACCCCGGCGTGGCCCTGCCGCGCAGCGTGCCGGGCATCATCTACGGTTTGCAGCACTATGCCAAAGTCCCGTCCGAGCAGTTGGAGTGGCACGGCCACAATGATTTTTACAAGGTCGTCACCAACGCCGCCACCGCCTGGCTCTACGGCTGCTCCAGCGTCAACTGCTCCATGCTGGGCATCGGCGAGCGGACGGGCAACTGCCCGGTCGAGGCGATGGCGATCGAATACGCTTCGCTGCGCGGGACAGAAGATGGGATGGACTTCACCGCCATCACAGAGATCGCGGAGTATTTTGAAAAAGACATCGGCATCGAAGTCCCGCCCCGGACGCCTTTCATCGGCCGCAATTTCAACTCGACGCGCGCCGGTATCCACGCGGACGGCTTGCTCAAAGATGAAGAGATCTATAACATCTTTAATACGGAGCGCATCCTCAACCGCCCGGCGACGGTGGCCGTCGATTCCCATTCCGGTCTGGCGGGGATCGCGCACTGGATGAACGGATATTTCAATTTCCGCGGCGAGGAAGCGATCGACAAAAAGCACCCGGTGGTCACCCGGGTCAAAGACCGCGTCGATCAGCTGTACGCGAAGGGGCGCAACACGGTGATGGGCGACGAAGAGCTGGAGTATTTGGTGCGTGAAGTCGACTACGAATTCTACCTGGTCGCCGCCGACAAAAACTTGCGCCGCTATGCCGGCCGCGCCGGTCGTGACGCCGATTGAGCGCTCCGCGGGGATCCTGCTGCATGTGACATCGTTGCCCGGCCCGTACGGGACGGGGACCTTTGGCGCCGGCGCGCGGGATTTTATCCGCCACTTGTCCCGGGCTGGCATCCGCTACTGGCAGATGCTGCCGCTCGGGCATCCCGAAGCCGCGTTTTCACCGTACCAATGTTTTTCTGCTTTTGCCGGCAACCCGTCGCTGATCGATCCGGAGGATCTGGCGGCCACTGGCCTCGTGTCAGCGGCGGAAGTAGCTGGCACTTGTCTGGCAAGCGACGCGATCCACGCGAATTTTGCCGGCGCCGCATCGTCGCGCTCGGAGTTGCTGCGCCTGGCCGCCTCGCGGCTGGACCCGGCCGGCCGACAGGCCGTGACCCGGTTCGCGCGCGACCACAGCGGCTGGCTGACGGATTACGCGCTCTTTATGACCATCCGCGCCCACTTTGACGGGTTGCCCTGGTGGGAGTGGCCGGATCAGGCCCTGCGGCGGCACGACCCGGAGGCTTTGCGCGCGTTCGCCGCGGCACACGCCGCGGAATGCTTTTTGCACCATTTCACCCAATACGAATTTCACCGCCAATGGGCGGCGCTCCGCGATCTGGCCGGCCGCGCCGGCGTGCTGCTGTTCGGCGACATGCCGATTTATGTCGCGCGCGACAGCGCCGATGTGTGGGCGCATACCGACTTGTTTGAGCTCGACCGCGACCTCAATCCCCTCCGGGTCGCCGGCGTGCCACCCGACTACTTTGCCGCCGACGGGCAGTTGTGGGGCAATCCGCTCTATGACTGGCAGGCCATGGCCGCGGATGGGTACGCGTGGTGGCTGGATCGGGTGGCGTACGCGCTGACGCAGTTTGACCTGCTGCGCCTGGATCATTTTCGCGGATTTGAGGCGTACTGGGCCGTGCCAGCCGCCGCCGCGACCGCCCGGGAAGGGCAGTGGGTCGACGGGCCCGGCCAGGCCCTGTTCGACCGCGTGGACGCCCGCTGCGGCCCCGGCCGCATCGTCGCCGAGGATTTGGGCTTGTTGACCGAGCGCACCTATGCTTTTTTGCGGCAGACCGGCTACCCCGGCATGCGGGTGATGCAGTTTGCGTTTGACGGCAACCGGTACAACGACCATTTGCCCCATCGGTATCCGCGCCATTGCGTCGCCTATGTGGGCACCCACGACAACGACACCCTCGCGGGCTGGCTGGAGCACAGCGATGCGGAGACGGTGGCGCGCGCGGCACGCTATTGCCGCGCGTCGGGTGCGCACGCGTCGGATACGCACGCGTCGGACGCGCACGCGCCGGATCCACGCCCGGCGGTTTTTGCCTGGATCGAGACCTTGTGGGCCAGCGTCGCCGATCTGGCCGTCGTCACCGCGCAGGATCTACTGGCGCTGGATGGAGGCCGCCGTATGAACGTGCCCGGGACCGCGTCCGGCAATTGGGGCTTCCGCCTGACATCCCGGGAGATGGCGGACATACCCTGGGAGTACCTGCGGGAGTTGGGCGACCTGTACGGGCGCTCGTGACCGGCACGCACCATAACCCGCCTCTTTCGTCGCTCGAATCGCATACAGACAACCACAGGCCGTTGCTAGACTTCTCTCAGATCCGGACAGGTGATGCCGGGGTCTTGAGAGGAGGAATCACTCGTGAGGAAAAGAAAGCGTTTTCGCGCCGTGATCTGGCTGGCAGTCCTGTTGTTTTGCTGCCTGCCGGGCCTGCCGTCCCACACGGCGTGGGCGGCGGATTTGGACACCAGCCGGGTCATTACCCACCAACTGTTGCATTATTTCTCACTTGTCGATGGAACACCCATCGTCATCCCCCGGATGTCACTGGCCGCGTCGCCGGATGTGCCCGCGTTTTGCCTCACACCGCACACCAGTGAGCCCTACGCGTCCTCGCCGGTGGGTTATCTGCCCGCCGGGCCGGAGTCGCTGTTTGGCTCCCAGCCCTTTATCCGCGGTGTCACGGCGATTGTGCAGCATGGATATCCGGCGACCCGTGTATTCAACGGGGTAACCTATTCCGCCGAGCAGGCGTACTACGCGACCAGCGCCGCGATCTGGTGGCTGCATGCTGACCTGGGGCTGCCTCAGCCGATCACGCCGATCGGCGGCGCGGTGGCCAATGGCAACGACGCGCTGTTTCAGGCGGCGCGGTCATTGTATGAGATCGGGCGCGCGCAGATGGTCCAGACGGTGGCCATCGAGGTGGGACCGGCGCAGTGGCGCTGGCAGGACGGGCGCTTGTCGTGCGCCGCCGCGGTTTTGGCGCATCATGCGGACGCGGTCACTGTGGCCTCTGTGCCCGCGGGCATCACGGCCCAATGGAGCGGCGACCAGCTGCGTCTGACAACGGACGATCTCACGGTGCTCGGGCGCGAAGTCGCGATTGAATTGCGGGCGGCTTCGCGTTTTGCCAACGAAAACCTGATCTGGCTGGCGCCGGACCACACGCTCTACCAGACCGTACTGGCGGTTGGCGGGGAATCGTTGTTTGCCGCGTCCGCCACGTTGCGTCCGCAAGGGGCGACGGGGGATGTCCACATCGTCAAAATCGGCCGCGATCAGCAACCGGTCACTGACGCCAGCGCGGTATTCCACTGGTTGGATGCCGCGACAGGCCAGGCGTGCGGGTTTGATTGCCTGTCGGCCGGCGTCTACCGCTTTGGCGGCAGTGACCTCGCTTTGGTCACCGCGCAAGGCGCGCTGGATTTACAGGGGATTCCCGCGGCCCCGGGCGGCTGGCTGCTGCGGGAAGCGCAGGCCCCGCCGGGGCATCTGCCAACCGAAGCGGACATCCCGGTCGTACCGGGGACGCCGGCCACCCGCGTCACAGTCGTCAACCCCTACGAAATGATCCGTGTGCGGGTCGTGAAGCGGGATGCCGAAAGCGGGGAACGGCCGCAGGGCGAGGCCTCTTTTGCCGGCGCGGTTTTTGAGATCTGGCATCGCGACTATGCGGATTACGAGACCACCCCGGAGAGTATGCGTGAACGCGTGACCATTCCCGATGGCAGCGATCGGGTCGAGACCCGCCCGTTGCAGGGGGGCCGCGATCCGGGGTTTTGTGTGCGTGAAGTTGCGCCGCCGCCGGGATACCGGCCGGACGAGACGATATGGGAAGCCATCCCCACTGCCGCGGAGCCGTACGTGGCGACCGTCTGTGTGTTGAATCAGGTGATTCGCGGCAAAGTCCGGGTAGAGAAGTGCGCCGAGCCGGCGGGCGGCGCGGCGGGCGCGGCCGACGCATGGCCGGGGATGCCGGAGGTGTCTTTCCGCGTGGTCTCGTTGGCCGACGGGGAGCTTGCCGACACGGTGACGACCGGCGCGGACGGGTGTTGCGAAAGCGATTGGCTGCCATACGGCCGGTACCAACTCGAAGAAATTCAGGGAACGGGCAATGCCGGCTACCACCCCGCCGCGCCGGTCCCCTTTGTGATCGATACTCCGGAAGAGGTCATTTCCCTCCGCGTAGACAATGTTGCCGTGCGCGTGCCGGTGACCTTGTATAAAACCGATGCCCTCAGCGGCCAACCGGTTGAAAGAGAAGGGTTTGCGATCGAGATCCTCGGTAAAGACGATGTGCCGCTACAGTTCCCTGTGACAACCGCGCGCGTGGCCGGATCTACGACGGTCTTGTCCGCGCGGGCGGACGGCCGCGTTGTCGTCCCGGGCGGATTGACCGCGGGCACCTATCGCGCCCGGGAAGTGGCGGCTCCAGCGGGATATGTGCGTGCGGATACGACGGTGTCTTTCAGTGTAGGCGGAGAAGAAGAGGCGGTGTCGTTGCCGTTTCCCAACGAACCGACCGCGGTGCGCGTCGAAAAAAGAAATCCCGGCGGAGACATTTTGCCGACGGCGGAATTCCGCCTGGAAAACAGCGACGGCGATGTCTGCGGTTTTGAGCAGACCGCGGCGGGATATGTCCTGGCCGCCGCCGGCGAGACGGTTTTGCGCAGTGACAGCGGGGGACAGCTTGTCATCCTCGGCTTGCCGGAGGGCACGTATCGCCTGGTCGAAACGCGGGCCCCCGATGGGTACCGATTGCCGGAAACAGAGGGCGTGACCCTGGCGATTGATGCGGCTCAGGGTGTGTCAAACCCGCAGATCCTGACGTGCGTCAACCAGCCCGTTCCGCCCCCCGCCGCGACGACCGGGCCGTCAGCGGCGCCCCCTACGCCGACCCCCGTCGTGTTGCCGACCGAGCCGTTGCCGCACGTGGCGGGCGTTGAGGTGATCCCCGATACCGGCGAGCAGAGCCCGGTCTGGCGCAACGCAGGGGTCGCGTTATGTCTATGGGTGTCGGCGGGGACCTTCTGGTTTACGCGTCGCAGGCGCGCAGACGGATCAGAGCGTCCTCGTCGCCGAAACCGCCCGCTTTGGTGACCAGCAAGCGTCCGTGCCAGTGCCCGCCGTGGACCCGGCCGTACGGAATCTGCGGCAGGGCGCTGCCCAGGACCTCGATGGCCATGGCCCCGGCCGCGCGCAACGCGGAGAAAGCGGTATCTCCGCCGAGCATAACCAGGGTTCCGGCCGATGCGAGCGCGTCAACCCAGGAAGCGAGGGCCGCCATGATCCGCGCAGCGTTTTCTCGGGCCTGGGCGGCCGACCCTTCGGCGGCGAGGATCTGTTCTTTGGGCAGGTGCACCAGGTCCAGCAACACGTCCTGTCCGCCCGCCAATGCGCGGCTCAATGCCTGTCGGGTCGCGTGCAGCACGCGGGCGCGAAGGGGACTGTGCGCGTCGGCCACCAAACCGTCTCGATCGGGGTGGATGACCGCCAGCCGGGCACAGGCGGCGGCCAGAGCGGCCGTTTGTGCCCGGGAACGGGCCGCCGGCGAACCGCCGACGAAGGCCAGCGGGCGCGGCAGTACAACAGGCTGCGCAGCGCGTCGCGTCTGCCCCTTGTCGTCGCGTGCCGCCGCCCAGGCTGCGGCTAAACCCGCGGAGCCGACGGGCAACAAGCGGTATTCTGCCGCCAAGCGGATCAACCGGCGCAAGTCGGGGTCGGAGCGGGCGTCGGCAAAAAGCACGCGCGCGCCCCGCTTCAGACCTTGCCGCAACGCCGGCACATCGCCGTACGCGACAGCGGCCGCTCCCCAGCGGGTCTGCAGCCGCGTGCGAAAAGAAGCGTCGGCCGGCGCCAGCGGATCGCTGCTCAGGTCGGTGTCTTGTAAGCGGACGCCATGGACAGACACATGCCCGTCCACCACCATGCGCCCCTGTTCAGGAAGCGCGGGGCAGATCAGCACCCCCGGCGGCGCGCTTTCCGCCATCACCGCCGCGATCGTCGCCAAGATCGGGCCGCGCAGAGTGGAGTCAATTTTGAGGTAGTCGAGCGCACGGCCGGCGGACGCCAGGGCACGCACCGCCTTTGTCACCGCCGACCCGGCGGCAATGTCGTCGGCGTTGCGGGTTTCGGTGTCATAGACCAGCACCGCGTCCCTCGGAACCTGTGGGATCGACGCGGGATCCCAGGCACAAAAAACGCGCCGGTCCGCGCCGGTGGCAAAACGGACGGCGGTGTCGAGCGCGCCGGTCAAGTCATCGGCCAGTAAGGTGCGAGGGTCAGGGTGCATCTTTGGCCTCTGGTTTCTTTTGTGCCGTAGCCGCCGCCACCCGACTCAGCCGCACCGCGTAGCGCATGGCCTCGACCATGCTGCGGTCGGAGGCCGTTCCTTGCCCGGCCTGGTCAAACGCCGTGCCATGGTCCACCGAGGTGCGGATGATCGGCAAACCAATCGTCACGTTGATCCCCGACACGGCCCGCCAACGCCCGGTCTTGCGGTCCATCACAAAACCGGTGGTTTTGAGCGGGATATGCCCCTGGTCATGGTACATGGCGACCATGATGTCATACTGCCCGCCCCGCGCGCGGGCAAAGGCGGAGTCGGGCGGCAAGGGGCCGTCGGCATCGATTCCCTCCGCGCGGGCACGCCCGATCGCGGGTTGGATGTGGCGGATTTCTTCATCGCCAAACAGGCCGCCCTCGCCCGCGTGGGGGTTGAGCCCCGCCACCCCGATCCGCGGGGCCCGGATACCCAATTGCCGCATCGCCTCCCAGGCCAGGCGGATGGTTCGGTACACCCTTTCCGCCGTCACACGGTCACACGCCTCGCGCAGCGAGACATGCGTGCTGACATGGATGACGCGAAAATCGCCGTCGGCCAACATCATGGCATAATCGTCGGTGCCGGTCAGCGCCCCGAATATCTCCGTGTGTCCGGGGTAGGCGATGCCCGCCGCCTGTAGCGCTTCTTTGTGCAGCGGCGCGGTCACGGTCGCGTCCACCTCGCCCGCCAACGCGCTGCGAATGGCCGCCTCGACGCAATGGTACGCCGCCCGTCCCGCCTCGGGCTGGACCGCGCCGTAGACCAGCTTTGACAGGTCCGCCGCGGCGCAATCCACGACCTCCAGCGTTTCATCATCCCATACCGCTTCCGCCGCTTTGCTACGCACCACGAGCGGCAGCGTGACACCGGTGACGGCGGCGGCCCGGCGAAAAACCTCCGGGTCGCCAAACAACAACGGCCGGGCCATCCGGCGGATCACCGACCGCGCGCTGGCGCGCACGGCGATCTCAGGCCCGATTCCGGCCGGATCCCCCATCGTCACGGCCAGGATGGGACGGGTGCGGCGATTCATAAATCGACCCCGTCCGCCCGCAATACGCGCTGGATTTGCGCGACCGGCAGGTCGCGCGGGCGAACCCCCGCGCGCGCCGCCAACGCGGCGGCCACCCCGGCGGCATGGCCGAGCGCCATCATGTTGCCCATGCTCTTGCCGGCGGTCAGACCGAGGTGTGTGTAGGAGGCGCAACGCCCGGCCACCAGCAGGTTGTCCACCTCGAGCGGCAGCAAAGAGCGGTACGGGAAGGCGTGGCCGGAGCGCATGGCCGTCCGCAAGTCGCGCCCTTCGTCCAGCCCACCCGGGTCGACCGCGCCATAGCGACGGGCGATGACATCGTCAAACTCGGTGCCGGCCACGGCGTCTTCCAGCGTCATCACGTATTCGCCGACGACGCGGCGGGTCTCACGGATCCCCGGCGACGCGCCGATGCGAAGCAACCGGCAATGCTCCAGCCCCGGCACCTGCCGCTCGTGGGCGATGCGGACAAAATCGATCGCCACTTGCACCCCCGAGCGGTCGACGACCGCCAGATCTTCCGGACGGGTGCCGTCGATACGCCCCGCCCGCTTCCAGCCGCCATTGTTGACCGAGACGATCCCGGGCAGCGTCGAACGGTCAAACGAATACCAGGCGGCCACATGGTAGCCGTCGGCTTCGCCGGCGCGGATCAAATCCTGGTATTCCTCGTTCCCATATTCCTCTATGGCCGCGTACAAGCGCTCGACATCAACGTCACACAGCGCAAAGCTCATCGTCGCCGCCATCAAAGCGCCATCGCTTTCGCGTCCCACCTGCGTCGGCGCGCCGGCGTGATACGCGAGATCGGCGTCGCCGGTGGCGTCAACAAAAACAGTCGCCGAAAAAGAAGCGGTCCCCTCCTTGGCACACGAGAGGGCGCGCACGATCCGCGCGTCCCGGGTTTCGGCGCCGGTGACTGGCGTCCCGATCCGGTAAGCGCAACCGCTTTCCTCAAACAATTCGTAAACGGCCAGGCGCAGATAATCGGGATGAATATGCAAGCCGTCGCCATCTACCCAACTGGTCTTCCCCTGACGCGAGGCGTCCGGGCCCAGGGAACGGATTTTTTCCACAAACTGATGATGGATCGCGCCGCGGCTGCCGCCGCGTAAAAACAGGCGGTTCATCGGCATCCAATGGGAAACCGCCGCCACCCCGCCAAAAAAATCCCGCGCCTCCAGCACCGCGGTCCGCGCGCCGGCGCGGGCGGCGGCCAGCGCGGCGCCGATGCCCGCCGGGCCGCTGCCGGCCACCAGCACATCGTACGTCTGATCGGTCCGTGCGACCTGATCGATGATCGTTTGTTTTTCCAGCATCCAGCACCTCCAACTACGCTTTTGATCTTTTCGCGACCCGCCCGCACACAATGGCGTGGTCAGTCGCGAGATCGGTTATACTACGTGACAGGATATCCCCATTATAGCCTCAACGGGAGGGAAGACATGCAGATTTGCGCGCGGCCCCAGATGATGAGTCTCCGCCATTCGATGGACGAAATCATTCCCCTGTTTCGCGACGCGGGATTTGACGGATTCGAGTTCTGCATCGAAGACAAACTTTTCCACGTGCGGCCGGACCTGATCGAGCCGTACGTCGCCCGGCACATCTCCCAACTGGCACGCGACCACGGCTTATGCATCAGCGCCATCGGCTGCCATGTGGATTTTGTCGGCGACGAAGATGTGCTGGCGGTCATTGAAAAGGGTGTCGCGCGCACGCGCCTGTTTGACACCGATGTCTTTATCATCGCCACCGGCGGGCGCGGCGCGGACGGCGACGGCGGCTATGGCATCCTGCTGGAGAGGCTGGCGCGTCTGTTGCGCATCGCCGTCGACCACGGGGTGCGCATCGCGCTGGAGCCCGAGCCCGGGCACCGGATCGACACGACGGCCAGCTTTATGCGTTTGCTTGCCGATCTGGACGACCATCCCGCGTTGTTCTGCAATTTTGACATCGGCCACTCCCACCTGCTCGACCCCGACATCGAAGCGGCCGTCGCACAACTGGGCGGACGGATCGCGCACGCGCACATCGAAAACATGGGCAGCGTGCATCGCCATCTGCTGCCGTGGGAAGGGGAGATCGATCTGGCCCGCGTGTTGCGAAAAATGCGCGATGTCGGTTTTGACGGCGCGCTGGCTTTCGATTTCTACAACGAGGCGTACCAGCAGGAAATGCCGCGTGTGGCCGCGTATCTGCGCCGGCTGGTCGACGCATTGTGAGCGTGTGCCCCCGCACAAGCCGCCGGGGAGCGTCCCGACCGGCCTCATGTTTATACGCCGTTACAAGATGGTGACATTTCTCCGCAGAGGGATGGTGACATCTATACGACCCAATCGAAACCCATATAATGTGGATATGGCAACCGGTAAACTGTTTGTGCGCCCGGCGCGCCCGCCGGGAGTGTTCCGGCAGGAGCACAGGGCCGGCAAGGAGAGTAGAGTAGCTTGAGAAGAAGAGCACGAAAAGTCTCATCGGAGTATCGCATCCTCATCGTTGACGACGATGTCGGAATCATCGATTCCTTGTCGGTTTTGCTCAATCGCGCCGGCTATTTTTTCAAAGGCACCACCGACCCGCTGGAAGCGATCGAATGGGTGCGCAATGAAAAGTTTGATCTTTTGATTCTCGATTTCCTGATGACACCGATCCACGGCGACCAGGTGGTGGAGCGCATCCGCGAGTTCAACAAAGAACTCTACATCCTCTTACTGACCGGCCACAAAGACCTGTCGCCCCCGCTCCACACGATCCGCGAGCTCGATATTCAGGGTTATTGCGAAAAAAGCAACCGTTTTGACCAACTGCTGCTGCTGATCGAGTCGGGCATCAAGTCGATCTCACAGATGCGCATCATCGCCAAATTCCGCGACGGGCTCAACAGCATCCTGACCGCGGTGCCGCGCATCTACCAGTTGCAGCCGATCGACAGCATCCTCGAAGAAATCC
>CAYZME010000044.1:0-7850 GCA_964479435.1 uncultured Oscillospiraceae bacterium
CGGTCGCCGCGTAGGTGTTGGTGAAATTCAGTGCGTTGTAGTTCGCGGACGGGACCACGCTCAGCGTGCCGTCGCCGTTGTCGGTAACGGTGACCGTCACCGTATAGGTGTTGGTCGCGTAAACGATGCCGCCCAGGCTGCCGACGATCTCCCGCACCGTGTAGGTGTGGGTGCCGACGTCCGCGAGGGTGTAGTTCAGCGCGCCAAAGGCAAAGCTGCCGTTCGCCGCGTTGACCGCGCTATCCAGTTGCGTGTCGCCTTTGTACAGGCCAAAGGTGAACTCGCCCGCCGCCAGGTCGCGGCCGTTGAGCGTCTTTTTGCCCGACAGGGTGACCGAACCGCTCGCGGTGTAGGTGTTGGTGAAGTTGAGCGCGTTGTAGTTGGTCGATGGGACCACGTTCAACGTGCCATCGCCTTTGTCGCTGACGGTGACCGTCACGGTGTAGGTGTGGGTCGCGTAAGCGACGCCGCCCAGCGTGCCGATCACTTCCTTCACCGTGTAGGTGTGGGTGCCGACGTCCGCGAGGGTGTAGTTCAGCGCGCCAAAGGCGTACGTGCCGCCGCTGCTGTTGCTGGCGGTATCGATCGGCGTACCGGTCGCGGTGCTGCCGGCGTACAGCGCGAAGGTGAATTCACCTGCCTGCAACGCGCGGCCGTTGAGGGTCTTGAGACCCGACAGCGTGACCGAGCCGGTGGCGCCGTAGGTGTTGGTGAAGTTCAGTTTGTCGTAATTGGCGGATGGGACGACGGTCAAGGTGCCATCGCCTTTGTCCGCGATCGAGACCGTCACCGTATAGGTGTTGGCCGCGTAGGTGACGCCCGCCAGAGTGCCGGCTTTCTCGACCACGGTATAGGTCTTGGTGCCGACATCCGCCAGGGTGTAGTTCAACGCGGCAAACGAGAACTGGCCGCTGCCGTTGTGGGTCGCTGTGCGCAGCGGGGTGCCGGTCGCGGTGCTGCCGGCGTACAGTTCAAAGGTGAACTCGCTCGCCTGCAAGGCACGGCCCGTCAGGGTCTTTTTGCCCGACAGCGTGACCGAGCCGCTCGCGGCGTAGGTATTGGTGAAGTTCAGCGCGTTGTAGTTGCTGGACGGCGTGGCGCTCAGTGTGCCGTCGCCGTTGTCTGTCACGTTCACCGTCACAGTGTACGTGTTGGTCGCGTACGTGACACCCGACAGCGAACCGGTTTTTTCGACCACGGTGTAGGTGTGGGCGCCAATATCCGCCAGGGTGTACTGCAACGGCGTGAACGAGAACTGACCGCCGCTGTTGTGGGTCGCTGTGCGCAGCGGTGTCCCGGTCGCGGTGCTGCCGGCGTACAGCTCAAAGGTGAACTCGCCCGCCTGCAAAGTACGGCCGCTGAGGGTCTTTTTGCCTGACAGGGTCAAGCTGCCCGTCGCGTGGTAGGTGTTGGTAAAGGCCACGCTGGCGCCGCCGCCGGGCAAAGTACCCGAAGCGCTGCCGGACGCGGGCGTTACTGTGTAACCACTGCGCGCGGTCTCGGTTACGGTGTAACTCGAGCCAATCGCCACGCCATCGATCCGGGCGGTCTGACCGCCTTTGAGCTGCAACACGCCGTTGGTGATTTGTACGGTCGTGCTGCCGGCCGGGGACGCGGTGGTGATGGTCGCGGAGCCGTTGTAGGGGCTGCCGTCGATTTTGACCAGGAAGTCAAAGACGTGCGCCGGGTTACCGCCCGCGTTTGTTTTGCTGACGATCAGCCACGAGGGGCTGCGAACGGTAATGGTGACCAGCGCCGGTTCGGACTTCATCACCAGCGTGGTGTCGCCGCTGCCGGTCGTCTGGGTCAGATAGTACGGGAAGGTCACCGTATAGTCGGAGTCGATCAGCGGATCGTCCGGCGTAAACGTGAATTTCCCGGTGCCGGCGTCATAGGACAATGTGCCCGAAACGCCCGGCCGCGAATACGTCAGTGACCCATAAACAGGGGTCATGCCGCTGACCGCGGGAATGACAAACGCCGCGCCCTCGTCGACCAGGACGTTGACCGCCGGATCGTTGTCACGCACGTCAAACACCACGGACCCGTTCCAGGGAACCGAGTAGTTGTCATCGGCGGCAAACGCGTTGAGCTGTGCTTCGGGGATCGGGAAGGTCATCGGTGACGACGTGCCCGCAGGCGGCGTCGGCATCACGTGGTTAAAGGTCAGCGTAGCCGCGTCGTTGGTGTCGGCGACGCCATAATACGGGGTTTTGCCGGTCAGGGTGTACGTCAACTTGTGCCCTGCCGGATATAGGTCGCCGATGTTCCAGACGATGGTGGTCGTCCCATCGGGATGGTTGGTGGTAGTGATCTGTCCGGCGGCCGGTACGGCGCCGTTGATGCGAATGCTGCTGACATCCAGTGTCCACTCCGCCGATACGATGTCGGTCACGACGCCGTTGGTCGCCACCTTGTCGATCATGCCGGAGATGGTGTAATAGATCTCGTTGAGAGCCGAGGACTGTGTCGTCTCGTAATACTTGAACTCATAGTCCAGGCTGGGTTTGACCGTACCGGTGAGGGTGCCGGACCCGGACCAGTTGATGTTCGTGACATCCATCTGCTCGTCCAACAGGGCACGGGCGATCTTCGTTTGGAAAGTGGTCAGTCCTTCCAACAGGCCGACGGTAAAGATTTTGACCGAGCCGTTGGTGCCGGCCTTGCTGTGGGTCATCGCGGCCACGCCGGCGGCGATGGCTTCGTTGAGCTCGGCGACCGAAGTCTGCGAACCGCTGCCGTCAGAGGTCGCCGACATGCTGTCGGTATAGCGGTAAGTGGGGACACCGTCCGTCATAAAGACGATGACGCGCTGACCGGTGGTGTTGGCCTCAGCCAGGAACTCGGCGTCGGTCCGCCCTTCGAGTTCCATCACCTTGTCGGCGGCGAGAAAGCCTCCCTCGGTGTTGGTACCGCCGTCATTGCCGCCGGTGATCACAAAGCCGTTGATCACATCGGCGACGTTGGCTTTGGACTGGGTGAAGTAGGTGCGCCCGCCGCCGCCGGTGATGTTGGAGACAAAGCGCCATTCCTGCGCGGAGCCAAAATTGTACGCGTAGGCGTCGGTGCCATATTTGACGACCGCCACGCGGCTGAGCGGGTGGTTGTCAATGATGGTATTGGCCAGCGTGATCGCCGCGCTTTGCATATCCTGCAGCTTGGTATCGGTGTCGTCCATGCTGTTGGAGACGTCCAAAACGAGGACCAGGTCGATCGGTTTGTGCAACGGCACGGGATCGACGTCCAAGGTCACCGCGGTCTTGCGATGTTGCGGCAACTTGCTGGTGATGTCAAACGGATCGCTCATCGCGTAGGTGTCAAACGGGGTCGCCGATTTATCGACCGTGATTTCGCCACCCGACATGATGCTTTCATCCATCCATTGCGCGTAGACTGTGATGTTGGCGGTGACCGGCGTCAGCCCGGCAAATTCCGTGCCGGAACCGTCCGCGGCCGTGTTCCAGCCCCGGAAATGGTAGCCGTTGCGGGTCGGCGGTTGCGGCATCGCCACCCGGCTCCCGCCATCGACCGTCGCCGACGTCGGAACCGCGTTGGTGTCGCCGCCGTTTTTGTCAAACGTGACTGTGAACTGTTTAATGGTGTTGTTGATCCGGAAGCGGAGATCCCCGCTGGCAGCCGACCAGCTGCTGCCGTTGTTACTGGTCAGGCGGCTGCCGTTCGGATACGCACTACTAGAAGTTGCATAGTCATACTTGAGACTCCCGCTGGAATAAGCGATCACCGCGTAGTACTGTGTACCGGCGTTGAGGCTGACCGGCGTGGCGAAAGTAAAGGTCTTCCATCCATTTGTCCGCACGCTCGTATCGGTGCTGGTGCCCAGCACCACTCCGCCCGGCGTGCGGATAGCGACCCTGACCGTGCGGGTCCCACTGGAGGACGTGCTCGAGCTTTGCATAAAAAACTCGACGCTGTTAACTGTGATGGCTTTTGTCGGTGTAAAGCTCTGGCCAAAATAAGTTGTGCTGCCAGATGTGGTGCTACCTGATTCGTTGGCGATCGTCTCACTGGCCGCCAAGGCCGGTACCCATGCCAGTCCCAACGTCAGTGAAAACGTCAGCAACAAGGCAAGCCACTTGTTCCTTTTCCTTTTTGTTTTCATGTACCTTCCCTCCATAACCACTGGTGCCAAACAGTTGTCTCTCATCCTGATCCGGTTATTGAGGGGGTAGCCAGATCGCCGTCCGCGAACGTTCGCGGACGACAAAAGCAGCCCAACCACCTCACCGGTAGCCGGACTGCCTTAACGGTTATGTACCGCCGTCGTAGACTCCTAGGCTTTGCGTCGCTGCGTTTTCACGCAGGTTGCCCTTTACGATTTGATTACGTGTTATTCATTTGTAACATCATCTTACGGCCTCGTTTAGAGGTTGTCAATGCTATTTTTCATCGATTTACCACTTAACAACAACATCTTTTTTGCGCCCACAGGCGTGTTTTATGCCCTTTTCGCGGTTACTGTAACAAATGGCCCCGATTCCGCGCGGCTGCAATCAAAAAGCCCGCGGGTCTCGTGGACCCGCGGGCTCAGATCGGTGAAGGATGTGGGTGTGATTATTCGTTTTCATCCCGGGTCCAGGAATACATGGGCTCGTATCCCAGTTCGCGGCGGGATTTTTCGATCGAGATCAGGCCTTCGCGGCCGGAGATGTCGAGGCCGAGTCCTTTTTCCAGCATCAGCGGCCAGCGGCGCTTGAGTGCTTCTTGCGTCGAGTGGCGATAGTGGCAGTCGGTCGCGACGTAGTAGGGTTCGAATTTGTTTTGCATCTCGTTTTCCATGCACAAGAGGATGAAGCGCGCGATGTCGCGGGCGTCTGCGTACTGGTAGGTCGAGTTGTTAAAATACCCCTTTTCCGTCTCGGGGCACTCGGGCACGTCGATGTTGAAGCGATGCGTCCGGCGGGACATCTCGAAATTGTGGTAGTAGACGCCCAGCAGGCGCAGCGCGACGGTCTCGATGCCGTAGGCGCGCGAGAAAGCCTTGAGGACTTCTTCGCCCAGGACTTTGGAGAGCGAATAGCTGTCTTCGGGTTCCAGCGGGGTGTTCTCGTCCATCGGCAGGTAGGACGGGATATAGGGTGTGCCGCTGATGCGGAAGCCCAATCCCAGGACAAAGAAGCTGGAAGCGTGGATGACGCGGCGGACTCCGCCGATGCGGCGGGCGGCGTCCATCAGGGTGTAGGTGCCCATGGTGTTGACGCGCATGGTCAGGTCTTCATCCATCCGCTGCGAGAAGCGGGCGCCGGTCTCGGAAAAATCGAGGTCGTATTCTTTGGCGTAGGGCGGCTGCAGTTCGGTGTTGAACGGGATCGCGCCCAGGCTGATGATCATCTCGGCTTCGGCCATCGTGATCGCGCGCATGCAATCGCCGAGGTTGGTGAGGTCGGCGCGCACAAAGGGGACGTTGAGTTTGGCGTTTTCGGAGTCGGGGGCGTACGGAACCTGGTCGGTCCCGACCACGCGGTACCCGGCTTCAACGAGCGCCGGCACAACAAAATTGCCGAGCCGCCCGGCCGCGCCGGTGACGAGAACTTTCATACCTGCTTTTTTTGCCATGGTTGTACTCTCCTTGTCATCTGTGTTTCATCTCCCGGGGCTTGTACACGGACGGCGGCTCCCCGCTGCCGCATGCTGGTTCCATCATAGCACGCCATAGGTCAATATGTGCAACTACAAGTCGAAATTATTCAACTACGACGTTGTCCCGCGCGGGGTCGTCGCGCCAGGAGTGGCGCGGCCGATAGCCCAGCTCGCGTTCGGCCTTGGCGATGGAAATCAGGCCCTCGCTGCCGGGGATGGCGTCGACCAGACCCGGCTTGTCCAGCAGCTGCCAGCGTTTGCGAATCACTTCGGCGGTGGTTTCGCGGTATTTGGTGTCGGTGGCGACAAAATACGGCTCAAATTTGCTCTTCATTTCGGCGGCCAAAGCCAACTCGACAAAATGCGCGATGTCGCGGGCGTCCGCGTATTGGTGGGTGGTGTTGTTGGGATAGCCCTTGGACGGGTCGGGGTTGGCGGGGACCGTGATGCCGAAACGGTGGGTGCGGCGCGATCGCTCGAGATCGTGGTAGTACACGCCCAGCAGGCGCATGGCGATGGTCTCGATGCCATAGGCGCGGGAGAACGCGTGCAAAATCTCCTCGCCCAGCACTTTGGACAGCGAGTAGGTGTCCTCCGGTTCCAGCGGTGTGTTTTCGTCCAGCGGCAGCGAGGTCGGCAGGTAAGGGTCGCCACTGAGGCGGAACCCCAGCCCGAGGACAAAAAAGCTCGAGGCGTGGACGACGCGGGTGGCTTTTTTAAGGCGGCGGATGGCGTCCATCAGGGTGTAGGTGCCCATGGTGTTGACGCGCATCGTCAGGTCTTCGTCCATGAACTGCGTAAAGCGGGCGCCGGTTTCGCTGTTGGCTAGGTCGTAGGTTTTGGCGTAGGGCGGCTGCAGTTCGGAGTTGCCGGGGATGGCGCCCAGGCTGACGACCGCGTCGGCCTCGGCGAGGGTGAGGGCGCGCATGCAGTCGCTCAGATCGGTGAGGTCGGCCCGGACAAACGGCACTCCGGCTTTGGCGTTGGCGGAATCCGGGTGGTACGGGACCAGGTCGGTGCCCGTGACCCGGTATCCCCGCTCGATCAGCCGCGGCACCACAAAGTTGCCGAGCCGTCCGGCCGCGCCGGTGACAAGGATTTTGTCGAACTGGTTGCTCATGCAGATTTCCTCCGATTTATATAGTTATTAATTAGGAGCGGGAGGAGCCGATTTCATAGCCGGCGAGTTTTTCCAACGCTTTGACCAGGGACTGGTTGCCCAACTCCGGCCCGCCGGGCTCATTCTCGACCATGTTGAACAGCTGGTGCACCAGGCTGGTACCCAGTGCCGGTACGCCCATTTGGCGCGCGGCTTCGAGCACCAGGCGCAGATCTTTTTGCTGCAGTTTGACCATGAAGCCGGGAGCAAAATCGCGTGCCGCGACCTTGGGCCCGTGGCGTCCCAACAACGTCGACTGCGCGGAACCGCCCATCAGGGCGGCGATAAAGGCGGGCAGATCCAAACCGGCTTTGTCGGCGTACAGCAGCCCTTCGCTCAGCGCCAGGATGTGGATCGCGCCGACGATCTGGTTGCCAAGTTTGGCCGCCTGGCCGCAGCCCGGGTCGCCCATTCGGGTCACGCTGGACGCCATCGTCGACAACAGCGGCTGACAGCGGTCAAACACCTCGGCCCGGCATCCGCAAAAAACGGTGAGCGTGCCGGCTATGGCACCGGCTTCACCTCCGGATACCGGCGCGTCCATCCACGCCAGCCCGGCCGCCTCGGCCGCCGCCGCCAACTCGCGGGTGGCCGCGGGCGAGATGGTGCTCATATCGATCACCACCGCGCCGGGCCGGGCACCGGCAAAAATACCGTCTGTCCCTTGCATCACTTGCACCACATCGGGGGTGTCGCTGACCATCGTGATCACAAAGTCCGCGCCCGCGGCCGCGCCGGCCGGGGTGTCACAGACGGTCGCGCCTGCCGCCGCCAGCGGCGCCGCTTTGGCGGCGGTCCGGTTGTAGACACGCAACGGATAACCGGCTTGCAGCACATGTTTTGCCATCGGCAATCCCATGATGCCCAAGCCGACAAAACCAATGACGGGTAAGCTGTTCTGGTCGTTTATGCTCATGTCGAACCCCTTGTTTTTCGTGAGATTGCCCCACCCGCCTCACACGTGGCGGGCCGCGCTGCATCCATTCTAGTACATTTTCCCGTCCCCTGATTGTATAATCTTGTCATCATGCGCTTGTAGCGGTGAAATCGCCCTGCCGGGGCAACCCCCGTCGGGCGTATAACAGGAGGGCGG
>CAYZME010000044.1:7860-9473 GCA_964479435.1 uncultured Oscillospiraceae bacterium
GTGGGATGGGGGCGCGTCCCTTCCCGTTTCTGGTATTGGGTCGGGGTGACTGGCACCCGGATCGCGGCGCGATTATTCGGACTGCGCCTGCATACCGATCCGGCCGTGCGGGCCTTGCGCGGACCGGCGATTCTGCTGGGCAACCATCCCTCCTATCTGGATCCGTTTTTTCTGGCACTGGCGGCCTGGCCGTTGCGTTTCAACATGCTGGCGCAAAACGATTTGTTCCGCAATCCCATCCTCCGGTTTTTACTGTCACGGTTGGGCTGCATTCCCAAAGTGCAATTTCGCACCGACACGCGCGCGGTCAAAGCGATGTTCCGCGTTTTGCGCCGCGGCGGTATGCTGGGCGTATTTCCTGAGGGGATGCGCAGCCCCGACGGCACCGGTCTGCGTTTTGAAGACGCCATCACCCGCACGGCTCAAAAAACCGGCGCGGCGATCATCGTCCATGTTTTGCACGGCGCGTATCTGACCTGGCCGCGGTGGGCAAAACGCGGGGCTCGCCTGCGATTTGGCCGCATCCACAGCACCTGCCGTGTGCTCTATACACATGAGCAGGTGCAATCATTGCCGGCCGGAGAAATCCACGACGGCATCCGCGCGGCGCTGGCATACAACGATTACGACTGGCAGCGGCAGCAACAGATTCCGTTCCGTTGCAAGAAACCCGCGCAAGGATTGGCGCGCATTCTCCACTGGTGCCCGCGTTGCGGCGCCGAATTGGCGATCCGCGCCGCGGGGGATCTGGTGTGGTGCTCAGCGTGCGGAAATGCCGGGAGCATGGATGTCTATGGCCTGCTGCACCCCGCCGGTGCCGACGATGTCATCCCCGCCGACCCGGCTGCCTGGCACGCCGGACAAAAGGCGGCCCTGGCGCGCCGCGCGGCCCAGCCCGATTTCGCGATCACCTGCGCGGTGCCGCTCTTGCAGAGCTCGGATTTGGGCGGCGAATTTGCCGAGGCGGGCGCGGGGCAGTTGCGTGTCGACCGTGACGGCATCCGCTACCGCGGCACCATCGACGGCCGGGACGGTGAGTTGTTTGTCCGGTTGGCACGTCTGCCGGGCTTCAGCTCGGATTTCGGCAAACGCTTTGAATTGGTGATCGAAGACGTCTCGTATCGCATCTACCCCGACGACGGCCAGCGCGTGATCCAGATTGTCGACGCGGTCGAAGTGCTGCGCGAAAGTTGAGCGGTGGCGCGTCAGGCTTTTCCCGGCTCTTGACAGACCGCCGACCGGATACGATAATCCTTTCATTCATAATCACATCTGCTTTGACGGGGAAAAGTACGAGGCAATCCTCTCACAGGGAGTGCGGGTCGCGGATTGAGAGCCCGCTCGTGCCGGGAGCCACCGGAAGTTCACCCCCGAGCTTTGTCCCTGAACCGCGCCGGTTTTTACCGGCCGCCTGCCAGTAAGGGGCGACGTACAGCCGGCGTTAACGGCGGTGAAAGCGCATTCCGGCAACCGGGACCGAACATGGGACCCCGGGCGGAATGAATGCGGGTGGTACCGCGGAAGGCACGGCCTTTCGTCCCGATCGGGGACGGGGGCTTTTTATTTTTACGGGCGCACGGGCCGAACAGGAAGCGGAGGAAAAGAGCATGCAG
>CAYZME010000044.1:9483-16291 GCA_964479435.1 uncultured Oscillospiraceae bacterium
TGTATCTCACAAGATGAGATGCGCGCCTTGCAGGGGCAGCGACTGGTGGATTGTGTGGCGCGCATGTACGCCGCCGTCCCCTATTATGCGGCGAAAATGCGTGCGGCGGGGATCGAACCGGGCGACATCCGCGGGATGGACGACCTGCCCCACTTACCCTTTACCGACAAATATGACTTTGCCGACAATTATCCCTACGGCACGTTCGCTGCTCCATTGGAAGAAATCGTCCGCCTGCATGCTTCTTCCGGCACGACTGGTAAACAGAAAGTGGTCGGGTACACCCTCGACGACATCGACTTGTGGACCGAATGTATGTGCCGCTCGTTTGCCATGGGCGGGGTGCAAAAACACGACATTGTGCACGTAGCGTATGGCTACGGCTTGTTCACCGGCGGACTGGGTCCCCACTACGCGATCGAGCGCATCGGCGCCACCGCGATCCCTGTATCGGGCGGCAACACCCGGCGGCAGGTGCAGATTCTCAAAGATTTCGGCCCGACCATCCTGTGTTGCACCCCTTCTTACGCACTGCACCTGGCGGATGAGCTGGCGACCTATGACACCTCGGTCGCGGATCTGCGCTTGCGGGCGGGTTTCTTTGGCGCCGAACCGTGGACCTTGGAAATGCGGGCACAGATCGAAGACAAACTGGGCCTACATGCCTACGATATCTACGGCCTGTCGGAAGTGTGCGGGCCGGGGGTGGCCAACACCTGCGAGTTCAGCGACTTGCTGCACATTCAGGCGGATCACTTCATCGCCGAGGTGGTCGACCCGCAGACCGGCGCGCAGTTACCGGACGGGGAAATGGGCGAACTGGTGTTTTCCAGCGTCACCAAGCAGGGCACGCCTCTGCTGCGCTACAACACCCACGATCTGACACGCTTGACCCGCCAAACCTGTGCCTGCGGGCGCACCACCCCGCGGATGGAAAAAGTCACCGGGCGCGCCGACGACATGCTGATCATCCGCGGCGTCAACGTCTTTCCGACGCAAATCGAAGCCGTACTGCTCAAATTCGGCGAAGTCGAGCCGCACTATATGATTCAGGTCGAGCGGGTGCACAATCTGGATGTGATGGAAATCCAGATTGAAATGTCGCCGCGCTTCTTTTCGGACTCGGTCAAGGAGATCGAACACACCGAGCGCAAACTGCGCAACGAAGTGGCTTCGGCCACCGGCGTCGCCGCCAAGATCACGCTGGTGGAGCCCAAATCGTTGCCGCGCTCGGAGGGGAAAATCCGCCGCGTCCTCGATAAACGGATGCTACCCTGAGGCGTTTTGGGGATTAAAAAGGGGTTGTCGCCAGGCGACAACCCCTTTTTCTTTTCGCTTCCTGCTCTTATCGATTGATCACAAACGTGTAATCGGTCGAGATCATCCCCGGCGCACTGACGCGAATCACAACCCTTTCCGGATTGTTTTGGCTGGTGACGCGCTGACCGATTCTAAACCAGGAGGGCTGCACCACGGTCGCGGTCGCTGTGGCGTCGGACAGCACAATGTCGATGCGGTAGGCGCGGAAGTTGTTGTTTTGGAAAGTCGCGCTGTAAACACCGGGCGTCCTCGGATTGGTTGTGAAGTTGAGCGCCCGCGAATTGTTGTTGTTCGATTGGTACTGTGTCCCGCTGTAGCTGCTCATTTCGGCAGACTGATCGACACGCACCGTACAGGTCGCCTGTATGGTCGGCTTGGAGGCCGCCCGGACCGTAATGGTGGCAACGCCCTTGCTGTAGCCTCTGACGACACCGTCCTCGGACACGCGGGCAACCGATTGGTTGCTGCTTTCCCACAGCAGTGTTTCACCGGATGCAGAGGCCGGGCTGATCACCGGGTTGAGGGTGACGGTGTTCGCGATGCCACTCAGCATATAAATGGTGGACGGACTCAACGTAATCCGGGTGATCGGGTTGGACAATACCGTCACCGTAAATTGTGCCGTGATGGTGTGGTCCAACACCGCGTACCCATTGACAACCGTTTGCCCGACTGTGGCCAGACTCACCGTCGGGCGGTCCCACACCACGGCGACCTCGCGCGTGACGCCATCGGCAAAGAGCGCCGGCACCTCGACCGGCAAGGTAAAGACCGATCCCGTGTTCTGGTAAAACGATTCAGCCAAAGCGGGGATTTCGTCGATGCCCAGCACGTCCAATGTCAGGATGGTGGTCTTGCTGGTATCCTCACGGGCGGTGGCGATGAAGGTGTGCGTGCCGGGGGAGGAGGTGTCCGCAATGGCCGGATTCCAGTCTACCGCGACGTTCAATTTGGTGCCGTCGACCAGGCGGGCCGACACCGTCGCCGGCAGATAATATTCTCCGCCCTGCTCAACGGTTCCCGACAGCGGATAGAGTTGGCGGATGCTCCATGGGGTAATATTGGGTTTGTATTTTTGCAGCAACCAGCTCTTGACGGATTCCAGATCGCTGCCGGTCAAATCGCCATTGTAGATCATCACTTCCGCGATGTCCGCATGGGAGGTAAAAATTTCGACGCCACTGGTCTGGATGTTGATGTTGCCGCTCCAGCTCAGTTGATAGGCCGGATTCTGGTCGATGTGCAGATTGAGCCGTGTGCGGTTCATAACGGCGGCGACGACATGCCATTCCGCGTCCAGCCCGAGATCCACGTCGGCGTTCAGCCGCCGGAGGGTGCTGCCGCTGCCCAAAGAAACGCCCAACGGCCCGCTCGCGCTCTGGCGGCCAATCTCCCAGTTGCCCCCGCGCAAAATGGGTCCGTTGAGTGCCGCGGCATCCGCGCGAACCACCAGGATTATGGTCATGGAAGTGGCGGAGGTCGGGTTAAAGGAAGCGACCGACATGCCCGTTTCGGTTGTGCCGGCGCCGGCCTGTAATCCCCATACGCCGGGGAATTCATCTTCAATATAGGACACTTCACTCAGCAAGGGCTGTTTGGAAGCCGTGGTCTGGCGAGCCGCCGGAACCGGGGAGGAAAGCGCCGCGGCCAGATTGGGCCACTCTTTGATCCAATAGAGTATACGGCTCGGGTCTGACGCGTCCGCGCGCACCTGGGTGACGATGTCGTCCCGCGAGATCATCGAGGCATCCAGGTGTAAACGCAAATTGGTCAAAACCGGGGGGCCGCCGATAAACAGCGGCTCGCTGCTGGCGGTCGATCCCATCTTGAGCGATTTGGCGACCGGTGTGACGGTAAAAACGATGTGGCGGCCGATGTAATTGTTCAGTCCGCTCAGTGTCATCCCGTTCGCGTGATGGATGGGCTCGTAGTCCTCGGGGAAACGGGGGTATCTGGAACCGATCTCAATCTCGGAGGGCACCAGGGCCATCGGAATATTAAAGCCTTCCCGGGACGCGTACCATTGGATTTTGTTGATAAAAGAAGGCTCTCCCGCGGCGATGGTGTACGTGCCGGCCGCGGACAGGGCTTGGCCGTTCACGTTCTCGCCATAAGCGAAGTTTCCGCTCTGGGTCGTCGTGCCGCGGACCAGTTTGGCGTCAATCGATTCCACACGCGGCACCGGCAAGTCGATGGGCACCGCCGAGCCGACGACGGTGTTGAGCACATGCTGGTCGACCTGGTGGGACAACGGGTAGCCGACCAGGGTATGTCCGAACACGGAATAGGTGTGTTCGTCGTACCCGCTGATATAGCCCGCGCGCAGTTTATCTTTGACCGTTTGGATCTCGAGCTCCAGCTTTTCTTGCGCGAGGAAAACATCCTCAGTGATATCTTTGGTCATGCCAATATAGCGGACATATCCGGTGAGGGCCGACAGCAGGCCGATGGCAATCAGGCCCAACAGCGCGATGGAGACCAATACTTCGGGCAGGGTAAACCCTTGTCGCTTTTTCATTTCATCGCCTCCCCTCACGCGTTTAGGCCGGGCCATTGACCACCCACAGATCGTTGAGGATGTCCTGGCGGATGGTCTCAAAAATGGCGCCCAGATCCCGGTCATCACTGTACGGATAGACGTTGGACGTATGAGCGCCCGCGTTTGTCGCGACGTTGCGGATGTGGTTGAAAAGATCCCGGGAGTTGGAGAAACTGATCGCGTAGACTTTGACCCCGTCCCCCACACTGTTGCGGTAATTTTTGATGGTCGCGGAGATCAGGTTGTCGTATTCGGTGACCTCGGTGGTCGTTGTGTTGCCCGTCCCGACAATTTCATTGTTTTCGTTGATGTTGCCGCTGCGCGTGATGTACGTCACCCGGCCGCCAGAGCCACCACCCGGACCGCCGCCACCAGGGCCGCCGCCCCCGCCCGAACTGCGGGTGCCGCTCGCGTAAGTGGTCTCGCCGTCGACGAGGATGATCAAAAAGTTTTTGGGTGTGACGTCCAGCGCGGGCTGTTCATTGTATTCCCGGATCGCGTAATACGCCCGCCGCATGCCGTCGCCGGTATTGGTGCCGCCGATGGCCTCCATGTTGTTGATCTGGCTTTTGAGTTGCGCGGCGTGGGTTTTGGCGTTGACAAAGCTATAGGTGCCGTTGGCGGAAGTCGAAAAGGGCACCAGCGTGATATACAAATTGTCCTCTTTGGCGAACTCGTCGACCAGTTTGCGCGCCTCTTCTTTGAGGATGTAGATCCGCTCTTTGGATGCGGTGCGCGTCGAATTGCCGTTCACATCCTCTTTCATGCTGCCGGATGTATCAAAGACCATCGCCACCGTGCCCACCACGGCAAAGGGGCGCGAATCGTCGCGGTAGGCGACGGCGGTCGCCCCGTCCGCCAAGGTGCCGCGGTCGATGATTTGCAGTGAGTTGAGGGCTTCCAGCTGGGATTCGATGGAGATGCGGCCTTGCGAGGCGCCGTCTTTGATCGCTTCGATCGTAAAGCGCAGGACTTTGTTGCTGTTGTCGCGCTCCTCTTTTTGAAAACGCAGGGTATAGGTGATGCCGGGTTGCGCCTCGACCAGCGTTTCGCGCCGATGCGTCGTGCCATCGTATGTATAGCGCACGATCTCGGTCTGATCGTTCGTCAGGCCGATATAATCCCAGCCATCGGTCAGATTGTCCTCGCGGAAACTGGTGCGGGGGATGGTAAAGACCGCCGACGAATAGCGCACCACCTGGTTGACGGTTTCTGAGACGATGCGTGCGGAGGATTGCAGACTGGCTTCTTCAAAGCCCACGTTCTGCGCCCGTAAGCTCCCCGTAAACATGCTGAACGCCAACGTGATTACGGTGGTCAGCAGCGCCATCGCCAAAATCAGTTCGACCAGGGTCAGGCCTTTTTTATTCTTTTTCATTTTCGTTCTCATATTCGTCCCTCCGTCGCCGTACCGGCGGCTGTTGCCCGGGCGCGACTCATCCGTTTTCACGCGTCAGAATCGCCGGATTGTCGACGCGGAAGCGCATGGTGCTGGTGCGTGTGACGTCTTTGGAGGTGCGGCCGGTCGCGCGGATTTCGATCCAGGGATCGCCATTGTTATTGATCCGCTTGGCGACAATGGTCACGTCGCCCCCCTCCAACGTGATTTCCTCCGTCAAAGGAGTCGTCGTTGTTGTGCGCAATACTTGTGTGTAATAGTAAACCGGGTCTGAGTTGGGGTCGGTGTTGGTGTTGCGGACCAGGGCGCTATAGCCCAACTCGATGCCCGCCAGCGCCAGATAGTAGGCTTTCATGCGCTCTTCCTGGCCGCTGGCCTGCGAGAGATTGTTCTGGAAGACAAAAACAATCGAGGCCAGAATGATGCTCACGATCACAAAGACCGATACCGCGACCATGAGAGCCATCCCTTTTTTAGAGTGGGTGACTAAACAAAGCCTTGGGACAACTGAACCCGTGGCAGTACGCATAAGATCCCCCCTATGCAAAACCTCCGTTGGCAGGCGCAGGCGAGAGCCGCGCCACAAGGAGTGAAGGCGTCCGTTTCACTGACCTGTTACATTTTTAAATGCTATATGAATCAGGTGGATTCCGCAACCTGCTTATGTTACATTTCGGGCACACAAGCGCGGCGGTCCGCTAACTTCTCTGGTTTCCGGAGATTTCGTTCAGTTGCAGGCCGGGGTTGCGATCGAGTACCCATTGAATCGCCCATTCCGATTCGAACAAGAGCACCGGGTTTTCATGCCGGTCCAACACCACCATCGATGTGCTCGTGAGGGTCATGCGTTCGGGATCCGGCACCGCGCCATTCGCGGCTGCCATCCAGCGTGCGTGGCGGTAGGGCAGATCGGTGCGGCGGATTCGCACACCATATTCCGCTTGCAACCGGTGCTCCAGGACTTCGAATTGCAGTTGGCCGACGACGCCGACGATATAGGTCTCGGTGCCGATATCGGGCTGTTTATACAGTTGGATGGCGCCCTCCTGTGTCAGTTGCTCCACGCCGCGGAGGAAGGGTTTGCGCTTCATGGAATCGGCCGGCGCCACCCGCGCGAACACTTCGGGCGGGAACGTGGGGATGTCCTCGAACCGCAACGCGCGCCCACCGGTATACAGGGTGTCACCGATGCCGAAAGTCCCCGGGTCGAACACGCCGATGATATCGCCGGGCCAGGCTTCCTCGACGATGTTGCGATCCTGGGCCATAAACTGCTGTGGTTGCGCCAGGCGGATTTTTTTGCCGCTGCGAGCGTGGTTCACTTCCATCCCCTTCTCAAAACGCCCGGAACAGACGCGCAAAAACGCGATACGGTCGCGGTGGTCGGGGTTCATATTGGCCTGGATCTTGAAAACAAACCCTGTAAACGGATCGGCCACCGGGTCGATCGGGCCGGCGGAAGACGCGCGCGGCCCGGGTGGGGGCGCCATCGCGAGAAAGTCCTGCAAAAAAGGCTCGACGCCGAAATTGGAGATCGCGCTGCCAAAAAA
>CAYZME010000045.1:0-16172 GCA_964479435.1 uncultured Oscillospiraceae bacterium
GCTTCCCCTTTGTGCAATCAAGCCTCGTGGCCTTGCGCGCATACAACTTGTGCGATATTATCAAAATAACCGTCATGATCATTTTTAATTTGTTCATTTTGCATAATCACTCGCGTCAAAAGGAGTTGGATTAAAAAGTGATTCTCCCGACTCGAAAGTGCATCCTTGCGTTTTTTTTGCTGGCTTTGATTGCGACCGCTCCTTCTTGCGCGTACAGCGAGTCGGAAACGACTTCTCATGTAGCCTCCACAAACGCACATACAACTTCTCATACCGCTGCGAAACTTGAGGTCAAATATGTGCCGGTCCAAGCACTGGATGCGCTGATTTCGAATTCGTCACACATCTTTATTGGGACCTATCTCGGCAAAGTAGCGGTTGAAGGTGTGACCTCGTGGGAACACGATGTCTTTGACATCGAGCGGATGGTCAAATCCGCTTCATCCTTGTCAGATTCCATGTTCCAGATCATTTCGTCGAAAAAGATTCCCGTTGAAAGAAAACCGGGTGAGAAGTACCTGGTCTTTGCCTTAATGGCGGATGTTGTGGTTTTTCCAGTACCGATTGTTGCTTATACAGCTGATTTCCTTCTCAATGAAGGATGCATCGATTTGTCCAATGAGTCATTATTGAGGCAATATTACCCATTCATAGATGACACCTTTGTGCAGGACCCTCTCAAATCCATTCTGTCTTCGCCGGAAATCCATACGGTTCCCAAAGATTTTATTGAGCGTGTGAAGTTGGAGGCAGATGATGCGGGCGAATGGGTAAAGAAAGCTGATTTGATCATCAAAATCACATTCACTGTAGTCGAAGCCGGATCGGAAGGCACCTTTATCTGTGGTGTTGGCCAGGATATTGACATCCTAAAAGATTCAGATCGGAAATACACGTTACCCCGTCAAATGGTTCTGCCAATTAAACCCTTAGTAGGTGAAGAGTACATTCTCTTTCTACAGATCACCCAAAACAACAGTCTTCTTATGCTCTCTCCGCGCGCAATGATTTCAAGGCGCGACCGTAAAGAATGGGATGTAGCGATAACGATTATTAATAATAGAATATATATGATTTCTTAATTTTGTGATTAATTAATATCACGCACTGGAAAAAATAACCTCATCTCACGCGTTCCCCACATACTGGTACGCCATATAGCGACCGCAGTAGCTCTGTAAAGCAAGCCATATACTTGGGGTTCCGGCCCATTTATTGAAAACGCAAAACCCCTGTGGTCTTAGACCACAGGGGTTTTCTGGCGCGCCCGGCAGAGATCGAATCCACAACCTTCTGGTCCGTAGCCAGACGCTCTATCCAGTTGAGCTACGGGCGCATGCTTTTAACAGCAAGCGTAATTGTACTGTCTTTAATCAACGATGTCAACGGGCCGGCGTACCTTACATAAAATGAGCGCGAAAGCGAAGTTGTGCCTCAACTATTTTTGAGCGCGTGAAGCCCTATCTCCGCACAGGGCTTCACGCGCCTCATGCGTCGAGGTTTCACACTTTTAACGGCTCGGTCAAAAAAGCTTCGGCTTCCGCGTCGGTCTCAATGACGATATCGCGGATTTTTTGATCCATCCGGGGGCGGTCGTTGGCCCCGGTCGGTACCGCCGCGATGGCATCGACCACTTCAATCCCCGCGGTCACGTGCCCGAAAGCCGCGTACTGCCCATCCAGATGCGGCGAATCCTGATGCATAATAAAAAACTGGGATCCTGCCGAGTCCGGTTGCATTGCCCGTGCCATCGAGATGACACCACGCGCATGCCGTATGGTATTGGCGTGGCCGTTGCGGGAAAACTCGCCGCTGATGCAATAGCCCGGGCCACCCATGCCGGTCCCGTCCGGGCAACCGCCCTGGATCATAAACCCGGGTATAACCCGATGAAAGATGAGGCCGTTATAAAAATTCTTACGTGCGAGGGAAACGAAATTCCGCACCGTGTTGGGGGCTTGTGCCGGATCGAGTGCCAACGTAATCTCGGCCCCGTCTTGCATAGTCAATTTTGCCTGGATCTGCATGTCATATCTCCTCTGTTTGTTTTTTATTCGGCTGGTCCCTCCGGAACCCACCGATTACAGTTTGCTTTGGTTTTCTCGCATCAGTCGATCACGAATATCCCACAACGACTGGGACAGATCAACATAGTAGACTTGAGGGTTTTCAAACCGTTTGATGGACTCCCACAGGGTTGCCAATTGCTCCGTGCAATACGCGCGGACCGCCTCGATCGGCTGGTGTTCATATACACAAACGCCACCCTGAAATACAGGTCGTAACAACTGGCGTACTGTATAGTTTTCCAACACTTTGCGCTTCCAGGTGTGGATGGGGTCGAAAATCTCGTACGGCCTTGTTTCATCGATGGCTTCGCCCGCGATGGTGATCAGATCCGCCAGCGCTTTGCCGGTTTCGCGGTCATAGAAACGCCACACCTCTTTGTCACACGGGTTGGTAATTTTGCCTTCGTTCTCGGATAATTTCATCCGCGGTACGGCTTCACCATCGCGCTCAATCGCGACCAGCTTATAGACACCGCCAAAGACCGGTTCTGCCCGCGACGTGATCAGCCTCTCCCCTACACCGAACGAATCGATGTGAGCTCCCTGCTGGATCAGGTCGCGGATGATGATCTCGTCCAACGCGTTGCTCGCGGTAATCCTCACATAGGCCAATCCGGCTTCATCCAGCATCGTGCGTGCCTTTTGAGATAAATACGTCAGGTCTCCGCTGTCGATACGGATCCCGCGCAATTTTTTGCCCATGGGTTCAAGTACTTCCTTGGCCACACGGATGGCGTTGGGCACGCCGGACCGAAGCACATTATAGGTATCGACGAGCAAAATGGTGTTGTCGGGGTAGACTTGCGCGTATGCCTTGAACGCGTCAAACTCGTTGTCAAAAATCTGAATCCACGAGTGCGCCATCGTCCCTGAGAGCGGAATGCCGAACTGCTGGCCGGAAATCGTACAGGAAGTCCCGTTGACTCCGGCAATATAGGCCGCCCGCGCGCCGAGCACGGCCGCGTCGTACCCCTGGGCGCGACGGGCGCCAAACTCGATGACAGCGCGGCCTTTGGCGGCGCGCACGATCCGCGCGCTTTTGGTAGCGATCAGACTCTGATGGTTGATGGTGACCAGAAGCATGGTTTCGATCATCTGCGCCTGGATGATGGGGCCACGCACTTTGACAATCGGCTCGCCGGGAAAAATGGGCGTGCCTTCCGGAATCGCCCAGACATCACAAGCGAAACGGAAATCGCGCAGGTAAGCGAGAAAACCTTCGTCAAACTGCTCGGTACTGCGCAGAAAATCCAAATCGGCCGCCGTAAAATGCAGCGACTGCAAATAATCGACCATCTGCTCCACGCCCGCCATAATCGCGTAACCGCCACCTTGCGGCACATTGCGGAAATATAAATCGAAATACGCGTAGGTGTTTTCCATGCCGTTGTCCAGGTAACCGCGGGACATGGTGAGCTCATAAAAGTCGGTCAGCATCGTCATATTGGTGCGATCTGTCCATTTACTATCAGGTGCCATCTTCTTCTCCTTTGGGCGCAACGGCCGCGTGATCCTGCTCTGAATGGGGAAACAACAGATCTCCCTCAAGCGTCTCTATGCGGCTATGCAAATCGTAATATACAGCTGACAATGTCAGGCCTCGCGCGGGCAGCGTTTTCCCCGCCCGCCGCCGGTCACAAGCGGATATTATGCCCGGGACATCGTCTGGTGTATATCTGTGCAACCCCACATATACAAGTGTACCGGCAAGGATTCGAACCATATTATACAAGAATCCATCGCCTGTGACCCGAATCGTGATGAGATGAGGTCCGGGGTCATGGTCGACCTGAATATCATAGATATGCCGCACCGTGGTTTTTGCGGAAGAGCCGGCCGCCATGAAGGACGTAAAATCATGACTTCCCAACAGATGCGTGGCGGCGGCACGCATCGCCCTCACATCCAACGGTCGCGGCTCATGGTATAAAAAGCGGTGTGCCAACGCCGGGCGCCAGCGGGTGTTTTGCACTTTGTACATATATTGCTTGGCTTTGGCGTCATAGCGTGCGTGAAAAGCGGCGGGCACGTCCACCGCCAACCGCACCGCCAGATCCTCCGGTAACACCGCGTTGAGCGCGAAAGGAATCCGTTCGGTGGGAATGCTGCCGCAGGCGCTAAAGTGCGAGACATGGCCGGCGGCATGGACGCCGCTATCGGTGCGGCTGCAGCCGGTCAAGCGGACCGGCTGGGAAAATAACCTGGTCAATGCCTGTTCGAGCGTCTGCTGAACGGTTCGCCCGCCTTTTTGGCTTTGCCAGCCATAAAACCGGGTCCCATCATATTCGGTTACCAGCGCGATGGAGCGGTTCATCCGTTTAGTTCGTCCGCGGCCATCAAGGCCGCGCCGATGATACCGGCGTCATTTCCCAACTGGGCCAGGCCGATACGAGTATGAGCGACTCCTTCCCCGTAATAGGCATGGGCGTCAACAAAAGCACGCACCGCTGAAAGCAGAGATGCGCCTTCATTGGCTACACCTCCGCCCAGCAACAATACGTCCGGCATGAGTGTGTTCACAAGATTGGTTACACCCTCGGAAAGGAGACGCAAATAATCTTCTACGATCCGCGACGCGGCCGAATCCCCTGCGCGCGCGGCCAGAAAAGCGGTTCTCGCGTCCACTTCACCTTGCTCGCGTGCGGTCCGATGTAACAAGGATTGCGGTTCTCGCGCCATGGCGCGCCGCGTCTCGCGAATCAGTGCCGTGGCGGAAGCATATTGCTCAAAACATCCTTTGCGGCCACACGGGCAAGCAACCCCGTTGGGAACCAGCACCGAATGACCAAATTCGCCCGCCGCCTGGTTGAAACCCCGGTACATCCGCCCCTGCAATACCAGTCCACAGCCAATCCCTGTTCCCAACGTCAAAGTAACTGCGCTGTCCACGCCCCGCGCGCCACCGGCCCGCGCTTCGGCCAGCGCCGCACAGGCGGCATCGTTGGCCAAATGAACCGGGACCCCGGCACCTGCTTCCAATGCTTTGCGGATAGGGGTGTCCGGGCGGAACGGCAGGTTGCTGGAATAGACATAGTAACCGAAATGGTTGTCAGGGGTTCCTGGCGCCCCCATCCCGATCGCGCGTACATGGGAGCGATCCGCGCCCAGACTGCTCACCAGGCGCCCGACTTGCTCTGCAATGGCAGCTAAAATAACCTGTGGCGGTCGTTCCGCGCCGGTGCGAATGGTGTCGCGCGCCAGAATCTGTCCTGCCGCGTCCACAATTCCCGCCGCGCATTGTGTGCCGCCTAAATCGATCCCGATGAACCAGTCCATATGCGCCTCCCGGATTGCCCGCTCGATCCGCGCTCGGATGTACGGTCAGCTTCAGAACCCATGATCAGAAAGTCAGCCGGCCAAATTGCAAAACCGCCAGTACCGCAAGGAAGATTATAAGGCAGGCAATCGCCACAATATCCAGCCGCGTCATTTGCATGACTTTCAATTTGGTCCGTCCTTTTCCGCCGCGATAACAACGAGCCTCCATGGCTACCGCCAAATCTTCCGCGCGGCGAAAGGCCGAGATAAAGAGCGGCACCAGCACCGAAACCAGCCCTTTTGCCTTTTGAATCACACCACCCGTATCGTAATCCGCACCTCGTGAGGATTGCGCTTTCATAATCTTGCCGGTCTCCTCGGACAAAGTCGGCACAAACCGCAGCGCGATGGACATCATCATCGCCAGTTCGTGCACCGGGAAGCGCAATCGTTCAAGCGGTTTGAGCAAGGACTCCAAGGCGTCTGCTATGAGGATGGGCGTGGTGGTCAAAGTGAGAATAACCGATGTAGACACGATCAGCAAAACCAGCCGGATCGCCATGCGGATGGCGGTCTCCAACGAGCGGTCTGTAATCCGCAGAGGACCCAAGCGCAGCCATTCATCGCCGGGTATCGTAAACAGGTTCAGAAAAAAAGCAAACAGGATCACAAACAAAATCGGGCGTACACTGCGCGCGACCTGGCGAAACGGAATGCGGGAAAGCGCGACCACACTGCTGATGCCCATCACAAGCCAAACGATCGCCAAAGGCTTTTTGGCGATAAAAACCGACACCATCGTCAAGACAGCGACCACGATCTTGAGGCGCGGATCCATCCGATGGAGCGGCGATGACCCGGGGTAATACCGGCCCAGGGTGATGTTATCCATCATAACCCCTCACCTCTTTCCCGCCACGCGCGTACAATCTCGGCGGCTGCGCTTTCGGCCGTAAAGCAGGCCGGATGAACCGTGGGCAGAAGCTTTTTCAATTCCAGCAAAAAAGCGACGGTCGCCGGCGGCAATAGACCGGCCGCGGCCATCTCTTCGGGCCGGCCAAACACCTCGGCCGGAGTGCCCGCGCAAATCGCGCGGCCTTCACTGAGCACCAGAATCCGATCCGCGAGGCGGGCGATATCGTCCATACTATGCGAAACCAACAAGATGGTGATTCCCTGCTCACGCAATCCCGCGACGTATCCGAGAATCTCATCGCGACCGGCCGGGTCCAACCCGGCCGCCGGCTCGTCCAACACCAGAATATCCGGTTTCATTGACAGGACGCCGGCGATCGCGGCACGTCGGCGTTGCCCACCCGACAACTCGAAAGGCGAACGTTCCAGATCCGCTGCGGTCAAACCGACAATTCGCGCCGCTTCTTGGACGCGTTGTTCCACCTCATGTGAATCCAATCCCATTTTGCGCGGGCCAAACGCGATATCCGCAAAAACAGTTTCTTCAAAGAGCTGGTGCTCCGGATATTGGAACAGCAAGGCAACGCGTTGGCGAATCTTGCGTATATCGGCATTCACCGCCGGATCCAATCCCAGCACATTGATAATTCCCGCCTTGGGACGGATCAAGCCATTCAGATGCTGGATGAGCGTCGACTTTCCCGAACCGCTGTGGCCGACAACCCCGAGCAGCTCGCCCGCGTATAACGAAAAGGTCACATCGTGAAGGGATTCGGTGGCAAACGGGGTGTCCGGTGTATAGGTATGGGACAAATGGGCGACGTCGATGACGACATCATCCTCTGTGCGCGAGAAAGCCCGGCTCGCATCTTGTTGCCGGGATGTGGGCGCGGCAAACGGTTTGGCTTCCGTCAGCACGCGCATGATGGCCAGCGCCGCTTCACGGGGTGACGATGCTTCCAGCGGTCGCAAAGGCACACCGGCCATCTGCGCCAATTGATGCGCGATTTCGATATGGGCCGGTACATCCAGCCCTTCCGCGCGGATTTGCTCCGGATGATCAAATATTTCCGCCGGCGTGCCCTCCAAAATGGCTTTCCCTTCCGAGAGCACCAGGACCCGGTCCGCCAATAATGCTTCTTCCATATTGTGTGTGATATTGACAACCGTTAAGCGGTTCTCGCTCACCAATTGAGTCACAAGCCGAATGAAATCCATGCGGCTCACGGGATCCAGCATCGAGGTCGCTTCGTCCAGGATCAGGCACTGCGGCTGCATGGCCAGGATGCCGGCGATGGCCAATTTTTGCTTCTGGCCTCCGGACAGCAGATGCGGTTCCTTGGTCGCATAATCCGACAGACCGACATAATCCAACGCCTGATCCACCGCCAAACGCATCTCCGCGCGCGGCATACCGATATTCTCCGGTCCGAATGCCACGTCTTCTTCGACCGTGGTGCCGACAATCTGGTTGTCGGGGTTTTGAAACACCATCCCGCAGGCACGGCGTATATCCCAGACCGCGGCGTCGTCCGACGTGTCGCGTCCCAGCACGAGCACACGGCCCACGTCCGGCACTTCGAGACCGTTGAGCAAGCGCGCCAAGGTCGACTTGCCCGATCCATTGCGTCCCAAAATGGCGATGTGCTCTCCTTTGGGGATATCCAACGTAACGTCTTTGACCGCCATGAGCGCAAAAACGGTATTGCGATCGTATTCGAACCGGACCCGTTCAACTTGAATAAACGTTTCCATACACTTCCATTCCACGCGTAGACAAATTCAACTCGCACACGATGATGCGTAAAAGGGCAAGCCAATCGCCTGCCCCTTCCCGCTGCTGTATGGTTGAAATGCCAGAGACGATTGGTTGCCAGCTATTCTACAAATTCCAAAATGGCCATCTCGGCAGCATCGCCGCGGCGGGGTCCCAATTTGATCACACGGCAATATCCTCCGGCGCGGCCGGCAAATTTTGGCGCGATTTCATTAAAGAGCTTGTCGACCGGGTTGAGCGCCTCTCCATCGGCATTGCGGCTGCGATTGAGCCAACGGATGGCTTGGCGCCGCGCGGCCAGGCGACTGGGGTAATCGACCTGAACCATTTCGGTTTTGGTCTCGCGATCCACCGCGTCATACCGCACATCGTTTTTGGATTTTTTAGACACCAGGACTTTGCGTCCTTTGCTGTCGACTTTGGCGGATGATTTCAAAACTTCGCGTGTCTCAAAATGGTCTTTTTCCTTGGCGGCGATGGTGATCAGTTTTTCGGCGATACGCTTGACTTCAAGCGCGCGCGCCTCGGTGGTTTCAATCCGACCGTATAGAACCAGATCGGTCACCATGCCTTTGAGCATGGAGAGGCGCAGATCGGTTGCACGTCCGAGTTTTCTGTGTGCAGGCATGGCCTTATCCTCCTGTAAACGAAGAAACGATGGGATGAACGGGCTTATTCTTTGCCGTCAGCCAAGGTCAATCCGTATTCGTTTAATTTCTCGATGACTTCTTCCAGTGATTTCTTACCCAGGTTACGAACCTTCATCATCTCATTTTCCGAGCGAATCGCTAAATCGCCAATGGTATTGATGCCGGCACGCTTGAGGCAGTTATACGTGCGAACAGAAAAATCGAGTTCTTCGATTAACTTTTCCAGCTCGCGATTGTGGCCGGCGCCCTCGCCTGAATCTCGAAAACTGGGGCTGGCGGCCGATTCGTTCAGGGCAATGAACAAGGAAAGATGCTCACTCAATATGCCCGCCCCCAGGCCGAGCGCTTCGCCGGCTGTCAGTGTCCCGTCTGTCCAGACTTCCAAAGTCAATTTGTCAAAATCGGTGAACTGACCGACACGGGTGTCCTCCACGCCGTAATTGACTTTTTTCACCGGCGTGAAGATGGAATCAATGGGGATTACGCCGATCGGCTGATTGGGCCACTTGTTGCGATCCGCCGTATTGTAACCGCGTCCCCTGCTGATGGTCAATTCCATGAACAGGCGCCCTTCGCCGTTGAGGGTGGCGATTGGCTGATCGGGGTTCATGATCTCAATCTCTTCGTCCCGGACGATATCGCCGGCTGTGACAACGCCGGTTCTGCCCTCATCCGTGCTGATATAAACCGTTTTGGGACCATCCACATGCAATTTGGCGCGGATGCCTTTCACGTTGAGAATGATCTCGGTCATGTCTTCGATCAATCCCGTGACAGTTGAAAATTCATGAAGCACACCCTCAATACGAATCGCCGTCACCGCCGCGCCCGGCAAAGAGGAAAGCAAAACTCGGCGTAGAGAGTTGCCCATCGTGATTCCGTATCCACGTTCCAGCGGTTCAACGACAAACTTGCCGTATGAACCGTCCGCAATTTCCTCCACACATTCAATCACAGGCTTGTTTATTTCAATCATCCGTTTCCTCCTCTATCAGGACGGGCGCGACGCGGACCGCCGCGGCGCGATGCTGCAAAGGGAGCTTTATTTCGAGTAGAGCTCGACGATCAGGTGCTCGCGGACTTCCAGATCGACATCCTCGCGGGTCGGAATCTGCACGATACTCCCCTTCAGGGCCTCACGGTCAAAAGACAGCCATTGCGGAGTCAACCGTTCCGGCAAGTCACGGAATTTCGGTGAGGTGCGCGAACGCTCGCGAACCGCGATTTCATCCCCTGCTTTGAGGACAATGGACGGAATGTTCACCTTTTTACCGTTTACAGTAAAATGCCCATGCGTGACCAATTGGCGAGCTTCCGCCCGGGAAGAGGCCAGTCCCATACGATACACAATATTGTCCATACGCAATTCCAGCAGGCGCAGGAGATTCTCACCGCTCTTCCCTTTGAGGCGCGATGCGGTCAAATATGTTTTATGGAACTGTTTTTCCAAAAGACCGTAGAAACGTTTGGTCTTCTGCTTTTCACGCAATTGTGTGCCGTATTCGGATACTTTTTTACGACCCTGGCCGTGTTGACCCGGGACATAAGAGCGGCGGGAAATGGCGCATTTACTCGTAAAGCAGCGGGTGCCCTTGAGAAAAAGCTTTTCATTCTCTCTGCGGCAAAGCCTGCAGACAGCTTCTGTATATCTAGCCATGTTGCACTATACCTCCGGGGTCAGACTCGGCGCCGCTTGGGCGGCCGGCAACCATTGTGCGGAATGGGTGTGACATCTTTGATCATTACGACTTCGAGACCCGCTGCCTGTAAAGAGCGGATGGCGGCTTCGCGGCCGGCACCGGGCCCTTTGACGTAGACCTCGACCGTGCGCATGCCGTGATCGGCCGCTGTCCGCGCGGCGCTCTCCGCGGCCTGCTGGGCCGCGAACGGGGTGCCTTTGCGGGAGCCTTTCATTCCCATCGCGCCAGCGCTCGACCAGGAAATCACATTGCCGCCGGGATCGGCGATCGTAACAATCGTATTATTAAATGTCGAATGAATATGCGCTGTACCGCGATCAATATTCTTTCGCTCTCTTCTTCTCGGACGGGCAGCCGATCTTTTTGCTGCTTTTGCCATGTGTCGGGTTCCTCCTTATCTACGCTTGCCGGCGATCGCGCGGCTGGGGCCTTTACGGGTCCTGGCATTGGTCTTTGTCCGTTGCCCGCGAACAGGAAGCCCCTGGCGGTGGCGGCGGCCACGATAGCAGCCAATTTCAACCAACCGCTTGATGTTAAGCGCAACTTCGCGCCGGAGATCACCCTCCACGCGGTAATTGTTTTCAATCGTATCTCTTATTTTGGCGATTTCGTCTTCGGTCAGATCTTTGACCCGCGTATCGGGATCGATCGCGCAGGCTTCGAGAATTTTGTTGGATATCGTGCGCCCAATCCCATAAATATAGGTAAGGGCAATTTCGACTCGTTTCTCGTTCGGCAAATCCACTCCGGATATACGTGCCATTCGTGTGTTACCTCCGTTTAAATACGTCTCAATCAATATCGGATCAACATGATCGGGGTGAACGTGGAAACCACGGCAGCCGTACCCCTCATGGAATCTCCATTTTGAGCCCGTTTGTCGAATAACGGGCAATCCCGCCGGGCGCTGGTGACACAAAACAATCTCTGTCGTGCGCAACAGCGGAAAACCGGCTATGCCGGTCAGCCTTGTTTCTGCTTATGCTTCGGATCCGAGCAAATCACCATGACTTTGCCTTTGCGTTTGATCACTTTGCATTTTTCGCACATCGGTTTGACGGATGGTCGTACTTTCATGGTCATAACCTCCTTGCCGCGATTGTCAGCACCGTTCTCGTGGCGCACGAAAGATGTACATAACAAGCGCATGCTAAAGTAGTTTATCAGAATCTGCTTAAAAATCAAGCGCTACAAACGATTGATCACAGATTTTCGTACCGGTCACTTCGCGCGCCAGGTGATTCGGCCGCGCGTGAGATCGTACGGGGACAATTCGATGGTCACCCGGTCGCCCGGCAGGATCTTGATGTAGTTTTGGCGTAAGCGGCCGGAAATATGCGCGATGATCTCATGGCCATTTTCCAGCTTGACTTTAAAGACTGCGTTGGGCAACGAGTCCGCTACTACGCCTTCCACTTCAATCACATCTTCTTTTGACATGTGTCAGTTTTCCTCCTTTCCTCTCATTTCTGTATCGTCTCTGTCTGTCAGACCACTTTGCTCCAGCTGGGTCCTGAGATAGGTGCGAATGTGCGCGTTGCGCGCGCCCGGGTCGCGGATCTGTGCAAGGCCGCACAGCCACGCGTCCGCGTCGGGGGGCTTACCGCAATCCTTCACATGGCGGATATTTTTTCGCTTCGGCTTTTCATATGTCCGGCCCGCGCCATTCGCCAGGTACAGAGTCGTGCCGGACTGGGAACGGATGGTAATAAAGGCTTTACCGCATTCGCGGCCACTCAACGCCAGGACGATGTGACCGGGCGGCAGGCACAATTGGGATTTCCTCATACGCGGACCGTCTTCCGGCCGCCCGGCAACGTCAGCAACCGTGGCCCTTCCGCGGTGATGGCAATGGTGTTTTCATAATGCGCCGAGGGCTGACCGTCCGCCGTTTCCACTGTCCAGCCATCCTCATGGAGGATCACATCCGCGGTGCCGAGGTTGATCATGGGTTCGACGGCAATCACCATCCCCGGAACCAGGCGGGCTCCCCGACCGGGCCGCCCGTAATTGGGAACATCGGGACTCTCGTGCAGGCGCTGGCCGATTCCATGCCCGCTCAAAACCCGAACCACTCCGTAACCCAGGCTTTCAGCATAGGATTGAATCGCGTGCGAGATATCCCCCACCCGATTGCCCGGGACAGCCGCGTCAAAGCCGCGCCAAAAGCAGGCCTCGGTATCCTGCACCAATTTTTTCACTTTTTCCGGCACCCGGCCGACGATGAATGTACGTGCGGCATCCCCGTGCCAGCCGTCCACAACGGCGCCAAAATCCACACTGACGATGGACCCGTCGCGGATGATGCGGTCGGTAGATGGGATTCCGTGTACAACTTCTGAATCAATTGAAATGCACGTGGCGGCCGGATAAGGCGGATCTCCGTAATGAAGAAAAGAAGGTAGAGCGTGTTCGCGAGACAACAACTCCATGGCGATCCGGTCCAGGTCGGCAGTAGAAATCCCCGGTCGGACCGCTTGCCCGATGGCGTCCAGAACCAAAGCCACAACCCGCCCCGCACGGGCCATTTTTTCGATTTCGGCTGGTGTTTTTACCACAAACATATCAGCGCCGGCCTGTCAGATAAGCAATGATATTTTGGGCAGAGATCGTGCTGGACCGCTCATTGTCTACTTCCAGCAGCAACTTCTTGTCTTTATAGTAAGCAATCAGGGGTGCGGTCCGTTCCCGGTAGGTTTCCAGCCGCTGCAAAACCGTCGCAGGTTGATCGTCCGCGCGGACCGTCAGGCAACCGCCGCAGCGATCGCACACACCTTCCATACAAGGCGGGCGAAAATGAAGGTTGTACACGCACCCGCAACATGCGCAAACGCGTCGTTGGGAAATACGATCCAAAATGACTTGGTCAGGGACAAACAGATTGATCACCAGGTCGATGGCGAGTCCCTTTTGGGACAACCAATCTGTCAACGCGTCGGCCTGCGCCGGTGTGCGCGGAAACCCGTCCAGGATAAATCCCTTGAGACAGTCCGGCTGTTGCAGTCGCCCGGTTACCATGCGAATCGTCACATCATCCGGAACCAGTTGGCCGGCGCGAATATATGATTCAGCCTGTTTGCCAAGCGCGGTTTCCTGCTGGATATGTTGCCGAAAAAGGTCTCCGGTCGAGATGTGCGGGGTATCATACGTAGCCGACAGTTGGGCTGCGACCGTCCCCTTTCCCGAGCCGGGAGCTCCCAGCATGATGATCCTCATCGGTTACCTCCAAAAAGCCGAAAGGGAGGGCATCCGGTTTGTATACCGGATGCCCTTCCCAGTAATAACAGGCTATTCAATCCAAAAATCCTTTGTAATGCCGCATCATCATCTGGGACTCCATTTGTTTCACCAGGTCAAGTGATACCCCGACAAGGATCAGGATCGCGGTTCCGCCGAACCAGACGGAAGATGAGGATTTGGTGATCGCACCCAAAATAACCGGTGTCAAGACAATCACCATCAAAAACAACGCGTCAAACCAGTTCAATCTGCGTGAGGTGCGGAGGATAAAATCCGAGGTCGGACGGCCCGGGCGAATGCCGGGAATAAAACCGCCATTTTTTTGCAGGTTGTTGGCGATCTCGACCGGGTTGAATTGAATCATGGAATAAAAGAACGTAAAACCTAGAATCAGCAGGGCATAGGCCAGATAGTAGACAGGCTGGTTGGCGAAGTTCTTAAAGAAAGTCGCGACCGCGCCGGTACTCGACGCGAAAAAGAAGGAAACGATGGTCGAAGGCATCGACAGCAGGGACATGGCAAAGATTACCGGCAAAACACCCGCGCTGTTTACTTTGATCGGTAAATAGGTGTTTTGCCCACCATATTGCTTACGGCCCACAACTCTTTTCGCGTACTGAATGGGAATTCTGCGCTCGGCGATGGAAACAAAAACGACCAGAGCGACAATCGCGATGGAAAAAGCAATGACCAGCAGTCCAAGCGGAATGGCCGCGAAAACATTCACATTATAAGACCAGTCTTTGACAGCGATAATCAAACCGTTGATCATTTGCGGGCCGCGCGAAACAATACCGGCAAAGATCAGCAAAGAGATCCCGTTGCCGACGCCAAACTGATCGATCTTTTCACCGATCCACATGATGAAAGCCGTGCCGGCGGTAAAGGAGACAACGATCAACACGGCGGCCAGAAATGGCGGTAGAGAGCTGGACATGGCTGTGCGCGTCGCGTAGAGGAAAGCACTGGCCTGAAATAACGCCAACCCGATGGTCACATAGCGGGTAATCCGGGTAATCTTTTTTCGGCCCTCTTCGCCCTCTTTTTGCAGGTTTTCCAAGGCGGGAATCGCGACGGTCAACAACTGCATAATGATGGATGAGTTGATATAGGGCGTGATACCCATGGCAAAGAGCGAAACCTGATTCAGCGCGCCACCCGAGATGATGTCCATCAATTGGCCAAGTTGGCCGAACTGCTTGAGAAGCTCAGTAAACTCCGCCTGGTCGATCCCGGGAACCGGGACCACTTTTCCCACACAGTACACCACCAGCATCGCCAGGGTGAAGAGTATTTTTTTACGGATGTCTTCTGTTTTCCAAGCGTTGACGATCGTGTCAAGCATACCAGGCATACAGTCTATACCTCCTCTGCCGTTCCACCAGCCTTTTCGATCTTCTCTTTTGCGGATGTTGTAAAAGCATTTGCTTTGACGGTGAGTTTTTTTGTCAGGTTGCCGTCACCAAGGATTTTGATTCCGTCGTTTACCTTGGGAAGCGTGATCACACCTGCTTCTTTCAGCACAGACGCGTCAACGGTGGTGCCGTTGTCAAACGTCTCCAACGCGGATACATTGATTTCAATATAATGCAAAGCGAAGCGTTTATTGTTGAAGCCGCGCTTGGGCAAACGGCGATAAATCGGCATCTGGCCGCCTTCAAATCCCGGGCGCACACCGCCGCCGGATCGCGCTTTTTGTCCCTTGTGGCCGCGTCCCGCGGTTTTGCCGTTTCCAGATCCCGGGCCCCGGCCTTTTCGGTAAGCGGTCTGGCGGGAACCTGCTGAAGGCTTGACTTCATTCAACCTCATGGTATCTTCCTCCTATTCTGCCTCGACACGAATCAGGTGGGCTACCTTTTGCAGCATACCACGAGTCGCCGGATTGTCCTCTTGTTGCACGGTCTGCCCGATCTTGGTCAAGCCAAGCGCGCGTACCGTCGCGATGTGCGGTTTTTTTGCGCCGCTGGTGCTCTTAATAAGAGTAATGTTCAATTTGGCCATGTGTACCTCCTCCTAATCGAGAATGTCCTCGACGGTCTTGCCGCGCAAACGGGCAACCGACTCGGGGGATTTGAGCATAGCCAAACCTGACATGGTTGCGTTGACCATGTTGTTCGGGTTGTTTGTGCCCAAGGATTTCGTACGGATGTCCTTGATACCCGCCAATTCACACACGGTGCGTACGGGACCACCGGCGATCACGCCGGTACCGGCGCTGGCCGGCTTGAGGAGAACTTTACCCGCGCCGAATTTACCGATGATTTCATGGGGAATCGTGGTATTACTCAGGGGGATGGCAATCAAATTCTTTTTCGCGTTTTCGATCCCTTTGCGGATCGCCTCGGGAATCTCGGCCGCTTTACCCAAACCTTTGCCGACGTGCCCGTTCTCGTCCCCGACGATCACCAGCGCGGCAAAGCGGAAGTTGCGCCCACCCTTGACGGTTTTGGCAACGCGTCCGATATGGATAACTTTTTCTTTCAGGTCTAGTGTGTTGACATCAACGCGCATTCTGTTACCTCCAGCGTCAGAACTTCAAGCCGGCTTCTCGTGCCGCTTCGGC